>NZ_JBSHBP010000084.1:0-31682 GCF_053612065.1 Streptomyces sp. NPDC054765 | reverse complement strand
GTGGGTGTCCGGACGTAAAGCGAAGCAGTCCGGACACCCACCCGCGGAGACCCGGCACCGGCACCCGAAAGCCCCGCGCAGCGGACCGGCCCGCCGCAGGCGCAACGGCGAGAAGCCCCCACGGCGGGAAAGCCAAAAACGTGGGAAGGCCCCTAATCGGCAGGGGCCAGCAAGGCGTCGATGATTTTCGCCCACTGTTCGACAACCCGGTCGCGACGGGCCTTGTCATCGGTCAGCAGATTGGCGAGCCCCAGCCCCCGGGCCATGTCGAGCAGTCCTTGGACCGTCTCCCGGACGCCGGGCACGGCCTCGTCCGCGTCCAGCAGCGCCACCGCCGTGCGGTGTGCCTCCCGGCCGACCCGGGCCTCCAGGGCGGTGACCCGCTCGCGCAGCTGCTCCTCGTCGGAGGCGGCCACCCACAGATGCAGTGCGGCGCGGAACAGCGGCCCCGTGTAGAGGCCGACGAGCTCCTCGACGATGATCCAGGTGCGGGCCATCGAGCCGGCCGGCGGCAGGTTGTGGGCGACCGCCTTGACCGCGCCCTGGCGCTTGTCCGCGACGTGTTCGACGGCCGCGGTGAAGAGGTCCTCGCGGGTGCGGAAGTGGTGCTGGGCGGCGCCCCGGGAGACACCCGCCCGCTCGGCGACCACGGAGACCGTACTGCCGCTCCAGCCGTGCTCGGCCAGGCAGGAGACGGCGGCTTCCAGCAGTTTGAGGCGGGTGGCGCGACTGCGTTCCTGCTGGGGCTGCTTGGGGCCGTGGGCGGGGGTCAGCGCGCCCATGCCGGGGCCCGCCGTTCCAGGAAGGCGGTCATGCCCTCGCGGGCCTCGGCGGAGCCGAAGAGCCGCGCGGACTGTTCGGCGAGCGCCTCGGTGTCCCGGTCGAAGACGGCCAGCACCTCGGCGGTGACCAGCTTCTTCGACTCGGCCAGGCCCTGCGGTGAGCCCTTGCGCAGCCCGTCCAGTACGGGGGCGAGGCCGGTATCGACGTCATCGGGCGCGAGGGTGACCAGGCCGATCCTGGCCGCCTCCGCCGCGCCGAACTTCTCGCCGGTGAGGTAGTAGCGGCCCGCGGCGCGCGGGTCGAGCCGCGGCAGCAGCGGCAGGGAGATGACGGCGGGGGCGAGGCCGAGCCGGGCCTCGGTGAACGCGAAGGTGGCGTCAGGACCGGCCGCGGAGATGTCACAGGCGCCGAGCAGGCCCAGGCCGCCGGCCCGGACGTGTCCGGTGACCCGGGCGACGACCGGTTTGGGCAGCGCCACGATGCCGCGCAGCAGCCGGGCCAGGCCCAGCGGCCCGTCCGTCGCCGTGCCCGAGGTGGCCTCGGAGAGGTCCGCACCGGCGCAGAACGTGCCGCCGGTGTGGGTGAGGACGACGGCGCGGGTGGCGTCGTCGGCCGCGGCGTCCGCGAGCGCCCGGTGCAGTTCGGCGACCAGCCGGGTGGAAAGGGCGTTGCGGTTGTGCGGGGAGTCCAGGGTGAGGGTGGTGATGCCCTGTTCATGGGTGCGTGCCACCAGCGGTGTGGCGGGTGCGTCGGTCATCGGGCCGTCGAACTCCTTTCCCTGGCGCGCAGTTCGCGCCGCAGGATCTTTCCGGTGGTGGCGCGCGGCACGCTGTCCAGGAATTCCACGCGGCGCACTTTCTTGTACGGGGCGACCTGTCCGGCAACGTACGCGATGACCTCGTCCTCGCTCAGCCGGGCCCCCCGCTGCCGGACCACGAATGCCTTGGGCACCTCGTTGCCGTCCGTGTCCACGACGCCGATGACCGCCGCGTCGGCGATGGCGTCATGCCCGAGCAGCAGCGCTTCGAGATCGGCCGGGGCGACCTGGTAGCCCTTGTATTTGATCAATTCCTTGACGCGGTCGACGACATACAGCCAGCCGTCGTCGTCCGCCCGCCCGATGTCGCCGGTGTGCAGCCAGCCGTCGGGGTCGATCATCGCGTCGGTTTCGGCGGGCCGCCCCAGATAGCCCTTCATGATCTGCGGGCCGCGGATGAGGATCTCACCGCTCTCCCCCGGCGGCACGTCCTCACCGGTCTCCAGGGACACCAGCCGCATTTCCGTATTGGGGATCAGCTTGCCGACGGCGCCGGGCGGCGGATGCGGCACGTCGAGCGGCACGACGTGCGTGCCCGGGGACAACTCGGTCATCCCGTACGCCTGCAGGACCGGCGGCAGCCCGAGCCGCCGGGAGCAGGCCGCCGCCAGCTCGGCGTCCAGGGGTGCCGCGGCGGAGACGATGTACCGCAGGGAGGAGAGGTCGTAGTCGGCGACCAGGGGGTGTTTGGCGAGGGCCAGCACGATCGGGGGCGCGACATAGACGGCCGTGATGCGGTGCTCCTCGATCGCGGCCAGGAACTGCCGCAGATCGAAGCGGGGCAGCACCACGACGGTGGCGCCGTTGCGCAGCGGGGCGTTCATCAGGGCGGTCAGCCCGTAGATGTGGAAGAAGGGCAGCACGGCCAGCACCCGGTCGTCGGGGCTGTTGGTGACCAGCGGGGTGAGCTGGGCGAGGTTGGTGGCGATGCTGCGGTGGGTGAGCATCACGCCCTTGGGGGTGCCGGTGGTGCCGGAGGAGTAGGGCAGTACGGCCAGGTCGGCGGCCGGGTCGAGGGTGACGGACGGTTCCGGGTCGGTGCAGGCGAGGAGGTCCTGCACGCAGCGGTGGCCCTCGGCACGGTCGCAGACGAGGATCTCGGCGACGCCGCCGGCCTGCCGTGCGGCGGCCCGTGCGGTGTCCAGCAGCGCCGATACGGTCACCAGCCGGCGGGCCCCGGAGTCCTTCAGCTGCTTGGTGAACTCGCCCTCGGTGGCCAGCGGATGGACGGTGGTGACCGCCGCCCCGCAGCGTGAGACGGCGTAGCACACGACCGGGAAGAGCACGCTGTTCGGGCTGTGCAGGGCCACTACCTCGCCCTTGCGTACCCCGGCCGCGGCCAGGGCGGCCGCGAGCCGGCGGCTGTAGTGGTCCAGCCGGGCGTAGCTGAGGGTGGTGCCGTCGAGCCCGTCGATCAGGGCGGGCCGCTCACCGTACTCCGCCGCCCGCCCGAGGACGGCCTCGTGGATCGGCAGCTCTACGGGCGCGACGTCGGCGTACTCGCTGTGGAAGACGTGGGACACCATGCCGGGGCCTTTCCCTTCGACGGTGGGTATGGCGGGGCGGAGCGGTGCGGGGTACGGCGGGGTGGTGCGGCGGTGGTCCGGTTACGGGTCCGTCCGGTCGGCCGGGGGCGGGGCCGCCGGCCGGCACGGGCAGCATGGCGTGCTCAGTACGACTTGGGCAGCCCCAGCGACTGGTGCGAGATGAAGTTGAGGATCATCTCGCGGCTGACCGGCGCGATCCGCGCCACCCGGGCGGCGGTGATCATCGAGGCGAGGCCGTACTCCTGGGTGAGGCCGTTGCCGCCGAGGGTGTGCACGGCCTGGTCGACGGCGTGCACCGCGGCCTCGGCCGCCGCGTACTTGGCCATGTTGGCGGCCTCGCCGGCACCCATGTCGTCGCCCGCGTCGTAGAGGTGCGCCGCCTTCTGCATCATCAGCCGGGCGAGTTCCAGCTCGATATGGGCTTGGGCCAGGGGGTGGGCGAGGGCCTGGTGGGCGCCGATGGGCTCCTTCCACACCTGGCGGGTACGGGCGTAGTCGAGGGCCCGGTCGAGGGCGTAACGGCCCATCCCGAGGGCGAAGGCGGCGGTCATGATCCGCTCCGGGTTGAGCCCGGCGAAGAGCTGGAGGAGTCCGGCGTCCTCGTCACCGACCAGCGCCCCGGCGGGCAGCCGGACCTCGTCCAGGGTCAGTTCGAACTGCTTCTCCGGGGCGGAGAGTTCCATCGCGATCGGACTGCGGCCGAAGCCCGGGGTGTCACGGGGGACGATGAACAGACAGGGCTTGAGGCGGCCGGTCCGGGCGTCCTCGGTGCGGCCGACGATCAGTGTGGCGTCGGCGATGTCCACACCCGAGATGAACACCTTGCGGCCGTTGAGGACCCAGTCCGCGCCGTCCTTGCGGGCCGTGGTCGTGATGCGGTGCGAGTTGGACCCGGCGTCCGGTTCGGTGATGCCGAAGGCCATCTTGCGGGAGCCGTCGGCGAGGCCCGGGAGCCAGGTGCGCTTCTGGTCCTCGGTGCCGAAGCGGGCGATGACGGTGCCGCAGATGGCGGGCGAGACCACCAGCATCAGCAACGGGCAGCCGGCCGCCCCCAGCTCCTCCAGTACGAGGGAGAGTTCGACGATGCCGCCGCCTCCGCCGCCGTACTCCTCGGGGAGGTTGACGCCGAGGTAGCCGGACTTGGCTGCCTCCGCCCAGAGTTCGTCGGTGTGCGCCCCCTCGGCCACGGCACGGGCGAAGTATGCGCGGCCGTAGCGCTTGCCGAGTGCGGCGACGGCTTTGCGCAGGGCGCGGTGTTCCTCGGTCTCGATCACAGGGTTGCTCATGGCACTGCTCATGACGGCTCCTTGTGTGCGGTGGGTGGGGTGCGGGTGATGCGCGTACGGAGGAAGCCGGGCGGCGCGGGATCAGCCCGCGTCCGCCACGGTCTCCCCGGCCGCGGTCTCCCCGGCCACGGCCGTCTCGGTCACGGCCGTCTCGGCCACGACAGCCAGCAGGGCCCCCACCTCGACCTGCTGTCCTGGGCTGACGGGCAGCGCGGTCAGGGTGCCGGCCGCCGGGGCGGTGATCTTGTGTTCCATCTTCATCGCCTCCAGCCACAGCAGCGGCTGCCCCGCTTCGACCTGGTCGCCCTCGGTCAGGCCCGTTGCGATCCGGACGACCGTGCCGGGCATCGGCGCCAGCAGTGAGCCGGGCTCCGTACGGGCGGTGGGATCGGGGAAGCGGGGCAGCACGGTGAAGGCGTAGGAGCCGGGTGCGGGGGCTCCCCCGCCGGGGGCGGGGGGCGCGTCGACATGGACCCGGTCGCCGTAGCGGGTGACCGCGAACTGCCGCCGCAGTCCGTCCACTTCGAGCACGACCTCGTCCGGTCCGAGGGTCAGCAGCCGCACGTCCGGGAAGCCCTCGGCCGACAGCCCGTCCCGGCCGAGCCGGTAGCGGATCTCGTACTCGGTGCCCGCGCAGGCGTACGTCTTGACCTGCGGTCCGGAGGGGACGTTGCGAAAACCGCCGAAGCGGGAGCGGCCGTGTGCGTCGGCCAGGGCCGCGGCGAGCGCGAAGACGCCCGCCCCGCCGTCGCCGTTCTTGGTCAGTGCGGCGAGGTTGCGGTCGTAGAAGCCGGTGTCCAGGGCGCCGGGGTCGGTGAACTCCGGGTGGCGCAGGGACCGTACGAGCAGCTCGCGGTTGGTGACCGGGCCGTGGATGCGGGCCCGCTCCAGGGCGCCCGCCAGCTTCCGTACGGCCTCGTCCCGGCTCGGCGCCCAGGCGATGATCTTGGCGAGCATCGGGTCGTAGTGGACGCCGATGGTGTCACCGTCGGTCACACCGGAGTCCAGCCGGACGCCGTCGGGCAGCTCCAGGCGGTGCAGGGTGCCGGTCTGCGGCTGCCAGCCGGCCGCCGGGTCCTCCGCGTAGAGCCGTGCCTCCACGGCGTGCCCCTGCGGGCGCGGCGGTTCGGCGTCCAGGGGGCGGCCCTCGGCGACGCTCAGCTGGAGGGCGACCAGGTCGAGGCGGTGGACGGCCTCGGTGACCGGGTGCTCGACCTGGAGGCGGGTGTTCATCTCCAGGAAGTACGCCCGCCCGTCCGCGGAGACCAGGAACTCCACGGTGCCCGCGCCCCGGTAACCGATGGCGCGGGCGGCCTGTTCGGCGGCCCGGTGGAGGGTGTCGCGCAGCTCCTCGGCGAGCCCGGGGGCCGGGGCCTCCTCGATGACCTTCTGGTGGCGGCGCTGGAGGGAGCAGTCGCGGGTGCCGAGCGTCCAGACCGTCCCGTGTGCGTCGGCGAGGATCTGCACCTCGACATGACGTCCGCCCACGACATACGGCTCGACGAACACCTCCCCGTCCCCGAACGCGGACGCCGCCTCGGCCGCCGCCGCCTTCAACTCGCCTTCCAGGGCGGCCAGTTCGGTGACCACGCGCATCCCGCGGCCGCCGCCGCCCGCCGCCGCCTTCACCAGCAGCGGCAGATCGGCCTCGGTGGCCTGCCCGGGGTCGACGGGGGCCAGCAGCGGCACCCCGGCCCCGGCCATCAGCTCCTTGGCCCGCGTCTTGGACGCCATGGCCTCGATCGCGGCGGGCGGCGGTCCGATCCAGGCGAGACCCGCGTCGGCCACCGCCGCGGCGAACCCGGCGTTCTCGGAGAGGAAGCCATAGCCGGGGTGGACCGCGTCGGCGCCCGCGGCCCGCGCGGCCCGTACGAGCAGATCGCCGCGCAGATAGGTGTCGGCCGGGGCGTCGCCCGGGAGCCGTACGGCGGTGTCCGCCTCGCGGACGTGCGGGGCGCCGGCATCCGCGTCCGAGTGCACGGCGACGGTGGAGATACCCAGCTCACGGCAGGTGCGGAAGACCCGCCGGGCTATTTCGCCGCGGTTGGCGACAAGGAGGGAACGGATCACTTCTGCCTCACATCCGGAAGATGCCGAAGCCGCCCCGCGCGCCCTCGACCGGCGCGTTGTGGAGGGCGGACAGACACAGGCCGAGGACGGTCCGGGTGTCGCGCGGGTCGATGACACCGTCGTCGTAGAGCCGCCCCGACAGGAACATCGGCAGCGACTCCGACTCGATCTGCTGCTCGACCATGGCGCGCAACCCCGCGTCGGCCTTGTCGTCGTATGACTGCCCCTTGGCCGCGGCCGAGGCGCGGGCGACGATCGAGAGCACCCCGGCCAGCTGCTGCGGCCCCATGACGGCGGACTTGGCGCTCGGCCACGCGAACAGGAACCGCGGATCGAAGGCGCGGCCGCACATGCCGTAGTGCCCGGCGCCGTACGAGGCGCCCATGAGGACGGACAGGTGCGGCACCTTCGAGTTCGACACCGCGTTGATCATCATCGCGCCGTGTTTGATGATGCCGCCCTGCTCGTACTCCTTGCCGACCATGTAGCCGGTGGTGTTGTGCAGGAACAGCAGCGGGATGTCGCGCTGGTTGGCCAGCTGGATGAACTGTGCGGCCTTCTGGGACTCCTCGCTGAAGAGCACGCCCTGCGCATTGGCGAGGATGCCGACGGGGTAGCCGTGCAGCTCGGCCCAGCCGGTGGCCAGGCTCGGCCCGTAGAGCGGCTTGAACTCGTCGAAGTCCGAGCCGTCCACGATCCGGGCGATGACCTCGCGCGGGTCGAACGGCGCCTTGAGGTCGCCGGGGACGATGCCGAGCAGCTCCTCCTCGTCGTACTCGGGCGGGTCGGCGGGCCCCGGATCGGGCTGCGCCTTGCGCCAGTTGAGGCGGGCGACCACCCGCCGGGCCCGGCGCAGCGCATCCGGCTCGTCCACCGCGAAGTAGTCCGCGAGTCCGGAGGTGCGGGCGTGCATCTCGGCGCCGCCCAGCGACTCGTCGTCGCTCTCCTCGCCGGTCGCCATCTTCACCAGCGGCGGCCCGCCCAGGAACACCTTCGCGCGTTCCTTGACCATGATCACGTGGTCGGACATCCCGGGGACGTAGGCGCCGCCCGCGGTCGAGTTGCCGAAGACCACGGCGACGGTCGGGATGCCGGCCGCGGACAGCCGGGTGAGATCCTTGAACAGCGCCCCGCCCGGAATGAAGATCTCCTTCTGGCTGGGCAGATCGGCGCCGCCGGACTCGACGAGCGAGATCACCGGGAGCCGGTTGGCGAAGGCGATCTCATTGGCCCGCAGCGCCTTCTTCAGCGTCCAGGGGTTGCTGGCGCCGCCGCGCACCGTCGGGTCGTTGGCGGTGATCAGGCACTCCACGCCCGCGACGGTGCCGATGCCGGTGACCAGCGAGGCCCCGACCTGATAGTCGCTGCCCCAGGCCGCGAGCGGCGACAGCTCCAGGAACGGCGTATCGGGGTCGACGAGCAGCTCGATCCGCTCCCGGGCGAGCAGCTTGCCGCGCTTCCGGTGCCGGGCGACATACTTCTCACCGCCGCCCGCGATCGCCTTCGCGTGTTCGGCCTCGACCTCCGCCAGCTTCGCGAGCATCGCCTCACGACGCTCCGCGTACTCGGCGCCCGCCGGGTCGAGCCCGGTTGCGAGCACGGTCACCACAACACCTCCGGTATGTCCATGTGCCGCGCGCGCAGCCACTCCCCCACGGCCTTGGCCTGCGGATCGAACCGGGCCTGGGCCGCGACGCCCTCGCCGAGCAGCCCGTCGACGACGAAGTTGAGCGCACGCAGATTCGGCAGTACGTGCCGGTCGACCGGCAGCTCCGCGGTCTCCGGCAGCAGGTGCCGGAACCGCTCGACGGTCAGCTCATGCGCCAGCCAGCGCCAGGCCTGGTCGGTACGGGCCCACACCCCGACATTCGCCGAACCGCCCTTGTCACCACTACGGGCACCGGCGACCCGGCCGAGGGGCCCGCGCCGGGTGGGCCCGGCGGGCAGCGGCTCGGGCAGCGCCGGATCGGACACTCTCCTCAACTCCCTTGTATCGGGAGCGGGTTGGATGCCGACCCGGGTGCCGTCCGCCAGTACGGCCAGCTGCGGCACCTCGGCCGCGTCCACCGCCACCGCCTCGAAGACCCCGTAGGGGGTGCCCTTGCCGGGCGGCGCGGTGACATGGAAGCCGGGGTAGCTGGCCAGCGCCAGCTCGACCGCGGCGCCGCTCACCACCCGCCCCACCGCGTCCTGGTCGGTGTCCCGCACCACCAGCCGCAGCAGCGCGCTCGCCTCCTCCTGGACGTCCGCGTCGTCCCGGTCGGTGCGGGCCAGCGTCCAGCGCACCTCGGCCGGGCGGTTCCCCGCCGCGTCGAAGGCCGCCTCCATCTGCCGGCGGACCAGCGCCGCCTTGGCCGTCACCGCCAGCCCGGTCAGGACGAAGGTGACCTCGTTGCGCCAGCCGCCGAGGCGGGTCAGCCCGGTCTTGAGCGTCGGCGGCGGCGCCTCGCCGCGCACCCCGTCGATCCGGACCCGGTCCGGCCCCTCCTCCGTCAGCCGTACGGTGTCCAGCCGCGCCGTCACATCGGGCCCGGCATAGCGGGCGCCGGCCGTCTCGTACAGCAGCTGGGCGGTGACCGTGCCGGTGGTGACCGCGCCGCCGGTTCCCGGGTGCTTGGTGATCAGCGCGCTGCCGTCGGCGGCGATCTCGGCCAGCGGGAAGCCGGGCCGCAGCAGGTCATGGGCGCCGAAGAAGGAGTAGTTGCCGCCGGTGGCCTGGGTGCCGCATTCGAGGACATGCCCGGCGGCCACCGCCCCGGCCAGCTGGTCCAGATCCTGCGGCCGCCAGCCGAAGTGCGCCTGTGCCGCGCCGCTGACCAGCGCGGCATCGGTGACCCGCCCGGTCACCACCACGTCCGCACCGGCCCGCAGACATGCGGCGATCCCCCCGCCGCCCAGGTAGGCGTTGGCCGTCAGCACACCGTCGCCCCACCCCCCGCGCGCCAGCAGATCGTCGCCCTCCACATGCGCCACGCTGACGGACACCCCGACCTTGTCCGCCAACTCCCTTACGGCATCGGCCAGACCGGCCGGATTCAGCCCGCCGGCATTCGTGACGAGCCGCACCCCGCGCTCCACGGCCAGCCCGAGCCCGTCCTCCAGCTGCCGCAGAAAGGTCTTGGCGTAGCCGCGCGTGGGGTCCTTCAGACGGTCCCGGCCAAGGATCAGCATGGTCAGCTCGGCGAGGTAGTCGCCGGTCAGGACGTCCAGGGGGCCGCCGGTGAGCATCTCGCGCAGGGCATCGAAGCGATCTCCGTAGAAGCCGGAGGCATTGCCGATACGGAGGATGGCGGGGTCGGCACCTACGGGGCGTGCGGGTGCCGGGTCAGCTATCGGGCCCGCGCCGTTCACGGGGCGCCGGCCGCTCATGAGGCGTCGCCCTTCCCGGACGGCTCGTGGCCCGTTGCGGATGGTTCGCGACCTTTTGCGGACGGTTCGCGCCCCTCAGCGGACGGCTCACGGCCGTTTCCGGACGGCTCTCGGCCATGTGCGGACGGCTCACGGCCGTTTCCGGACGGCTCGCGGCCATGTGCGGACGGCTCACGGCCGTTTCCGGACGGCTCGCGGCCATGTGCACATGGTTCACCACCATGCGCGGACGGCTTACCGACCTTCCCCGACGGCTCACGGCCCTTCCCCGGCGGGCCCGCGAAGGCCTGCGCGATTCCCAGCCACCGGTCCGCGTCCGCCCCTTCGGCCCGCAGGGACGGCAGGTCGTCACGATGGGCCCGCTGGGTCACCAGCAGACAGAACTCCAGCGCGTCCCCGGTCACCCGCTGCCCGGCGGCCGGCGGCCCGTACTCCCACACCGTGCCGTCCGGCGCCCGCAGCTCGACCCTGAACTCCTCTTCGGGAGGCGCAAGTTGGTGCGTCGCATAGGCGAAGTTACGGGTCCGCACCCCGATCCGGGCGATATGCCGCAGCCGGACGGTGGGAGCGCAGGTGACACCCAGCGCATCGGCCACGTCCTGCCCGTGCGCCCAGGTCTCCATCAGCCGGGCGGTGGCCATCGAGGCCACGCTCATCGGCGGGCCGTACCACGGCAGCTTCTCGCCCGCCGGGCGTGCGGCGAGCGCCCGCAGCAGCTCATCGCGCCCGGCGCGCCAGGCGGCGAGCAGTTCGGCGGGCGGGGTCTTCGCGCCTGCCTCGGCGGCCTCGTCGACGAAGGTCAGCGGCGAGGCGAGCGCCTCCTGCGCGGCCCGTACGAAGGCCTCGGGGTCGGTGGCCGAAAGCAGTGCCTGCCGGTCGGTCCAGGCGAGATGGGCGATCTGATGGGCGAGGGTCCAGCCCTCGGCGGGCGTCGGCACCGCCCAGCGCTCGGCCGGCAGCCCGGCGACCAGCGCGTCCAGCTCCTCGCTCTCCGCCCTGAGATCCGCCAGTACGGCGCCGGGATCGGACACGCGACACTCCCTCGTCGGCCCCATATGGCCGACGGCCAGGGCAGGTTGACAGGCGTTGTGGTGCGGTACGGCTCCGAGAGTGGCAGCGCGGCAAGAAACAATCAAGCATGCCTGCATGATTTTCCGACCCACCCATGCCTTTGAGACACCACCGCTGACGCGATGCCACGATGCTGCGATGGCGCCGAGGGACGGCGGGACAGCGGGACAGCGGGACAGCGGGACAGCGGGACAGCGGGACGGCGGGACAGCGGGACGGCGGGACAGCGCGGGCCGCTGTCGGAAGTGGCTGACCCGGCTCAGCTCAGGCGAGGGGGCGGCGCCGTCGGAAGTGACCCGGGCTCGGCTCGGCTCGGCTTGGCTCGACTCGGCTCAGTGCGAGCCCGCCCCCGCGCTCCGTACCGCCCCCACACTCGCGGCCACGACCAGCCCGATCGCCAGCACTTCGGCCCAGCCCAGCGCCTGGTGCAGGACGAGGAAGCCGGCGGTCGCCGCGGCGGCCGGCTCCAGGCTCATCATCACGGCGAATCCGGAGGCCGGGAGCTTGCGCAGGGCGAGGAGTTCCAGGGTGTAGGGCATGACGGACGACATCAGGGCGACCGCGGCGCCCAGCCCCAGCGTGACCGGGTTCAGCAGGGCGGTGCCCGCGCTGACGATGCCGAACGGCAGACTGAGCAGCGCCGCGACGGTCATCGCCAGCGCCAGTCCGTCCGCCTGCGGGAAGCGCTGTCCCGTACGGGCGGAGAGCAGGATGTAGGCGGCCCACAGACTGCCGGCCGCCAGCGCGCACGCCGCACCGGTGAGGTTGAGTCCATCGAACCCCTCGCGCCCCAGCAGCACCACGCCGCCCAGTGCCAGCGCCGCCCACACCAGGCTCAACAGCCTGCGCGAGGTCGCCACCGAAAGGATCAGCGGCCCGAGGAACTCCAAGGTGACCGCGGCCCCCAGCGGAATGCGGTCGATCGCCTGGTAGAAGAGCGAGTTCATACCGGCCAGCGCGACGCCGAAGGCGAGCACCGTGGCCCAGTCGCCCCGCGAGTGGCCGCGCAGCTTGGGACGGCAGACGATCAGCAGCACCAGTGAGGCGACGGCCAGCCGCAGCGTGACCACGCCCAGCGCACCGGCCCGCGGGAAGAGCAGCACCGCCACCGACGAGCCGAACTGCAGCGAGACGATCCCGCCGATGACCAGCGCCACCGACGCGATCCGCCCGCGCGCATCCGCCGCCCCGGCGGTCCCGGCGGTCCCGGCCTGGGCCTCGGCCGTCAGCACCTCGGGCGAGGGCGGTACGGGCTGCGGAATCCCCCCGTCACCGGCGGGCACAGTGGGGGCGGGAGGGGCAGGGGTACGACCATCGGGGCTCTCGGACGATGCATTCACGCCACCACGCTACGGGGCCTTCTTCCGGTCCGTGAAATGCCATTTCCCCTGTTGTTATGCTCCGCACGCATGAGCACCGAGCTGCGTCATTTCCGCTGCTTTCTCGCCATCGCCGACACCCTGAGCATCACCCGCGCCGCCGAGCGCCTGCATCTGACCCAGCCGGCCGTCTCCCGCACCCTGCGCCAGCTGGAACAGGAACTGGGCGTCCGCCTCGTCGACCGCTCCACCCACCACCTCGCGCTCACCCCCGACGGCCGCTCCTTCCGCGACCAGGCCGCGATCGCGGTGACCGCCTTCGACCGGGCGCTCCGCCACGCACACCACACCGCCTGGCCACTGCGCCTGGGCCATGCCTGGTCGGCCGCCGGCACGGACACCACCGCCCTGCTGCGCCGCTGGCACGAGGAGCACCCGGAAACCCCGCTCGAACTCCTCCGTATCGACGACCGTACGGCCGGCCTCGCCCGCGGCGACGTGGACGCCGCCCTGCTGCGCGGCGAGGTCCGCGCCCCCGGCCTGATCACCGACCAGCTCACCACCGAGCTCCGGGTCGCCGGCCTCCCCGCCGACGACCCGCTGGCCCACCGCACCGCCCTCTCCCTCACCGCGCTGACGGACCGCACCATCGCCCTCAACACCGTCTCCGGCACCACCACGCTCGACCTGTGGCCCGCGCCGGTCCGCCCCGCCTCGACCATCACCATCGGCAACACCGACGACTGGCTGGCCGCCATCACCGGCGGCCGGGCCGTGGGCGTCACCACCTCCGCCACCGCCGAAATGCACCCCCACCCAGCCATGGCCTACGTCCCCCTGACCGATGCCCCGCCCGTCCCCGTGGTCATCGCCTGGCGCGACGGCCCGGGGCATCCGCGGATTCCGGACCTGGTCAGGCTGGCCCACGAGGTCATCGGAAGGACGACGGGCGGAGACACACCGGGCACCGGCACCGGCGCCCGCACAGGCACAGGCACAGGCACAGGCACAGGCACAGGCACAGGCACAGGCACAGGCACAGGCACCAGTATCGGTACAGGCACGGACACCGACACCGACACCGACTGAGCAGACGCCTGCGGGCCGCCGCCCCGCATCCCCATGGGATGCAACTGCCGACTTCGCTCCATAAGCTCGTAAGAAGGAACGCTCACCAGCGGGCGGAGAGACCCATCTGGGCACCGAGTGGCGCCACTCGGTGCCACTCGGTACCACCCACCCCGTGCCACCCGGTACCCCACGGCGTCACACCGGACGCCGGGCCGGTCGCTCAGCGACGCATCGCTCCAGAGATACCCAAGCACCGCTTCTGCCGCCCATGACGCCCGTGCACCCCATGCACCCCGTGCACCGCTTCTGATGCCCTGACGTGGAGCCCTTCATGACCACACCGCGCGACCTGTTGTTCATCGCCATGGACATGGAGTCCAGTCACACTCTGGAGCGCGGCAATCTCTCGCTCGCGCTCGCCGGAGCCGAGCTGATCGACCTGCTGGACGCGCAAGCCGTCAGCCTGGACGGCGACCGCATCGTCCCGGGCTACCGTCCGGCCGTGGCCGATCGCCTCATGGACGAAGCCGCGTCGTCGCTCGACCAGCAACCGCCGTACGAGTCGGTCGACGACTGGCTGTGGCGCAGAGGCCGCGGCCTGTCCACGGCCTACCTGGCGGCCCTTGAAGCGGAAGGGCAGCTCACCCGCCGGCCCCGCCGCCGCTGGATGCCCTTCCGGACCGGTCAGATGACGCTGGCCGAGTCGCCCGCACGCCGCGGGGCGGCGACCCGCCTGGCCTCCGATGAGCCCATCCTCGCCGGCCTCGCGGCACCTCTCGGGATCCGCGGCGAGCGGGCGGGAGACCCTCCGGACGTGGCCGACGGCGCGGTGGAGACCGTGCTCGCCGCCGTCAATGACGCGGTGCACGAGCTGGAATTCGAACGCCAACGCCGGGCCATCGACGAGGAGGCCTTCAGTAACATCTGGCGAGGCCCAGGCGGATAGACGACCGCACGAACGACCGCGCCGAGCCTGGCTCCGGTCGTACACGGTGCGGACTGCACGCGATCAGGTGGAGCGGGAGAAATCGGCCACCGGTCACCCACCATCCCGCCGGCCCGGTCCTCACCGGCTGACAAGGCCTGCACCGTCTCCTCGTACGACAGGCCCTCCGCGTACGACAGGCCCTCCGCGTAGGATCCGACGAAAAGGCAGGCGTATTGGGTGAGTTGCCCCGCATACCGGTCAGCCCCCTCCTTCGGTCCGCAGCACGTCGCCTCGATGCGAGCGGCCGGCTTCAGCAGCCAGTCCGCGCACTCCAGCGCCATCACCCGTGCGGAGCGGAACTCCGGGTGACCCGGCTGCCGATGCGCATCACCCGGCATCACCAGGACATTCCGCCGAGCCAGAGAGGTGGCTGTCGTTGAGTGAGAGGACGAGAAGACGTGGACGTGTATGAAGCCGTGGACAGCCGCCGGGCCGTGCGGGCCTTCAGCGATCAGCCGGTACCCAAAGAGGCACTCGAACGAGTGCTGGCTGCGGCGACGCGGGCTCCGTCGAGCGGGAACCTCCAGCCGTGGCATGTGTTTGTCGTGACCGGCGAGCCCTTGGCCGAACTGAAGAGGCGCGCGACGGCCAGGGCGCTGGCGGGAGACCCGGGTGACGAGCGGGAGTATCCGATGTACCCGGCCGAACTGCCCTCGCCGTATCTGGACCGTCTTTCCGCCGCGGCCGCCCAGCGGTACAAAGCGCTGGGAATCGAGCGCGACGACCTCGACAGGCCCCTGAAGATCGCTGCCTTGAACTCGGAGGCGTTCGGGGCACCGGTCGTACTGTTCTGCTACCTCGACCGGACGATGGGGCCCGGACAGTGGGCGGACGCGGGGATGTACGTGCAGACGGTCATGCTGTTGCTGAGGGCGGAAGGGTTGCACAGTTGCCCCCAGGTGATGTGGACGATGTATCGCAAGACCGTCAGCCAGACAGTCGGAGCCGATGACGGGCTCGTGCTGTTCTGCGGTGTCGCGGTGGGATTCGAGAAGGAAGGCGTGCCACGGCTGCGTACCGGGCGGGCGGAGATGACAGAAACCGTGCGCTTCATCGGAGTGTGACCGCTGGGCGGTCACGATCCACAGGACAGACCCGCGACCGCGAGGCAGCGCACAAGACATGCCGGGCAACCGCTGTGAGCTGCTTCGGGACGCGACCGAGGGCCGGTGCCACATGCCGGCGTTCTGGTGGGGCATCTCCGAGGTAAGCCCGAAGGCCGCCGGCATCCGGCGCCACCCGGCGCCGCCCGGCGCCATTCCTTGCCCCCACAAGCACATGAGCACGCGTGGCACCACAATGACTCAGGTCGTTTCCTTCGCCTTTCCCCAGCTCAGAGCGGGCGACCTCAAGCCAGCCCCACACAGGGTGCCACCCGGGCTTGCACATGGCGCCATAGTGGTGCCATCATGACGTCATGGACCTCACTCCGTATGTCGACACCCTGCGTCGCGAACTCGCGGTGGCCGCCGAAGCCGGCGGGGAAGATGCCCGCGAGCTGGCCGAGCGGCTCACCACCCCTCTGGAGTCGGCGACCCGTCTGACCATGCTCCATGTGCTCTCCGCCGCGATGGACGAGATCACCCGCGAGCTCGCCCCCGGCTCGGTCGACGTACGGCTGCGCGGGCTCGACCCCGACTTCGTGGTGACGCTGCCGCCCGGTGACAACGGCCACCCGGAAGCAGCGGCCGCGCCCGAACCGCTCGCGGCGCCGGCCCCCGCGGAAGGCGACGACGGTGGCACCGCCCGCGTCAATCTGCGACTGCCGGCCCACCTCAAGGCGCGCGCCGAGGAGGCCGCGAACCGCGAGGGCCTGTCGGTCAACGCGTGGCTGGTGCGCGCCGTATCGGCCGCGGTCGACGGCGGCACGCGGCCACGTACGACGGAGAAGACCCACGCCATCGGACAGAACTTCAAGGGCTGGGTGCGCTAGCCGCGCCCACGCCCGCCCCACTTCACCCGCACCACGTCCCCACCGGCGGGGACGACCATGAGACCCAAGAGGACGGGACAGCCATGCCTTCTTTCGACACTCCCGAACCGATCTCGGCCACGGCGCATGTGGAGGCCGGTTCCATCCAGTTCACCGCGGGCGACCGCCTCGACACGGTCGTCGAGGTGCGGCCCCGCGACCCGCAGCGGGATGCGGACGTGCGGGCCGCCGAGCAGACCGAGGTGACGTACACGAGCGGTGCCCTGACCATCCGGACGCCGAAGCAGCGCTATCTCATCGGGCGCACCGGAACCGTCGACGTGACGGTCGACCTGCCCACCGGCTCGCGCATCGGCATGACCGGCGCCTGGGCCCAGGTGCTCGGTGAGGGCCGGTTCGGCGAGGTCCGGGTGAAGACCTCCTCGGGCGATGTACGCCTGGACACGACCGGGCCGCTGCAGCTGACCGCGTCGCACGGCTCGATCACCGTGGACCGCGTCGAGGGCATGGCCGAGATCACCACCAGCTCCGGCAGCCTGCGCGTCGGCCTCGTCGACGGCCCCGCGATCCTGAAGAACTCGCACGGCACCACGACCGTCGGCGCCGTGACCGGGGAGCTGCGGGTGAGCGGCGCCAATGGCGACATCGACATCGTGCGCGCCGAGAGCTCGGTCGTCGCGACCACCGCGCACGGCACCCTGCGGGTGGCCGAAGTGGCCGGCGGCACCGTCCAGTTGGAGACCTCCTACGGTGCCATCGAGGTCGGTATCCGCGAAGGCACGGCCGCCTGGCTCGACGTCAGCTCGGACTCCGGGCAGGTGCGCAACACGCTCACCGCGTCCGAGTCCCCGGAGAAGGCCGAGGACACCGTCGAGGTCCGCGCCCGTACCCGGTACGGCAACATCGACATCCTCCGCGCCAAGCCCTGAGCACCCCCGCACGCCCCCGCGTACCCCCGCACATCCCGCACACCCCGCGCCATAGCCAACTCACCGCATCCATCTGCTACTTCAGCCTTCGAGCGGGAGGGGACCATGAGCTCTGCTGTCATGCCCACGGCATGAACGGAGCGGTCCGCAGTCGCCCGCCGCCGTCCGGCCGCAACAACCGCCACCACGAAAGGAAGTCCGATGAGTCAAACGGCTCCCCTCCCGCACGGCCTCCCCATGGATCGCGATGCGGGCCCCTTCGACCCGCCCCGCCTCATCACCCAACTGCGCGAGGCGCGCCCGGTCAGTCCCATGGTCTTCCCCGACGGTCACGAGGGCTGGCTCGTCACCGGCTACGACGCGGTCCGCCGGCTCATGGCCGACACCCGGTTCAGCTCCCGCCAGGACATCGGCGTGCTCCACGTGCCGTACGAGACCCCCGGCATGCCCGCCCTCACCGAACCGTCCCCGCAGATCCCCGGCCTGTTCATCGCCATGGACCCGCCGGACCACACCCGGCTGCGGCGCAAGCTCACCGGCGCCTTCACCGTCAAACGCATGAAGCAGCTCGAAGACCACATCATCGGCATCACCGAGCGGCAACTGGACGAGATGGCGCGCCTGACCCCGCCGGTCGACCTGGTCAAGGAGTTCGCACTGCCGGTGCCCTCGCTGGTGATCAGCGAACTGCTCGGTGTCCCCTATGCGGACCGGGAGAACTTCCAGGTCAACTCCGCCAAGTTCCTGGTCAAGGACCTGCCGCTCGACGAGAAGATGGCCGCGTACGGCGCACTGACCGCGTACCTTTCCGAACTGGTCACGCGCAAACGTGCCGCCCCCGGCGAAGACATACTGTCCGACCTGGCCCGCCAAGACGACCTCACCATCGAGGAACTGACCGGCATCGCCTTCCTGCTGCTGCTCGCGGGCCACGAGACCACCGCCAACATGCTGGCCCTGGGCACCTTCGCGCTCCTGGAGCACCCCGAGCAGCTGGCCGGGCTGCGCGCCAACCCGGATCTGCTGCCCGATGCCGTCGAGGAACTCCTGCGCTACCTGTCCGTTGTAGACATCCTCTATCGCTACGCCACGGAGGACATCGAACTCGGCGGTGAAACAATCGGCAAGGGATCGACCGTCGTTGTCTCGATGCTGGCCGCCAACCACGACCCCCGGCGCTTCGACAACCCCGACACCCTGGACATCCGCCGCAAGGCCCGCGGTCACCTGTCCTTCGGCCACGGCCTTCACCAATGCCTCGGCCAGCAGCTGGCCCGCATCGAGATGCGCGCCGGTTTCGACGGACTGCTGCGCCGCTTCCCGACCCTCCAGCTCGCCATCCCCGCCGGCGAGGTGAAACTCAGGACCGACATGAATATCTACGGCGTCCACGAACTGCCGGTCACCTGGACGGAAACGGCCCGCTGAAGCCGTCGGCCGAGCGCGTCACCTGGGACGGCCGGGGGCGTACGGGCCACGACGGCCACGGGCCACGGCGGCCACGGCGGCCACGGGCAGGGCGATCCCGGCCCCGAAGCTGAACCCGGCGTCCGGTTCGCGTGGCGCCCGCGGCGCACGGTCAGTGGGCCGCGGGCGCGGTGAGGTCAGCCGCTGTAGACGTCCTCGACGTACCGGCCCTGGTCCATCAAGGTCCGGAGCCAGCCCTGAGCGTCCGCCTGGTCGGCGCCTTCGGTGCGCCGCAGGTACATGGCCTGGAAAGCGTCGCGGACGCCGGGGGCCATGCGGGCGCCGTCACCGCAGACGTGGACCCGGGCTCCGGTGTTCAGCAGCTCCCACACCTCGTCGGCCTCGGCGGTGAGGCGGTCCTGTACGAAGTGCCGGCCGTCGGTGGGGGCGTTGCTGAAGGCAGGGCGCAAGGTGACCGCCCCGGCCCGTTCGGCGGCGTGCAGTTCGTCGGCGTGCAGGTAGTCGGCGTCAGGGGCGTCGCAGCCGAAGTAACACAGCGCCGGGGCGAGCGGGGCGCCGCCGGCCAGGAGTGCGCGGCGGTCGGCGATGACACCGCGGAAGGGGGCGAGCCCGGTCCCGGCGGCGATCATGATGACGGGGGTGTCGGCGTCGTGGCCGATGCGGAAGGCCTCGCGGCACGGCTGGATCCGGGCAAGCACGGTGTCGCCGGGGCGCACGGCGCTGAGGTAGCCGGAGCCGGTGCCGCGGAAGGTGCCGCGGCCCGAACGGGCGGGGGCCTGCAGCACGGAGACCATCAGGTCGACATGGTGCGGGTCGGCCGCCGGTGAGGAGGAGACGGAGTAGTGGCGGGGCCTGAGCGGGGGCAGCAGTTCCAGCAGCGTGGGCCAGGTCAGGGTCTCGCTCAGGGCGGGGTGGTCCTCGATGAGGTCCAGCAGGGTGCGCTGGTCGGCGGCGCGCACGTCGGTGTTCTCGGCGAGGGCGCGCAGTGCGGCCTGTTCCGGCGGGCAGGGGTTGAGGGCGGCCAGGGTGGCGAGGTGTTCGGCGGTCGGGCGGTCCTGCAGCTCGACGTGGTGGGTGAGCAGCCGGCGGAGGGTCAGTGGCCGGTCGACGGGGATCCCGTCGCGGCGGGGGCGGTGAGGGGTGATGCTCAGGACGGTGTCGAGGTCGGCGTGGAGCAGCCGGGCGGCACGCTCGACGAGGCCGGGGGCGTTGGCGGGCAGCACGGTGAGATGGTCGGCCGTGCGGTAGGTCGTGCCCTCGGGCAGGGCCAGCCGGACCAGGCGCTTGATGCGCGGGTATTCGGGGTGGGTGAGGCTGCCGGTGTCGGTGACGGTCATCGCCGTCATGCCGTGCCGGGCGGCCAGGGCGTCGAGCGCGCCACCGGTGACCTCGGTGATGGTGTACGCGGGGCCGTCCTGCTCGCGCCGGGGCCGAGCGCCCGCGGTGGCGGGATCGCCGTGCTGCTCCAGCAGCGCGGTGCGCAGTGCGGCCGTGAACGCCGTGACGCTGCCGGACAGGTCACCGGAGGCGTCGGCTTCGGCGCGGTCGAGGATGCGGGTGGCGCCGAGGGCGGCGAGCCGGTCGTCGATGAGGGTGGGGATGCGCTGGTAGGTGGCGGACCAGTTGCGGTCGCCGACACCGAGGACGGCGTAGCTGACGCCCTCGGCCGCGCCGGGTTCGGCCTCCTGGAGCCAGCGGACGAACTCGGCCGCGTCGTCGGTGGGCCGGCCGTTGTACGAGGCGGCGGTGATCACGACAGGCCGGTCGGTGGGCAGTGCCCCAGGGTGGGCGTCGAGCGGGGCGACAGTGGTGTCGCACCCCAGTTCCGCGACGTCGTCGGCGAGTTGGGCGGCGAAATCGCGGCAGGTTCCGTAGGTGGAGCCGTGAAGCAGCAGCACCCCGGTGTCCTGACGGACCCGGGTGGGCAGGCCGGTGGCCTCGGCCGGGGCACTGCCGGACGGTGCGGCAGTCGCGGCCGGCAGTGCGGTGCGGTTGGCGGCCCGGTCGGCGGGGGTACGCGGGACGAGGGTGAGGGTGAACCCGTCGGGCTTGATGGTGAGCGACTGCTTCAGCTTCAGCTGGTAGTCGGCGTGGTCGACCAGCCGGTACCGGTGGATGAGCATGGCGAGCACCATGGTGGCCTCGTGCAGCGCGAACTGCCGGCCGATGCAGGCGCGTTCACCCGTACCGAACGGCTTGTACGCGTGCGGGGAGCGCGCGGCCATCGCCTCCGGCGAAAAACGGGAGGGGTCGAACTGCTCGGGGTTGTCGCCCCACACCGGGTCGCGGTGGAGCATCGGGATCACGACCCGGATGCCCTGCCCGGCCCGCAGCGGAATGCGGCCGCCCAGGACGGTGTCGCCCACCGCCTCGCGCGCGAACGCGGGGGCGGTGGGCCACAGCCGCAGGGCCTCGTTGAGCACCTGGCGGGTGTAGTGCAGGCGGCCGATGTCCTCGAACGTGGGCTCCGGGGTGGGGGTGTCGCCCCACATCCCGTCGACCTCGCGCTGCGCGAGGCGCAGCACGGCCGGGTTCTTGACCAGGTAGTACAGGGCGAAGGCCAGGGCGCCCGAGGTGGTCTCGTGCCCGGCGATCAGGAAGGTGATGATCTGTTTGCGGACGTTCTCCAGGTCCAGGGGGGTGCCGTCGGAAGGGTGCGCCGCGGTGAGCATCAGCCCCAGCAGGTCCTGCGGCCGGCCGGTGGCGGTGGCCGGCACGGCGGTGCGGGCGGCGATGACCTCGTCGACCACCGACGCCAGGTAGGCGGCGTCGGCGCGCATCTCCTCGTCGCGCTCGCTGTGGTCGGCACCGGGCGCGCGGCCGACACGGGCCATCGCCCACTCCAGGCAGCTCACCATCGAGCTGACGAACGGGTGCGGCTCGTCGCGGTCGAAGGAGCCGAAGTCGAAGCCGAATCCGGCGAGCCCGATGGTGTCCAGCGTCATCCGTGTCATGTCGTCGGCCACCTCCACCGGATTCCCGGCGGAGGCCTGGCGGTCCCAGGACTCGACGAGCCGGTGAGCGACCTTCAGCATCACGGGCTGGTAGGTGCGCATCGATCCCAGGCCGAAGGCGGGCATGAGAATGTCGTGCGCCTTGGCCCAGTTCGGCTCGTGGGTGTACGCGGTGAACAGCCCGTCGCCCAGCAGCTGCCGCAGGTACCCCACCCCGAGACCGACGTTCTTGGTGAACCGCTGGTCGTCGGCGAGCTCGCTGGCGAGGTCCAGCCCGGAGACGAAGAGGTTGTCCTCGCCGTCCACCCGCAAGGCGAAGACCGGGCCCAGGTGCCGGGCCGCATTCATCAGCCCCAGGACGGGCGTGCCGTTCCCGTCGGCGGCGGAAAGGTCGATGACGGGCACGTCTGCGGCGCTGCACGTCTGCGGCGGAAGCAAGGTATCGGCCATGGTGGCTGTCCTCCGGAATCGGGGTGTACCGGGCTGACGCCGCCACGGTGCCGGCGCCCGTCTCCACCGTCGCGCCACCGCAACGCCATACCGTCCCCTCCGGCTACATAATTTTGTAGGGGCCGTGGGCTGTCTCAGACTTGCGTGCGGCAACTCCGGGGCGTAGGGGCACGACGACGCGAGGGGCGGGTACGCGCGATGGATCCCCAGGAACAGCAGGCGGGCTGGCTGCCGCACGACGCCGCGATGTCGGATCGCGAGCGAGCGATCTTCTGGCGCAACCGTGTCCTGATCCTGTTCGACCTTGTACCGCTGCCCGCCGCCTTCTGCGAGGCGGACGGCACGATCCGGGTGGCGAACCCCGCGTTGGCCACCGAGTGGGGCACCCTCCCCGGGCGCCTGACCGGGCACAACGCCTTGGAGTTCTTCCGCCCGCTGACCCCGGCCCAGCTCGGTCCGGTCACCGAGGCGGTACGGCTGCGCCGCAGGTCGCGGATTCCGGTCGAGGTGTCCTGGACCAGCGGGAGCGGTGCCGAACGGCAGGGCGAACTGATCGTCGACGTGGTCAGCGACCTGCCGGACGCGCCACCGAACCTGCTGCTGATGCTGCGCGGGCTGGCCCGGCCCGCCGCGCCGCCGGCCCCCGACCAGGAAGAACCTCCCCACGTCAGCGCCATGGAGGCCCGGATACTCGCCCTGACCGCGGGCGGCTCCACGACCGCCCAGATCGCCAGGGCGTTGGGCCTGACCCCCGACGGCGTCAACTACCACTTCAGGGCCCTGTCCCAACGCTGGGGAACGGCGAACCGCACAGCACTGGTGGCCCGCGCCTACACCACAGGGGTCCTCGCACCACCAACGCGGGCCCCGTCGAGCTGACCGGTAGAGACACAGCTCAGGCCGCAGCACAGGGGGCGGTGGCGACCCGGGCGGACGCATCCGGGACCTGATCACGCCGGCACCCGAGGTGAGGGGCGGCACCGCGACGCGCCTTGACGGCGGCAGGCGCATCGGGGCCATGGTGCGACGAGTTCACGGATACCGGTCGTTCGCGCCCTGCCTCGGCCTACCTCAGCGGGCAGGCGTACTCCGGACGCACCCGGTGCGGACTACAAGCGATCAGATTCACCGAGAGAAACCGCCCCCCGCTCACCCACCACCCCCCGACCCGGTCCTCCCCGGCAGCCAACGCCCGCACAGTTTCCCCGTACAACGGGTCAGGCGCCGACGCCCCGCCGAAAAGCGAGGCATGTTCCGCGAGTTGCCCCGCGTACCACTCGGCCCCCTCGTCCGCCTCGACGAACGTCCCCTCGATCCGCCCAGCCGCCTTCAGCAGCCAGTCCGCACACTCCAGCGGCATCACCTGAGCGGTACGGAACTCCGGGTGCCCCGGCCGCCGGTGCGCGTCCCCCGGCTTGACGAGCACATCTCCACTGCCGAGCCAGACGTAGCCGTGGTGGTGGGGTCCGGCCATCTCTCTCCTTCACGCGAACGGGTCACCTTCATTGGTCCGAACGGGCGACCCCCGCCCAGATCCCCGAACGAGGGCCGCCCACTTCACCTCACGTCACTTCACGGCCTACTGGCGGCCACAGCCCTGCCCGTCGCCACAGCCGCCGTTGGGATTGCCTTCGTTGTCGTCCTCATCGCCGCCGTACTTGACCGGGTCGAGGCGGTATCGCATGGTCGTCTCCTCGGGTGCCGAGTCGACGCACGGTCGGTCCGCGCGTCGCCGTGCACTTGCGAGGGCCCTCACGGGCCCGCCCGCTCCGGCCGTGCCCTGCCAGGGGAATGACGGCCGGGGCGGGAGCTTTCACGGCCGCTCGCGCCTACTCACGCCCCCGCCCGTGCCGCGCACGATGACGCGCGATCAGCACGTCGAAGTCGGTCACCCTGCTGAGATCCCGGGCTCCGGCGGCTTGTTTGCGGCCGCGTTCCAGGTCTCTGCATGTGGGGCAGCGGTGCTCTGCCGGGACTCGCCCCAGCGCCAGGAACCGCAGTTCAGATGACGCATCGTTCCCTTGGAACGGGGGCGATGTGATCCCGTCAGAGGCCAGAGCATCGCGTGAGGACTCAGCCACTTCGATGGGGTCGGTCCGGCGCTGCTTGTCCGGTGTGGTCATGGACGGGACGTTAGATACCCGCAGTTTGGCACCGCCAGGAAAGTTTCTCTAAGTTTCTCGTGCCGCGACGGGACTTTCTCTAGTCTTCTCACCTAGGTGGGCGGCCCCTGTACCGCCGGGCCTCGCGCCCTTGAATGCTGGGTGAGTCAGCCCGAACGAAGGGACACGATCATGAGGCGACTGCGCTTCAACGGCACCGGAAGCGGCACAGACGGATGCCCGTCCGTCCATGAGGACCTGGACACGGGTGAGATCATCGTGCACGGCCCGCCACTCACCGACCGCCGCGACATCACCCAGCTCCAGCACCTGTCCGAGGGCGAGACGGCGATCGTCTTACCCCGTGAGTTGTTGGTTGACTTCGGCCCGAAGGAGACCACCCGCGTGCCACGCATCATCGACCTGGTCGAATTCGGTCGGCTCTTCACCACCTTCAAGCACACGGCGTGGCGACTGGAGACTCGGCGCCGCTATGCGAGCGACGAAGGTACGGAAACTTACGCGCAGTTCACCCGAGGTGAGCCCGTGAACTGGGACGGCGTCGACTCGGAGTGGTGCGTCAAGCGGCGTGAACAGTCCGCGCTCGGCAAGCGCTTCGAGCGCGTCCGCATCATCGACAGCCCTCCTACTGCCGGACAGCTCTACCTGCTCGACAACGCGAAGCGGAACAGCGCCGTGGGCGAAGACATTCGCAACCTCTCGCGCGCCGATGCGGAGCAACTCCAGCTGCCGGACGAAGACTTCTGGATCCTCGACTCACGGCTGGTCGCCCTGCTCAACTTCGACGACTCGGACAACCTGATCGACGTTGAGCTGATCACCGAACCGGCCGCCGTCAACCGCTACGCCCAGGCACGCGACGCCGCCTGGCATTACGCCGTCCCGTACCAGAAGTTCGCGGAAGCGACAGCGACAGCGACAGCCACAGCCACAGCCACAGCGTTGACGACAGTGCGGAGGCCGCGCGGGCGCGAGTCGAGCGGACCCGCATCACCCATGAGCCGGGGCATGAGTCTGTTCTGCTCATCGAAGAAGCGGTGCTGTACCACCAGTTCGGAGACAGGGAGGCGATGGCTGCTCAGCTGGACCACCTGCTGACGATCGATGCCCTGCCGTCCGTATCCCTCGGGATCATCCCGAAGACGACGCATCCGCGGGTGCAGCTGCCGCACGAGACGTTTCACGTATACGACGAACGGTTGGTCTCGGTCGAGTTGCTGTCGGCAGAGGTGAAAATCACCCGGCCCACCGAAATCGCCTTGTATGTGAAGGCGTTCGAGCAGCTGCGCAGCATGGCCGTGGAGGGCACGGAGGCGCGGACGCTCATCGTGAAGGCGCTTGAGAGCTTGCGCTGAGGCCGTGTGGCTACGGCAAGTGCCCCTGGGTCACAGGCTTGGCCCAGGGGCACTCTCTTGCCTGCCGCCAGCCTCAAGCCCGCAGCCTCAAAGGACCGTGGAGTGGTCCTCCTTCAGCTTCGCCAGGAACGAGGTCCATGCCCCTGCGCCGAGGGCGATGCTTGGGCCGGCCTGGTCCTTGCTGTCACGTACGACGCGACCGCCGTCAGCAGTGTGGGCCACCTCCACGCAGTCTCCCTCTTGACCCGAGTAGGACGACTTGCGAAATGAGCTGACGATCTCAGGCTTCACGATCCCTCTCCCCTGTGCTGCGAACCGCCTTCAAGGAGCTGTCGGATGCTGTCGAGGCCGTGGGGCCGTCGGTCTTGAGCGCTTCTATGAACGTTCCCCAAGCACCCGCCCCCACGAGGAGACGAGGGCCGGCGGGGTTCTTGCTGTCGCGTATGGCTGTGACCTGGGGGACGTTGCGGGCCACTTCCACGCACTCGCCCTGCGAACCGCTGTAGCTCGACTTGTAAAACCTGAATGTGGTCACCGGTTCTCCTTCAGCAAGCTCGTGAGCCGGACGCGGGTGTCTTCCGGAGACAGCGCGACTCTCCGTACGCTATCGAACAGGCCTCGATGCCTGTTCGCGTCCTCCTCGCGCTCCAGCCACAGCCGGGAGCCGGCGGTCTCCAGGTAGACGACATCCAGAGAAGCCGGTTCCTCGAAGCCGACGATCACGAAGGGACCGCTCATCGCTGCGTGCGCGGCAGCCTCGAACGGCCACACCTGAAGCTTGACGTGGGGCATGGTGGACACCTCAAGCAGATGCTCCAGCTGCCCTCGCATGACCGCCGGTCCCCCGACCTGCTGACGCAGGACGGCTTCCGAGAGAACCGCCCACAGTTCCAGCGGCCGGTCGTCGGTGAGCCGGGCTTGTCTGCTGATCCGCGCGGCCACGAACTGGTCGACTTCGTCCGGGTCTCCCCAGGCGTCGTCCGCCACGGCCACCGCACGGGCGTACTCCGGCGTTTGCAGCAGCCCTGGGACCAGCTGGTTCTGGAACGTCCGGATCCTGGATGCCCCGGCCTCAAGCTGGATGTACTCCAGCAAGTCGCCCAGGTCTGCGTACTCTTCCCACCAGCCTTTTGCCCGACGGCGTTCGCGATCCGTCTTGGCCAGCGCGAGCAGGCGCTCCCTCTCGGGTCCCGCACGATCCAGCCCGTACAGGTCACACAGAGCGTGAAGGTCGGGGTCACGCACCGGTGAGAAGCCGCGCTCCATCTTGGCGATCTTCGTTTGCGTGGCCGTCAGATGCCGTGCCGCCTGGGGTTGAGTCAATCCCTGCGCGTCGCGGAGCCTCAGCAGTTCCCCGCCCAGCTTCCTGCCCAAGACGGTGGACTTCCGTCCTGCGTCCGGCTGTTGACTCGCCACTTCTGACCTCCCGTGAACAGTGGACACAGTCTTCAGCGGCTCAACTCTGCGCCGCAACCGCGATCTTGAAACTATCACTCTGGGGAATTAATTCCCCAGAGTGGCTTGCCAGGAGACTGCCTCCGACGTCACGGTGAGTGTCATCCCGTCACGCTGTGATGTGCATCCAGCGCTGCGGGTTCCCTAGTCGCGCTCCCCAGGGGGATGGCTATGTCCACACGCGCCCGACCAGTAGCAACAGCACTCACCACCGACCCGCCGCCCGCAGCCGCCCACTGTTTCCCCGGCGACAGACGGTGCCCCGGCCGGGCCCGTCGGGCGCTCCGGCGGCAGCTTCAGGTCTGGCGCATCGGTGGAGAACTGGCCGAATCCGCCGAGCTGTTGCTGTCCGAGCTGGTCACCAACGCCGTGCAGGCACAGGCGTCCGGCGGCCCGGACGTCGGCGTCCGGTTCGCGTGGGCGGGCGGCCGGCTCCGGCTGGAGGTGTGGGACGCGAGCGAGGAACTTCCCGTGAGGAACGAAGCCGAGGAGGACGACGAATGTGGACGTGGATTAGTGCTGGTGGACGCCTTGGCAAGTGGCTGGGGTGTCGTCCGGGACGCCACCGGAAAGACCGTGTGGGCCGAGGTGGTCGTCGGCGACACCTCGGCGCCCTGCCTGACGCCAGCGCGGCGCATGCCGTGACGGCTGACACCAGCGCGGCGCGCGCCGTGACGACTCCGGGGCTCGTGGCCTACCGGGCACAGGCCTCGGCCCGGTATCCGGACGGTTCCTCGATCGGCCTCGGCGGCTGGACGTCGTACTCACCGGGGCGGGCCCTGGGCTGGGTCCGGGCGCGGGCGGAGCATGTGGCGGAGCGGTTAGGCGCCCCGTATGACGGCGTGGTGCATGCGTGGTGGGAGGATGCGGCCGGATATCGGTGGGCGAGGGACGGCCTCGCGGCCGGGGTCCCCGTCGTCGTCAGGGCGGTTGATGCGGAGGGGTGCACCTACGCGCTCACGGCGCGTCCGGCGGCCCAGGCCCGCAGCGCGGCCCCCGTTCGGGCCCGTCACCTCCGGAAGGCGGCATGACGAGCGAGGCGGCATCGGCCCTCCTCATGCCCGGCTACTGGTGCGAGCGGTTCGTGTATCGCTCCGTGCAGGCGGATCGCCTGGACTCGTGGACGGCCCTTGCCACGCACTGCCCCGTGCGCGCGGTGCGGCTGATGGGCGCGGATGCGAGGAAGGTGACTGCCTGCCTCCCGGAGGAGGAACGGCGGTGTGTACGAGGAGAGTTGGGGCGTCCGGGGCAGGTGGGGGCGATGGCCGCGCTCCAGCGGGGCGAGCCGTGCGGTCTGGCGCTCAACTGCGCCGGGGCCTGGGTGGAGTGGTCGGCCAGGCCGGTCCTCTTTCTGCCCCTCGCCGATGGTGCGGCGCCGGGAGCGCCTGGTCCACGGCGAGCGCATCGGCCGACGGGCTTCGGGGCGCCCCTCGCGCCGGGCGACGACGTCCCTTAGGGCTCGCAGAACAACAACATGCGCACTCATGTTGCCCGGACGTGGGGTGTCAAGTCCCAAAAACCACAAGTTAATTCCCTGCAAGCCCTTAGGGGTCCTTGCAGAATGATCTTCCTGTGGCACGGTGGAGGTGTATGTGACTCCGTGTTTTGGGGGTGCCCCGTGGCGCGGCGGAAGCCGTGGGAGGTCAGTGACGAGTTGTGGGCGGTGATCGAGCCGCTGCTGCCTAAGCATGAGCGGCGGTTCCGGCACCCGGGTCGCAGGCGGATCGATGACCGCAAGACGCTCACCCTGTCCATGTGGTGCACGAATGGAACACCGCGGTGCACGTCCAGGACAACGAGTCCGACCCGAAGAAGCGCGTGTTCAAGGCTGTCAGTGCGTGTGGTGCGAGCCCTTCCGCGTCATCACGATGGCTTTCGAACCACTGGGCGTAGCCTCGCTTGAACGCGAGGACTCCCAGTTCACCCGCGAGATGCGTGGTCGGGTCGGGGACGATCAGCTGTGACTCTTGACGGCCTCGGCGGGCTGGGCGTGGGCGCGGGCGTCGTATTCCGCGCGGGCGTCGTCGATGTGCGCCAGGTGCTCGATGGTCCACTTCCGGAGGGGCGCGGTGGCTTCGTAGAGCGTTCTGCCCATCGGGGTGAGCTCGTAGGTGACGTGAGGCGGCATGACGTTGTGGACGGTGCGGATCAGGATGCCGTCCCGTTCCAGGCTCCGCAGGGTCACGGTGAGCATGCGCTGGCTGATTCCGTCGACGGTTCGCTTTAGTTCGGTGAAACGGCGCGGCCCCAGATCGAGGCGGCACACGACCAGGAGCGACCACTTGTCCCCGACGATGCCGAGGACGACGCGGGCCCGGCCCGCGTCCTGCTGCGACTGGCTATCAGTCGGGGTCATCGTTACCTCCAGAGAACCGGGACACCAAAAAGTGCCTTATTGATCGGGATGCGGCTGGCACACCATGCTGGTCACGGTTCTTAAAGAGTACCGAGGCGCGAAAAGTAACCGTGCCGTTCCTTCCTGTTGCCCCATCCCAGGAGCCCCCCATGCGTGCTATGCACATCACCACCCTCAAGGGTCCCGACGCCATAGAGCTCGTCGAAGTCGATGAACCGACGGTCGATGCCGAGTCGGTCGTCATCGACGTGCACGTCGCCGGCGTGACCTTTCCGGAGGTTTCGCAGAGCCGCGGTGAGTACCACCTGCGGCGGACCCTTCCCTTCATCCCGGGCACAGAGGTCGCCGGAGTCGTCAGGTCCGCCCCCTCGGACAGCGGCCTGACAGCCGGGCAGCGGGTCGCGGCCTTCCCCGGGGTCGGCGGATACGCCGAGACGGTGACCGCCCCGCCGACAGCGGTCTTCCCGCTCCCCGACAACGTGTCCTTCGACGCGGGCGCGGCCCTGCCCATGAACTATCTGACCATGCACTTCGGCCTGGTGCGCCGGGCGCAGCTGAAGCCGGGTGAGACGGTTTTGGTGCACGGAGCAGCCGGCGGCGTCGGCACCGCCGCGGTGCAGTTGGCCGCCGCACTGGATGCCAGGGTGGTCGCGGTCGTGTCCGCACCGGGAAAAATCGATACGGCGAAGGCTGCCGGCGCCGATGAGGTCGTCTTGGCCGACGCCTTCGAGGACGCGGTGCTGGAACTGACCGGAAATCGCGGCGTTGACATCGTCGTGGACCCGGTCGGAGCCGGCCGGGTCTCCGGCTCGCTGCGCATCCTCGCGCGCGAGGGCCGCCTTCTGGTCGTCGGCTCAACGGGCGGCGACGTTGCCCAGATCAAGGTCGACAGTCTTATGCGCAACAACCTCAACGTCTCAGGAGTCGGCTGGGGCGCGTTCTGGGTGGAGCAGCCTTCCTATCTGCAGGAGCAGTGGGCCGCGCTACTGCCTCTCCTGCGGGCCGGCAAGCTTGAGCCCGTGATTGGGCGGCGCTTCCCGCTTGAGCAGGCATCGCAGGCTCTGCTCGAACTCGACGAGCGCCGCGCGCAAGGGAAGGTGCTGTTGGACGTCCAGTGAGAGACCGCCATCGTGGTCTTTGCTGGTCAGCGGGGCTGGTGTGATGTTCGGGTGGCGGTGCTCGTGCTGATCGGGAGCGTGATCGTTGATGCATGATCGTCCGTCATCGCTGGACTTCGTAGGTCGCAAGGACGAGCAGGGCCCGCAGGAGGGTGGTCGCGTGCCGGGCGTTCATGCGGAGCTTGGTCAGGATCTGCCAGGTCTTGAGGTTGGCGAAGCCGTGTTCGTTCGCGGCGCCTTCCCGGCTGGCCAGGCGGTTCGCCTCCTTCTCGGCGACGGTGAGGCGGTGATTGCGGGTTGCTTTGCGGCCGGTGATGATCACCGGGTCGTCGTCGGGCTTGTCGTCCAGACCGACGAAGCCGAGGTCGGCCAGGGCCCCCGAGCCCGGCCTCCCGCAGATGCCGGGTGATCTTGTTGTGGCGGGAGGCGGTGACCTCGCTGGAGCCAGCTCTACGGCCGAGCCGGATTCGAACTGCTCCGCAAGATGATCCTGCTCCAATAGCACCGCGAGACGCCTCCAAGATCTGCGCCAGAACCCGGAACTCGTAGACAGAGCCACTCCCACGATCGTGCCTCCGACCTGCTACGCAGCCAAGATCAAGCACTTGGCGTCACTGGCTGTTCCGTTGGTACCAGGGCCGGTGATCGGGTGGCGATCATCATGCGGGCCCCGGCCCGGGAGTTCGCGCCCTGCTCGCGGGCGAGAACGGGATGCCGGCCGGGGCCATCGAGGGAGTCGTCGTTCAAGTCCCCCGCGAACACAGCATGGCCCCGATCCGACCGGATTGGGGCCATGCTGTTGTGCCAGCGCCCAGGCGCCATCGTGCCGGCTCGCTCGTCACCGCGGTGGTAGGCAGCCTCAGCTGTGGGTGTGCAGGCCCGGAGACAGCCGTTAGATGGGTCAGGCCGGGCTCCCCGTCGATTGCACTGCCAGTGCCAGCGTCGTAGTGAAGCGCGTTGACGCTGTGATCATCGCGCTTCAGGGACTTGTCTTCGCTGTGCTCGGACGTGGCCGGATCCCATACGTACGCGCGCAGGTCAGGCCGGCGACGGTGCTCTCAGGTGCAGGACAGTGGCGAGGTCGGTGCCGGCGTCGCGTAGGAGGGCCGCAACGGCGACGTAGAGGGTGGTGGCGCCTTGGTCGAGCTGGAGGAGAGGCTGGTGGGCTAGGGCCTGTGTGTGGTTGTGATCAACCTTCGGGTTCCGTCCCCGCATGGGGACGGAACCCGGTAGGAAGCTGGGTGTGACGCGCAGGCAACT
>NZ_JBSHBP010000083.1:0-32501 GCF_053612065.1 Streptomyces sp. NPDC054765 | reverse complement strand
AGGTTTTTGAGGAGTGTGAGGTGGGAGGGGGTGGCTTTGACGAACGTGGGTGGCTGGTCGAGTTCGGGAGCGGTCTGTTCGTTGAGTTCGACCAGTTGTGCGCAGCCGCCGAGGGTGAGGGGGCCGAGGAGGCCGGTGACGGTGAGGTCGAAGGAGACCGGGGAGTGGACGAGGGTGCGTCCGTTCATCGCCGGGTAGGCCGTGTGTGCCCAGTTGAGGTAGAGGTTGAGGGAGCGGTGCTCGACGACGACGCCCTTGGGCCGCCCGGTGGAGCCGGAGGTGTAGATGACGAAGACGGGGTGGGAGGTCTTTGCCGCACTCAGCCGGTCGGTATCGGTTGGATTGGTGACGGGAAGGCCGACGGTGTCGGTCTGGTCGGTGCCCAGGGTGAGGGTGGCCGGGCCGGTGTCGGGCAGGCCGGCGCCGGTGTGGGTGTCGGTGATGAGTAGCGTCGGTTGGGCGTCGTTGAAGAGGTAGGTGATGCGGTCGGTGGGGTGGTCGGGGTCGATGGGGAGGTAGGCGGCACCTGTTTTGGCGATGGCGAGGATGGCGACGACGACGTCGATGGTGCGGGGGAGGGCGAGTGCGACGATCTGTTCGGGGCCGATGTTTCTGCTGATCAGGTGGTGTGCGAGCTGGTTGGCGCGGGTGTTCAGCTCGGTGTAGGTGAGCTGGCTGCCGTCGTGCTCCACGGCCGGGGCCTGTGGTGTCCGGGTGACCTGTGCTTCGAACAGTTCGGCGAGTGTGGCGTCAGGTACCTCACGTGCTGTGTCGTTCCAGCCGTTGAGCAGGAGCTCGCGCTCGTCGGCGGAGAGGACGTCCAGTTCACCGATGGGGCGGGAAGCGTCCTCAACGGCCGTGCGTAGCAGGCGTTCCAGCCTGGCCGCGATGCTGTGCGCCGTCTCCCGGTCGAACAGATCGGTGGCGAACTCCACCGACCCCCGCATACCCGACGGCACACCCCTGCCGTCGTGCTGTTCTTCCACGTCGAAGGAGAGATCGAACTTGGCCGACGCCATGCCCAACGCGTAATGCTGTGCGGCCAGTCCGGGCAGTTCCAGGTCGGCATCGTTGTTCTGGAAGGTCAGCATCACCTGGAACAGGGGATGGTGGGCCAGGGAGCGGGTGGGGTTGACGATCTCCACGAGCCGCTCGAAGGGCACGTCCTGATGGGCGTAGGCCGCCAGGTCCGTTTCCCGCACTCGTCCCAGGAGTTCGGCGAAGGTGGGGTCACCGGACGTATCGGTACGCAGGACGAGGGTGTTGACGAAGAAGCCGACCAAGTCATCCAGCGCATCGTCCGTACGTCCGGCGATCGCCGAGCCGATGGGGATGTCGGTGCCCGCGCCGAGCCGGGTCAGCAGCGTCGCCAGCGCCGCCTGGACGACCATGAAGACGCTGGCCTGGTGCTCCCGTGCCAGGCGGACGATGCCGTGGTGGAGGTCGGTGTCCCAGGTGAAGGGGATGGTCTCGCCGTGGTGGGCGGCGGTGGCGGGCCGGGGCCGGTCGGTGGGCAGTTCCAGCTGCTCGGGGAGCGCGCTGAGAGCCGTGCGCCAGTGGTCGATCTGGCGGGAGATGACGCTGTCGGGGTCGTTTTCGTCGCCGAGGACTTCGCGTTGCCAGAGGGTGTAGTCGGCGTACTGGACCGGCAGCGGAGCCCATTGCGGACCGGTTCCGTCGCAGCGCGCCGTATAGGCGGCCGACAGGTCGCGGAGGAACGGGTCCATCGACCAGCCGTCACTGGCGATGTGATGGGTCAGGACCAGCAGCACATGATCGACCGGCGACGTCTCGAACAGCCGGACGCGCAGGGGGACATCGGCCGACAGATCGAAGAGATGCGCGGCCGCCTCCTCGATCGCCGCGTCCGTGTTCTCGGGGGCGGTGGCGACGACCTCGATCACGGGCCGGGCCGCGTCGCCCGTCAGCACCTGCTGGTAGGGGACACCGTCGGTCTCGGGAAATACGGTCCGCAGGCTTTCGTGGCGGTCCACCAGATCGGCCATCGCCTCGCCCAGCGCGTCGAGGTCCAGCGCCCCGGACAAGCGCAAGGCCATCGGCAGGTTGTACGTCGCGCTCGGCCCTTCCAGCTGGTGCAGGAACCACAGCCGGCGCTGGGCGAACGACAGCGGCACCCGCTCGGGGCGCTCCACCGGCACCAGCGCCGCACGCGCCCCGGCCGCGTCGTCGAGCCGGTCGGCGAGGCCGGCGACCGACGAGGCCTCGAAGAGGTCACGTACGGCGAGTTCCGCGCCGAATGTGGCGCGGATGCGGCTGATGAGGCGGGTGGCGAGGAGGGAGTGTCCGCCGAGGTCGAAGAAGTTGTCATCGATGCCGACGCGGTCCACCCCGAGGATCTGGGCGAAGAACCCGCACAGGATCTCTTCCCGCGCAGTGCGGGGACGGCGCGAGGTGGGCGCGGCGGGCAGCTCCGGCGCGGGGAGGGCCTTGCGGTCCACCTTGCCGTTCGGGGTGAGCGGGAACGAGCCGAGCTGGCGGAAGGCGGAGGGGACCATATACGCGGGCAGCGCCTGTGCCGCCTTCTCCCGCAGACGGGCCGCGTCCAGCCGCTCGTCCCCGTCGACCGGAACGACGTAGGCGACGATCCGCTGGTCACCGGGCCGGTCCTCACGGACGATGACCACGCACTGCGCCACCGCCGGGTCCGCGACGATCACGGACTCGATCTCGCCGAGTTCGATGCGGTAGCCGCGGACCTTGACCTGGAAGTCGACCCGGCCCAGGTAGTCCAGCTGCCCGTCCGTCCGCCACCTCGCGAGGTCGCCCGTGCGGTACATGCGCGCACCCGGAGCGTCGAAGGGGCTCGCCACAAAACGCCCGGCCGTCAGTCCGGGCTGGTTCAGGTATCCCCGGCCCAGTCCGTGACCGGTGATGTACAGCTCCCCGGGGGTGCCCACCGGGACCGGGCGCAGCGCGGAGTCCAGGATGTGCATCTGCATATTGGCGACCGGCCGGCCGATGGGCGCGGCCCCCTCGCCGGTGACATCCGCGAGAGTGGACCAGACGGTCGTTTCGGTCGGGCCGTAGAGGTTGGTGACGCTCGCGGCGAGTTCGGTCATTCTGCGCGACAGCGCGGGCGGCAGGGCCTCGGCGCCGACGAGGATCCGCAGGCCGCGGAGCGCGTCGGGGTACTGGGAGACCAGGCCCTGCCAGAGGGAGGGGGTCGCCTGCATCATGGTCACGCCGGACGTGGTGAGCAGCTCGGCCAGCTGTGCGGCGTCGCGGACCTGTTCGGAGGTGGCGATGACCACCGAGGCGCCCGAGATCAGCGGCAGGTACAGGTCCAGGCCCGCGATGTCGAAGGCGACCGTCGCCACGGCGAGCAGCCGGTCCGAGGGCTGCGGCGCGAAGGTTTCCTTCATCGCCGCCAGGAAGTTGACCAGGCTTCCCGTCGAGATCATCACGCCCTTGGGACGCCCGGTGGACCCCGAGGTGTAGATGGCGTACGCGGGGTGGCCGGGCGATCGGCTCCCCGGTCGCTCGCCGTCCGTCAGATCGGTGCCCGGCAGGGCCGCGACCGCGTCCCGGGTCGCCGCGTCGTCGGTGACCAGCAGGCGGGCGGCGTCGACCGGTACGTTCCCCATGGTGCTCGCGGCGGCGAGCACACAGACGGGGCGCGCGTCGGAGAGGATGTGGCCGATGCGGTCGGCCGGGTGCCCGGGGTCGACGGGCAGATAGGCCGCACCGGTCTTCACGACGGCCAGCAGGGCGACCGGCAGTTCCACCGTCCGCGGCAGGGCCACCGCCACATAGTCCTCGGGCCCGACCCCCTGGGACAGCAGCCGGCGCGCCAGCCGGTTCGCCCGGGAGTTCAGCTCCGCGTACGACAGACGTTCCGTGCCGCAGATCACCGCGTCGGCGTCCGGCGTCAACGCGGCCTGGGCCTCGAACAGTTCCCGCAGACTCGTCGCGGGCACCTCACGTGCCGTGTCGTTCCACTCGGCCGGCACACGCAGGAGCTCAGCCGGGTCCGCGGGAGGAAGCTGCCCGCCCGGCAGATCTGAACCGTGCATCGATGCTTCAGCCATGCCGCTGACTCCTAGTGCAGTACGTGATGAGGCCATGGGCGCAGGTGAGGAAGTGGCCCGCGAACTGTTGACCCGGCGCGGCACGAAGCACCCGCCCGGTCGCAACTGCTCGCGTATGACGCCAGTCTGCGAAGGTAAGTGGCGCAGCTTTCGTCTCGTTATCACTGGCGCTTCACGGTGCGGGCCCGCCGTACGGGACGCGCTGCACGGATGGGAGGAGCTGACAGAAAGCCCTCTGTGTGGCCATGCCTCGGTCTGCGATGGCTTGTTGGACAGGCCACGGGGAAGGGGAAGGGGAAGGGCCCGCCGTGGGTGGTGACGGATGACTTGTGGGGGCGGTTCGAGCCTCTGTTGCCGGTGCGTGAGCGCAGATCCCGCAATGCTGGGCGTTTGCCGTTGGACGACCGGCGGTGTCCGCAGGGGATTCTGTGCGTGTTGCAGACCGGTATCCGTGGGAGTGGCTGCCGCAGGAGCTCGGCTTCGGCTCAGGGATGACGGGCCGGCGCCGGCTGTGGAAACGTGGGATCAAACCGGTCATCGCAAGACGCGGCATGCCGAACGGTTCCGGACTCGGCACCGTCCGCCGGGGCGTTGAGCGCACGAACGCCTGGATCCATGGCTTCCGCCGACTGCGGATCCGGTGGTGCCCCGTTTGGCGCCGCTTGTCGCGGGCCGAGCCGCCGATCAAGGCGAAGCCCCAGGCCGGTGGGCCTGGGGCTGAGGTGTGGCCGGTCGTGGCGGCGCCAAGGGACTGTGCGGGCCTCCCGGTCACCGGTGGTAGGTCTTGCACACCACACCACACCACACCACACCACACCGGTGACCGGGAGGCCCTCGTCCCGATTCGGGGTCCGCTCAGGGGGTGTCGGGGGTTACGGGGCTATAGCATTCCGTGACAACTGCCCTAGCTGGGGCTCGCGTTGCCGCACTTGGTCGTTCGCTCTTCTGCGGTCATGGGTCGGGACTGGACCCTGATGACCTTGTAGCTGATGTCCGACTCGACATCAGTGAATTCGTGTGGCCCCCAGGTGTTGTGGGAGTTCACGGGAGCGAAGGGGTTTGACTGATCGACGCCGGCGAGCTGCCAGTTGCCCTTCGCCTTCCGGGTGACGGTGACCTCGTCGAACCAGCCGATCTCGCCGGGCTTCATCGTGCCCGTGGTCTGGGTGCTCTCCGTGTTCGACTTGAACCAGTTGTGCTCGATCTTCGGCAGCAGCGAAACGGGGTTCGCGCCGAGCGACAGGCCGACGATCGTCGTTTCGCCGGTGGTCTCCGACTCACCGTAGTTGAAGTCGGAGTTCAGGCTGGTGCAGTTCTCGCGGGGCTTCCCCAGCAGCGTCGGCGTGCTCTCGGTCGGCTCCCCGACCCATGAGGTGGGCGTGAAGGTGCAGTCCTCGCCGCAGTCGGAGAGGAACTTCGCGACCGCCTCGGGGGTGCTCCAGTCGGGGCCCGTAGTCGTAGGGGGCTTGGGTATGTCCTCCGGGTGGGACACCCAACCGCCTCCGCCGCCGTCCGCCTGCGCCGGGGTGATGGACAGGCACAGCGTCGCCGCGACGGCCATGGCTCCCACCGCGGCCGCCCTCGCCCGCCGGCCTCTGCCGGACGTGAGGGTATTGCGTACTCGTCGGTTCATTTCTGCTTCCTTTGCTTTCACCTGAAGCGCGGATTGCGTCCTGCGGTTCCGTTCACGTCCGGGTGTGGCCGTCCCGCGAAGGCGGCACCCGCGGTGAGGAAGGTGTGTGTCAGCTCCGAACCGGCCGGAGCGGAGCTGACACCGGCCACGCGGCACAAGGGGATTGCCGCCGCGACCGGCACACCACGAGGATCGTGCGCGTCGCTCATGTTCGGCTCACGATCCGCTCATGCGACGTCGTCCGCCGTCGAGCCGACCCCGACACTGCGCTCTGCACCCGCCCTCTGTGAGCCTCATCCACGCAGCGGGAGGGCGGACTTCGTAACCGTCGCAGCTGCTGAATCGTTGGCACTGCGCGTCCATGCGCATCCGTTCTCCGCGGATGGGGCTGAGGGGCCTGAGCCGACAGACTCAGGCCCCTCAGCCATGTCCCCGTCCGCGCCGACTCCCTCAGGTGCCGTGACCGGGCCGAAGCCCGCCGGCCGTGCTGGTCATGAGCGACATCGATGACCGGCTTCCGGCGCTGGTGGACGGCGTGGTCGACTGCGCCGAGCAACGCCTCGCCCCTGCTGACGCTTCGCGAGGCCCGAGCGGCGGTCGAGTTAGACGAGCGATACGCCGCCGATAGGTCCGGCCCCTATGCTTCCGCGCATGCCTCTCTCTTCTGGCTCGCTCCCCACGCGGTGGCTGCGTACGTTCCAGCCGGTGGCCTCCCCCCGGCTGCGGCTCGTGTGCTTCCCGCACGCCGGCGGCTCGGCGAGTTTCTTCCGCACCTGGCCCCAGCAGTTCCCGGCCGACTGGGAAGTGAGCGCGGTGCGCTATCCGGGCCGTGAGGAGCGTATCGCCGAACCCAGCATCACGAGCATGGCGGAGCTGGCGGGGCGGATCGCCGACGGACTGGTACCCCATATGACGCCCCGCACCGTCTTTTTCGGCCACAGCATGGGGGCGTCCGTGGCACACGAGGTCGCCGCGCTGCTCGCCGCACGCGGCGCGGCAGGTCCGGCGGCGCTGCTGGTTTCCGGCCGGGCCGCACCCCATCGTCTGCGGCGCATCGGCACCGGCGACCTCGGCGATGAGGAGTTGCTCGCCACGGTCAGCGGGCTCGGCGGTCCGGGAGCCGAGGTGTTGCAGGACCCCGACCTGCGCGACCTGGTCCTGCCGCCGATCCGTGCGGACTACGGGCTGCTCGAAGAGTATGCGGCGGGGCCCAAGGCGCCCGGCGTGGACATTCCCGTCGTCGCCTACTTCGGGACCGACGACCCCGGACCCACCCCCGACGACGTCCGGGCGTGGGCGGAGCTGACCTCGGCCCGCTGCGAGGCGCGCGCGTTTCCCGGGGGGCACTTCTATCTCGTCCCCCACGAGGCCGAGCTGGTCCGCGACATCCGGGAGCGTCTCACCGCCCTCGGATGAGGCACGGCGGCAGCGCCGACGAACCCTGCTCCGGGCCGGGGTGAGCCGCGACGACATCGTCGACATCGATAACGGCGCACGCCTGTCCACCTACGTCATCGAAGGCCCCCGGGACTCCGGGATCATCGGCATCAACGGCGCCGCCGCCCGGCTCATCAGCCCCGGCGACCTCGTGATCATCATCGCGTACGCGGCAGTCGACGACCGGGAAGCGCGTGAGCTGCAGCCGCGGGTCGTCTTCGTCGACGCCGACAACAATGTCATGAGCTGCGGCGGCGATCCCGCCGAGGTGCCCGCGGGTTCCGGCCTGAAGCGGGGGGATGTCGTATCCCGGTAGCGTCCGGGCGCCCGGACGCAGCCCGGGAGTACGACGCGACCGTACCCCTCCGCGGAAGTGCCGGCCGGCCGACCCGTCCCGGCGCACACAGCACGTGAACCCGCCGGACGGGGCCGTGCGGAGCAGGCGTCCCCGGCAGCCTTTCACCGCATGCGCCGCCGGTGGTCCAGGAGGAGGGCCAGCGCGCCCAGGGCCAGCAGGCCGCGGGGCGTACCGCGTTTCTCGCCGCCCTGGGCGGCTCCCCGGTGGGTGCGGCTGGTCCGGAAGGAGAGCTGGCGGTTGGACAAGTCGTCGCCCAGAGCGCGGAGTTGCTGACCGGCGGAGCCCGACCCCAGGAGCGCTTCCAGGGTCGTCCGTGCGCCCTGCTGCCAGGAGGCGGCCTCGGCGACGAGCTGGAGCATGATGCCGGGCACCTCCTTCTGGAAGACCTTGGCCAGGGCCAGTTCCGGGGCCAGATAACGGACCGAACCCTCCAGGTTGGCGAAGGACTTGCCGAGGATCGACACGGCCGGGCTGGAGGCGATACCGCGGCGGCTGGCCTTCTGCAGGACGGAAGTGAGGGTCACTCCGAAGTCGAGATCGTCCAGCGAGGCGGAAGCGATCTTGGGGACCAGGGCGGCCATGTCGGAGCGGAAGCCGGGGATGTCGGACCAGGGGGTGGCGCGCCCCATCTCGGTCCACGCCGTGGCCAGGCCGTGCCCGTCGTTCTGGGCGACGCACATCAGGACCAGCAGCAGGCTCATGCTGGTGCGCTGGTCGATGCGGCCGACCATGCCCCAGTCGATGAGGGTGGCGGGCCCGCCCGGCACGGCGAAGACATTGCCGGGGTGCGGATCGGCGTGGAAGAACCGGTCGATGAAGTACCCGCGGTACATGAAGGCGAGCAGCTCACGGCCCATCTCCGTGCGCTCACGCTCGGAGAAGTCCGCCTGGTCGATACGGCGTACCGAGGTGCCCGGCGCCATGGCCTGCACCAGGACCGTCGGCTTGGCGACGATCACTTTGGGGACGGCCAGCGAACGGAAGCGGCGGATCGACTCGCGCGCCACATCCATGTTGTTCGCCTCGCCGGTGAAGTCCAGTTCGGGTTCCATGGAGTCGAAGACGATGCTGAGCATGGACTCCACATCCACGATGGAACTGAAGCGTGGTGCCCCGCGCGTGACCATCCGCGCGGCGCGGCGCAGCATCGCCATGTCCGCGAGGACGTCCTCGCGGATGCCGGGGCGCTGGAGTTTGATGACGCCCTGCCGTCCGCCGGCCAGCGTCACCCGGTGTACCTGGGCCAGGGATGCGGCACCCAGCGGACGTTCGGTGTCGATGTCGTCGAAGCGGAGCTTCCAGTCCGGTCCGAGATCACGCTCCAAAGCGGGCTCGAATACGCAGAAGGGCTGCACCGCCACCTCGTCGTGCAGGTTCTGCAGTTCGGCGATCATGGAGGGCGGGACCATGTCCGGCCGGGTGGAGAGGATCTGCCCGATCTTCACGTAGAAGGGGCCGAGGCTTTCCAGCGCGTTGCGGACGGCGCGGGCCCGCCGCTGCTCGGGGTCCGTCCCGTCGGTGTGCCGCCCGGACCGGCGGGCCTCGTCGGCCACGAGCTGACCCAGCACCTTGGCCACCACACGTACGCGGGCACCGACCATGCGCGCCACTCGTTGGGACCTTCCCTTTCCTCGCTGCTTCGTCTGTTGCGATGCCCCGCGAGCGCCGGCTGCCGATGACTGAAGGAGCCTGCCTCCGGAGAACAGGAGGCCTGCCTCCGGAGAACAGGAGCCCCCGCCGGTAGCGGAACCCCGGCCGGCCGTGCCGACGGCCGGCCGGGGCCGCGCCGCCCGTCAGCCGGCCACTACGCCCGTGCCTTCGGCATCTTCGGCACCAGGCCCTGGACACTCTCCAGCACCCCGGTCAGCGTGGCGATCAGCTCACTCAACTGGGCGATTTGCTGAGGCAGTTGGGCGAGCCCGCCGGCCATGTCCGCCGCACCGCCGACCACCTGGGAAACCTGGCCGGCCGCCGCCATCGGGTTCAGGCCGCCCGCCGCCTGGCCGAGTCCCGCGACGGGGTTCGGCAGACCGCCGCCGGCCAACAGCCCCAGCGCGGCGGCCGGATTGCCTGCCGCGCCGAGCGCCGCGAGCGGGTTGCCGCCCGCGAGGGCCAGCGCCGCGAGCGGGTTGACCCCGCCGCTGTTCTTCTTTCCGCTCTTGCCCGAGGCGGTGAGGCCCTGCACCGCGGCAAGCGTGCTCAGCGACCGGAGTGCTTCGGCCGGCAGGCCCGCGAGGGCCTGGAGCGGCAGATCGGCCAGACCGAGTTCCGAGTCCTTCGGATCGTCGTCGCGATCCAGGAGCTCGTCGAACGCCTTCTTCGTGTCATCGGCGATATCGCCGATGAAGTCCTTGAATGTGTCGCTGGTGCCCATGAGCGCAGTCTCCTTGGACGTCGAGGGGACGGGCACCCGGAGCCGGGGCCCGTTGATGCCGCTTGCACGGCAGCTTTCGTGGCACCGTCCGGCTCAGCCGGCGGCGTGGTGCGGTACGGGGTGTCTGCCGCGTCCGTGCAGCAGCAGCCCGGCCGCTTCGGGGTGGTGGCTGCACCAGGCCACCCGGCCGGTCAGCAAGGTGTGATCCCACTCCTCGCGGGTCGCCTCAAGGGTGCAGACGATCCGCACCGGGGCCGGAACGATCAGCGGCTGGCCCAGATGAAAGGCGTGCGAGACACCGTCGAAGCGCCGCTGGGGAGGGCCGGTGGCGAACTGCTCGACCAGATGGCGCTGTTCCCAGCCCAGGACGCTGACCCCGAAAGCGCCGCTCCGGCGGATCCACGGCAGGGTCTGCCCCGACGAGGTCAGGGAGACCACCAGCGCGGGCGGACTCAGGGACAGGGAGAGCAGGGCGCTGACCGTGACGCCGACGGGCCCCACCGGGGTGTTCGTCGTCACCACGGACACACACGACGGCACATGAGCCATCGCCGCGCGGTAGACGTCCGCCATCGGGGCCTGCTGCCGGGCGATGTCAGGCGGTGCTGTCACAGGTTTCCTCCTCCTTGGCTGCGGGGTGTGCGGGTGCCCCTCAGCCCGTGGCGGTTTTCTCGCGCAGGATCCGGCTCGCCGAGTCCAGATGCCGCGCCAGGTCGCGGTAGGACTCCAGGACCCCCGTTTCCGCATACGCGATCCCCCGCTCGTGGCAGAAGTCCCGGACGATGGGGTAGGCCCGCCGCAGCGCGGCGCGTGGCATGCCCGGGAACAGGTGGTGCTCGATCTGGTAGTTCAGCCCGCCGTGGAAGAAGTCGCCCAGCAGACCGGTCGGCAGCGTCCTGGCGGTGAGCACCTGCCGCTCCAGCCAGCTCCACTCCCCGCCGGTACGGGTGGGCAGCCCCTTGTGATTCACGGCGAAGCCCATTCCGAGGAGGTAGCCCAGCAGACCCTGGTGCACCGCGAGGAAGAGCGCCGCGGCCGGCAGCGGCAGCAGCACCAGGACGGCCCCGAGGTAGAGCGTCACATGCGACACCAGCAGACCGCCCTCCAGCCACGGGCGGCGGATCGCCCGGCGGCGCAGCGCGATGAGTCCGGCGAGGCGCAGGACCACCGCCTCCAGACCCAGCAGGGGGAAGAAGAAGTACCGCTGGTTCCGGGCGAGGAAGTGCGCCAGGCCGGACCGCTGCTCGGCCTGTTCGGGAGCGAAGACCGCCACCCGGCGCAGAATGTCCGGGTCCAGCTCCAGATGGTTGGGGTGGTTGTGGTGCCGGTTGTGATGCTGCACCCACCAGCCGAAGCAGACGCCCAGCGCGAGGTTGCCGTGCACCAGCCCGAGCACCTGGATGGTCCGCCGGTGGCGGGAGATCTGCCGGTGCCCGGCGTCGTGCACCAGGAAGGCGATCTGCTCGGACCAGACCGCGAGCCAGCCCGCGACGAGGACGACCTGCCACCACTGGCGCTCGCACAGCGCCAGCGCCGCCCAGCCGAGCCCGTTCAACAGCCAGATCAGGGTGATCCGGCCGGCGTAGCGGGCCCGGCGGGGCTTCATCAGCCCCGCGTCGTGGACGCGCCGGGACAGTTCGCGGAAATCCTCGTCCCGGTCCGCCTCCTGGCGCTGCGCCGCGCCGTCGTCCTGGGACGCACCGTTGATACGGGGTCCTCCGCCGTCGTCCTGGGACACGCCGTTGATACGGGGCGCGCTGCCGTCGTCGGCCGGGGGCGGGGCCGGTACGCCGCGCCCTGCTGTCGTGCTCACCCGCCCAGCCCCATGTACGCGAGCCGCGTTTCCTGGGTCCGGCGGGCCCAGTCGAGGGCGGTGCGCGTCCGCTCCTCGGCGGTGGTGTCGACGAGCCGGCGGCCGGGCCATGCCTCGTAGTCGCCCACCAGGGCGCGGTGTTGCTCCAGCCCCTGCTGGAACAGCTCCTCCCTGCGGTAGGTCATCTCCTGCACCGGCAGACCGGCCCACACCTGTTCCCCCCGCCCCAGCAAGGCGCCGATCCGTGCCTTGTCCTCGGGGTGGCGGTGCAGATGACGGCGGACGATGGTGGAGCCCACCGAGAGGTGCCGGATCTCGTCGATGCCCGCTGCCCGCTCGATCTCGGCGGCCGGGGCGTCGAGCGGCCGCCATTTGCGTTCGCTCAGCTCGGCCGTGGGGGCGAGGACCCCTTCGACCAGCACGGTGAGGGTGACGACCCCGCCGATGTAGTCGCGGTCGCGCTCCAGGACGGACCGCCCGAACCGCTCCAGCGGGTCCAGGATCGCGTCGCGGTCGGCCCCGGCGAGCTTCTCCATCGTGTCGGCCAACGCGTCCTGGGGGACGCCGAGTTCGCGCAGATGACCGCGGAAGGCGTAGGCGTGCCGGGCCTCGTCCATCAGCTGTGTGGTGAAGAAGTCCAGCTCCGCGACGTCGGGAGCGTGGGCGACGAGGAAGGAGAGGGCACGGGCCGCCTTCTCCTCCGCCATCGACCGGAACGCCATCTCCTGCATGACCGCCTGGCGCAGCGGACCGTCGATGAGCATGTGGTCCGGTACGGCCACGTCGCGGGAGCGGCCCATGGGGTCGCCGCGCAGGGTGCCCCGGGGCACCGCGTTCAGCCAGTAGGCGATATCGCAGCCTTCCGGTGTCAGCTCGGTGGTGAGGGCTCCGTCCAGCAGGTCCGGAGCCCGGTCGGGATCCGCTTCGCGAGGGACGGTGTCGGGTGCCGCGCTCAACATCTCGATTCCTCTTTCACTGTTGTCACTGTTCGACGGACTGAGGCAAGGAGCTGGGGAAGGAGCTTGGGGAATGGGGCTGAGGCAAGGGGCTGGTGAAGGGGGCTGAGGCAAAGGGGCTGGTGAAGGGGGCGGGTGGAGCGGGCGGCACGGGCCGGGGAGGCAGGTACGGAAGAGCCGGGCAGGGCCGTCAGACCGTCCTGGTCAGGCGCAGCAGATGCCACACGGCGGCGACGCTCACGCCGTTCTGGAACGCCAGATATTCGGGTTCGATGTGCTGTGGACGCCACTTGAGCTTGAAGGACTCCTGGGCCGCCGCGGGGTAGAGCGCCCGCCCTCTGCTGCCGAGCAGTTCCAGCACGCGCCGCAGGGCCGGGCTGGACGGCCGGGGACTGTGCACCGGATCTCCGAACTGGACGAACGGGGTGAAGCCGAGGTGCAGCCAGCCGCAGCTCTCCTCCTGGAAGTGCTGGAGGGCGGTGGCGAAGAGCAGATCGACGGTCCCGGGAGGCGCCTCGGGCGACCGGCGCGTCAGGTCGTACAGCCAGCCCGCGCGTTCCCCGAAGACGGGCGAGTAGGAGACATAGCCCACCGTCCGGCCCTCGTGGGCGGCGGTGAACAGCCGCCGGTAGGGCCGCCCCGGGCCGCCCCGCTCCCCGATGAGGAAGTCCAGCTCCTTGACGTGCCGGCCCTTGGCCCGGAGCCAGGCGGCGTCCACCCGGTCGAGGGCGGCGGCGCGGGCCGGGTCGTCCGCCTCGCCCGGCGGGGTTTCCTGGACCGTCACGCCCTCGCGCCGTGCCCGGTTGACCATGTTGCGGACCTTGACCATGCGCTGGCCACGGAGGCTGTGGTCCGCCAGCGCGATGCTGAAGGACGCACCGAGCTGGTTGACGACGAAGCCGTGGCCGGCGTGCAGCAGCGCATCGTCCTGGGAGAGCTGCACCGCGCCCACCCGCCGGCGCTCGCCCCGCGCCCGGTCCAGCAGCGCCACGAGGACGCGCTCGCGGTCGCCGTAGGCGCAGACCGGGCCGCACAGCTCGAACAGATGCCGGCGGCCGCTCTCCCGGTAGGCGGCGAATCCGTCGAGTCCCTCGAGGGACAGCCTGCGGATGCCGGTGTTCATGGTGAGGAAAGCGCTGCTGTGCCGGCCGTGGCGGCGCAGTACGCCCACCGCCTCGTCGTCGCTGAGGGCGGCCGGGGCGGTCACCGCACGGCCTCGCTCGGGTGCGGTGCCGCGCCCTGTCGCGGCCCCCGCACCCCGTCGGCCGGAGGTACGGCGTACCAGGGCACGGTCGCGAAGTCCCGGAGCGCGGCACGCACCGCCGGATGCGGGGCGGGCTCGAACGAGACCGTGAAGGACTTCACGAAGTTGCCGAAGAGGCCCCGGTCCCCGAACAGATGGAGGGGGATCACGAGCAACGCCCACTCGGGGCCGGCCAGCCAGATCCAGCCCGCGACGACCAGCCCCTGGAAACTGAGGCTGTGCATCACGTTGTAGAGCACGTAGTAGACCCGGTGGATCCGGCCGTCCGGGCTGCGCCGGAAGGCGACGGCCCCGGGCAGATAGCCGATGACATCGATGTACGCGAAGAGGACCACCGCGACCCACCAGCGGACCGCGCCGAGATGGGCCACGAAGAACCCGCCCGCCACGATGAGCCCGAGCAGGTACTCCAGCCTCAACAGCCGGTAGGTGGTGGGCGTCTGGCACAGGTTGTGGGTGTCCATGTGTCAGCTCCGGCCCGCTGTGGCCGGCACGGCACCGGCCGGCCGGGCACCGGTGAACCAGCCCGCCAGCGCCCGCGCCACGTTGTCCTTGAGAACCCGCTCGGCCGCCGGGTCGAGGAGCTGAGCGAGGCTCGCGACGCCGAAGTCGAAGCAGGTGACGAAGCGGATCTCGCACCCCGACGGGGTCTTTCGCAGCTGCCAGCTGCCCTCGAAGTGCTGGAAGTCGCCGTCCTCCTGGACGAAGTCGATCCGCAGGCGCTCCCGGTCGACGTGGTCCCGCTCGCTCCAGCGGAGCGTGCCGCTACGGAACTGCACCTCCCAGCGGCTCACGGACTCGCCCGGACGCTCCGGGGCCGGTGTGACGACCACCGACCGTACGTCGGGGGCGTGTGCGGGAAAGCCGGACAGGTCGGCCAGGGCGTCGAGCACCTCGGCCGGGGACTGGTCGACGTGCATGGTCAACTCGGCACTGCGCATGGGCGACTCTCTTCTTTCCAGGCGTCGCGGCGGCTCCGGGAGAGCGCCGTACAGGCTTGTTCGAAGGTGGTGAGCAGGATGTCCACGTCCCGGTCCGTGAGGACGGCGGGCGGGGTGAACCTCAGCACCGCGTGCGAGTTCAGCGAGTGGTTGGCGATCACTCCGCGGGAGATCAGCTCCAGCAGGAGTTCGGCGGTCAGGCCGGGTTCGGCCAGCTCGACCCCGATCAGCAGGCCGGCGCCCCGCACCTCGACCAGCAGCTCCCCGAGGCACTCGGCCGCGATCTGCCGGATCCGGGGCAGCAGATGACTGCCCAGCGCCTTCGCCCGGGAGACCAGGCCCTCTTCCGTGATGCAGGCGATGGCGGCCTCGGCCGCGGCCATCGCCACCGGAGCCGCGGAGAACGTGGAGGTGTGCACGAAGGGGTCACTGCCGAACGGCTGGAAGACCTCGCAGCCCGCCACCATCGCGGAGACGGGGATGACGCCGCCGGACAGCGCCTTGCCGACGAGCAGGATGTCGGGGACCACCGCCTCGCGGTCCGCCCCCCACCACGTACCGAGGCGGCCGAGCCCGGTCTGCACCTCGTCGAGCACCAGCAGCGCGCCGTGCGCCCGGCAGGAGGCCGCGACCTCCGAGAGGTAGCCCGGAGGAGGGAGGTGAACCCCGGCCTCCGCCTGCACCGGCTCGACGATCACACATGCGGTGTCGGCCGGGCCCTGGGCCAGTTCCTGTTCGAGCGCGGCGGCATCCCCGTACGGAAGATGACGTACCTCGGGCAGCAGCGGAAGGAACGGATCGCGGTACATCGGGTTGCCGGTGGCCGACAGGGCGCCCATCGTCTTCCCGTGGTAGCCCCCGTGCATGGCCACCACCCGGGTGCGTCCGTGGCAGCGCGCCAGCTTCAGCGCGGCCTCGACCGCCTCCGCCCCGGACCCGGCGAAGTGGACGTGATCCAGACCGGGCGGGGTGACGGCGGCGAGCGCCTCGGCCGCCGCCGCCGCGCGCGGCTCCAGCAGCATCCGGGTGGCCACCGGGTGGGTCGCGAGCTGCTCCGTGACCGCCCGCACCACCCGGGGATGCCGGGCTCCCATCAGCAGTACGCCGTAGCCGCCGCAGTTGAGCAGGGCCTGCCCGTCCGTGGTGAACACCCACGCTCCCGAGGAGCTGCTCTCCACCAGCCCGCCGAAGAGTTCGCCCAATGTCGCACGGGCGGGGCTGAGATGGGCGCGGTAGCGGGCGGTCAACGCGGCCTTCGCCTCCTCGGGGGACATATCGGTGTCGCCGGGGGTTCTTCGCTGCCGTTCGGGTACGGGGGGCGGCGTCTTCGGGTGCCCGGAGGTCCGGGCAGGGGGCGAGGTCATGGGGGCTCCAGGAGGGAACGGAACGGTTCGGGCCAAGGACGACGGCTCAGGGCATGACGAACGGTTCGCCGGCGAAATAGGCGTCCATGGAAGCCGCCGTACTCGTGCGGGACGGCGGATGGAAGGCCAGGGCGCGCCCCGCCGCCAACCGGTAGGCGACATCGGGCGAGTTGATGAAGGCCATCCCGCCGAGGAGCTCCGCGGAGCGGCCCGACAGATCACTCACCGCGTCCTGGACGGCGTAGCGCACCGTCAGCGCATCGGCGAGTGTGCCCGGACCGGTCTCACCGCACTCCAGCCGCAGTGCGACGGTGTCGAGCTGGAGCAGGGCCGAGCGCAGCCCGGCGCCCAGGGCGGCCCGGTCCGAGGCGCTGCCGCGTGACCGGCGGAAGACCTCCTCGACCAGGGACGCCGCCAGGCCCGCATAGACACTGGAGATGATCAGCTGGAACCAGATCAGCCCGGTGCTGGTGAGCCGTTCGGAGTCGGCGGGGTCGTCCCCCAGCCGCAGCAGCTCCTCCGGGCCGCAGGGCACCTCGTCGAAGCGCACTTCGTCGCTCTCCGCCCCGGCCAGCGCGGGGGTGTCCCAGAAGGGGTGCACGCTGATGCCCTCGGCCGTCGCGGGAAGCAGCACGATGGCGGTCTCGGGCTCCTGGCCGTTCTCCGCGGTGAGCCGCACGCTCGCCGTGATCAGATCCATGGACCGTGAGAGGCTGCACGGCTTCTTCGCGCCGCTCACCCGGTAGCGGCCGTCCTCGGCCCGGCGCGCGGTCATCGTCGGCGTCAGGACGCCCTGCCCCGAGGTGCCCTCCGCGAACGCGGAAGCCACCAGCAGCCGTTCACCGGCCACCGCGCCGAGCAGTACGGGGACCAAGGGGTTCACACTCTCCGGGACCGCCCGCAGCGTGGCGACGGAGAAGCCGTGCATCGCGACCGCCGCGCCGAGCGAGGGGGAGTACGACGAGAGGGCCGCCATGGTCCGTACCGCGTCCCGGGGGCCGGCTCCGGCCCCGCCGTGCTCGGTGGGGATCAGCAGCCCGGCGCCGCCGTACTTCCGGAACAGCTCGATCGCGGGGTTTCCCGGCCGCTCCAGCTCCTGGAGCGGGAGCCCCGACAACGCCGGGCACAGCCCCGGCAGCAGCCGGTCACAGTGGGACCGTGCTTCGTCCAGCATCCTCATGACGCGCTCCTGTCGGTGTAGTCGTTGCCCGCGGGGGAGCCGAACACGGCGTCGCGAGGGTTCACCCCGTGGGCCACGCTCACGCCCTGCAGCCGGGAGGTCCGCAGCGGCGGATAGTTGGCCTCCCCGTAGACCCCGCCCGTCAGGCCGGTTCCGCCGTGGGTGGGCAGACAGGGGAGGAAGCCGACGTGGGAGTCGTTGACCTTGAGCAGTCCGCCGTTGCGTACGTCGCGCACGAACCGGTCGACGACCTGGCTGTCCCGCGCCCACACCGAGTTCCGCAGCCCGTAGGCGTTCTCGTTGAGGAAGGCGATCATCCGGCCGAGTACCTGCGCGTCGTCGCCGGGTTCGGCCACGACCACCGGAAGGAGCGGGAAGAAGGTCTCCTCCCGTACGGCGTCGACGAGGCGCGCGCCGGCCAGACCGTCCACCCGCAGCACGGTCGGCTGCAGGAACGGGCCGTTGTCGCTGACGGTCCCGTCGATCTCGATGCGGTGCCCGCCCCGCAGGACACGGGCACCGGCACCGACCGCCTGGTCCAGGAAGGCGAAGAACTTCTCGCTGCGCACCACGGGGGACAGCAGCGTCTCCGGGTCGTCGGGGTAGCCGGGGCGCAGCGCGTCCACGGCCTCGCCGAGCCGGCGCAGCAGCTCGTCCGCGATATCGGGGTGCACCACGGCGTAGTTGGGGACCATGCAGATCTGACCGGAGCCGAGGAAGCACTCCGTCAGTGCCTGTACGGCGCGGTCGAGGTCCGCGTCCCGCCACACGGCGACGCCGTCGTTGCCGGCGAGTTCGAGGATCGGCTTCTTGCCCCGGGCGACGCACTTCGCCTCCAGGCGCAGCCCGAAGTCGGAGGGGCCGATGTAGAAGATGTCGGCGACATCCGGGTCGTTCAGCCAGGACTCCAGGACCTCCTGCGGGGCGGCGCAGAAGAAGTTCAGCGTCCCGGGGGGTGCGCCGGCCTCCTCGAGCGCGGGCACCAGGATCTCCCGCAGCACATACATCGCCCCCAGCGGCGCACTGCGCGGGGCCCGGACCACCAGGGTGTTGCCGGCCAGCATCACGGTGGCGGCCAGCAGCACACTCGACAGCGGCGCGTTCTGCGGCGGGTTGGCACAGACGACGCCGTCCGGCTGGCGGCGGACCAGCATCCTGCGGGGGCCCCGGGCGAACTCCATGTGCAGCTGACCGGCGTAGAACTGAAGGTTCTCCTCGGAGTATCCGCTGAGCAGCCCGGCGAACTGCCACTCCGCGAGGACGCGCGGATGCTGCTCCTGGATCAGCACCTCGATGATCTGGGCGCGATGCGCCTCCAGCCGGCGGCGCACGGCTCGTCCGAGGGCGAAGACCCGTGTACGGGCGGGGGCTGCCGCCCACTGTGGGAAAGCCTCGGCCGCTGCTTTCACCGCCGCCCGCGCGGTCTCGCCATCGGCGACCGAACAGCGGGCGAGGACATTCGGATTTCCCGGATCGCCCTTGCCGCGTTCCAGCGCTCTTTTCGCCCGCAGAGTGGCGAAGACATCATTGAGCATGGCCCGTGCGCTCATGCAGTAGACGCCATTGTCGGAAGGCACGTCGACGCCGCCGACGAATGAGTGGTATTCGCGTGGAGCGGATTGCCGGACCGCTCGCCCGGCGGGCGCTACTTCGCCATTTCCTGGATGCGGGAAATCGGCACGCAAGGATTCCTTGACCGAATCCTCCACCTGGAGATCATTCATCCCGAGGGAACTCCTTTCCGGTCGTCCGGGAGGACGATCAGTACGTCACGTTCGTGTTCCGGTGACCAAGAGCATGCTGAGTTCCTCGCCCCCCTGGAGAAGATTACGAAAAGCCCCCATCCGCTCCACTACATAAGGCAGGCTCCAGGGGTCGGCCACGTCGGTGGACCAGCCGTGGCGGGCCCACCACTTCTCGGAATCCCGCAGCCGCCAGGGCCAGGGGGTCCCCGCCGAGGCCATGTCCGCCAGCCACGGCCTCATGAACGAGGACTGCGCGGTGTCGGCGTTCAGGCATTCGGCGCCCAGGCTGCTGCCCGGCGCGGAGAGCCCGGACACGGTGGTCACGATTTCCTCGACCACATCGGGTTCGAGGTAGTAGAGAAGCCCTTCGCACAACCACGCCGTCGGCTCGGCCGGATCGAATCCGGCCCCGGTGAGGGCATCTGACCAGGCACCGTGCAGATCGGCACCAACGGCGATGCGCTCACCCGCCGCGGGGGTACAGCCCGCCAGCACCCCTTCCTTGAAGGCGTGCACCGCCGGCAGGTCCACCTCGTACAGCCGGGTCCCGGCCGGCCAGTCGAGCCGGAAGGCCCTGGCGTCGAGGCCCGCTCCCAGCAGGACCACCTGCCGGCACCCGGACTCGGCGGCGGCCCTGAGACGGTCGTCGAAGAACCGGGTACGGACCGCCAGCCATTCGGGCAGCAGGACCTGGAATGCCCCCGCCCCCGGCGGGCCGTGAAATCCGCCGGCCGCCGCCACGAATTGCTCCGCCCAGGGGTCGGTGAACAATGCGTCCGGCTTCCGGGATTCGCCTGCCCGCATCTCCGCGGTCCACAAGGCTGTTTCGGAAACACCGACAAGCTCGATTTCACGTTCCGGCGTCACCGGGAATCCCCCTCACCGCGGACGCTCGGCCGGTCGCTAACGACCATCGATGAATAGCCTGCACTGGTCCGTGTCGACCAATTCAAGAAGGCATCCTTTCGTGCGGCATATGACATGCGATAGCGCGATGTCATACGCCAAACGGCCTAACTGGAATGGATCCTACGGTGAGTGATCCGCCCGATCACAAGGCTGTTCTGACAAAAGACCCGGACGGATGAATAATACGACCGCCCGCTCCGGGGTGCAGACGGTGGTTTCCGGCCACCGATTCTCTTTTCCTTCGTGTTTCCCCGACGTTTCCCAAAAGGGTGGCGCCCGCGTGATACGGCCACTGCTCGCCGAAGAGCGGGACCGGGGCTCGGGCACTGCCGCGCCGCGGGGGTCGGGTATCGGACACCGGAGGGGCCGGCCGGAACCTCCGGCGCCGCGCCTTCGGTGCTGCGCCGCGCTCCGACGTCGGCAGGGGAGCGAGGCCCTCAACGGCCCGGCCGTCACAGGGCCTTGGGCGTCCCCTTCGCCGCTGCCCTCGCCCCGCACGAGCCAAAGCCTCTACATCGCGGGCGAGTTGCTCCGCGGCACGGCACGGCACGGCACGGCACGGCATGGCACGGCACGGCCCGGACGGGAGGCTCTTCGGGGCGCCCTCGTGGAGTTACGGTCCTTGCGGGGGTGCGGCGTTGTCCCGTCTGCGGCATCGCGGCATCGCCGGCCTCGGTGATCCGCAGTGGGCAGCAAGGGGCATGCCACGGCCGCGCATACGCCAACTTGTATGCCGCACAGGACTGTTGGGTCGGTGGGCGGTCCCGTGGCCCGCCGGGCGGGTGTGTGGCTGGGCGGAACGGAGGAGTGGCGGCGTTTACGTCCCTTCGAGTGGCGCTTGGCCTGCCGAAGCCGGTCGGCCTGCTCGCGCGTCCGCCTGACAGGGGAGGGCGGACGGTTGCGGTCTCCCCCATTGCTCGCTGTTTTGGAGACAGGTCCCGGGGCAGCAGAGCACTGCCGGGGCGACCGGCACACCAAAAGGCCCGCCACCGTTTCTCCCGTTCTCTTGCTCCCTTGGCCAAGGGAGGGAACAGGGCGGAGCAAAACCCGCTGATACGCGGAGCAAAACCCGCTGATACGTCGCACTGAAAGGGATGTCGCATGAGTTCCAAGGTCTGGGGATATCTTCCCGACTCCGGTTACCGGGCGGGAACGGTCCTCTTGGGGTACAGCGTCGAAGCCGTTGACGGGAGTATCGGCAAGGTCGACAAGCATTCCGATGAGGTGGATTCCGCACACCTCGTCGTCGACACCGGCCCGTGGATCCTCGGGCGCCGCGTCGTGCTGCCGGCCGGCATCGTGACCGGTATCGACCAGGAGGAGGAGAAGATCTACGTCGGTTGCACCCGGCAAGAGATCAAGGACGTGCCCGGTTTCGACGGCGCCGAGCACGAGGCCAGCGTGGACCACTTCCCTCAGGTCGGGGTGTATTTCGGTGGATTCCCCCTGGTGTGAAGCGTGCCCGGTGCCGGAGGAGCCGGCCGCCGTCCCGGTGACGGCCGGCCCGGTCCGCCATCCGCGTAGCACCGTGAGCGAGGGTGCGTGAATCCTCGGATCCGGGGAAGCCGTCAAGGAACCCTCTCGTCGAAGTAATCTTCTACGCGGCTCTCGGAGCGGGCGGCGGGGGAGCCCCAGGGCGTGGAGATGGATCAGGCGTGAGGTGAGAGGCGTGATGGGCACGCAGCAGACCCCGGTGAACAAAGCGGCGGACGCGCGGGCCCGTGTTCATGAGCTGCTGGCCGCGCACCGTCCGCGGGTCGATGAACGCTCCGTGATCGACGCGGTGCTGGTCACCTCGGAATTGGTGACCAATGCCCAGCGCCACGGCGGCGGACTTTCCGGTTTCTCCGCCCGGATCGCGTCCGGTCTTCTGGAGGTGACCGTCGCCGATCACAGTCCCCGGGAGCCTGCCACGGCCGTCGGACGGGAAAAATATGCGGTGGGTGGATATGGCTGGCCGATGATCCAGCGACTCACCGCCTGTGTGGCCATTGTCCCGACCGCGGGTGGCAAAGCCATTACCGTTACCGTTCCCCTCACCTTTACCGTTCCCCTCGCTTTCGACCGGGCGGCCGGCTGATGCCCTCGGCGGTGTGACAACGCCGGGCGCTTCCCCCCTTGCCGGTCCGTGTGCCGTGCCGTGTACCCATGCCCGCTGTGGCCTCCGTAAGGGGGCCTGAGAGTATTGCCGTCCTGCCGTCCAGCCGTGCGAGAGAGCACCCCGGCCGGCAATGCCCGCCGGGCGGGCAAAAGGATGCAGCGCCGCCAGGACGGTCCGGGCGCATTGAGGTGGAAGTGTGTGATGCGGGGAGTACCTGCAAGGGCAGCCGAGGCACGCAACTTCGTGCACGACTTACTGCACGGGACAGGCAGCCCGGTCGATGACCTGGCCCTCGTCGATGCCCTCCTGGTGACCACGGAGCTGGTCACCAATGCCCAGCGGCACGGGGACGGGCTCACCGGGTTCACCGCGCGGATCGTCGAGGGGTGCCTGGAACTGGCGGTCGAGGACGGAAACCAGCGCCGCCCCGCCACACGTGCCCCGCGTGGCCCCGGTGCCACGGGGGGATACGGCTGGCCCCTGATACAACGGCTCGCCCACACCGTCGACATCACCCCGACCGCGACCGGCAAAACCATTCGGGTGACCTTGCCCCTCTGCGCCGTCGGCCCGTTCCTGTCTTCGTGAGGCGGGCGGGGCTGGCCCCGGACAGCGACCCACCGCGCCGCCCCGCCGGAGCACCTGCACCCCGGGCTGACGAGGCCGCCGCGGTGGCGTGCGCCGCCAGATCCGGGCCGCGGCGGACGGGTGATGAGCGGGCTCGATGGCGCCGATCCCCGCCGTGCCGAAGCGATTTGACCCATGAATGTGCTGTGCCGGGGCATACGCGAGGGCAGCAGGTTTTCCCGACGAGATGGTGAGGGTGATCATGGGTATCGGCGGATGCATTGGACTTATCGCGGTGGGTGCCATTTTGACGTTTGCGGTGGACTGGCATCTGTCCGGCGTCAATCTCGATCTGGTCGGGCTCATCATGATGGCCGTGGGAGTGATCGGCCTGGCCACCTATGTGAGCATCCTCAAGCGCCGGCGTGTCCAGCCGCCGGCTCCCGGAGCTCCGGTGGTCGATGTCGAGGAGACGCGTACCTACCGGTGAATGACGTGCCGGTGCATACGGGCGAGGAAACTCCGCCCGCATCATGCCGCCCTTGAGGCTCCCGCCGAATCCGGTCGGCGACTGCCCGCGTCCGGGAATCGCCGGGAACCGGCCGACGCAGGAAACACCTCGCGTCCGGCGGAATGACGCCGGCCGTCAGCTCGGTTCTGGGCATACTTGCTGTCGTCGCCCGGGGAGTCGTTCTCGGCCTTGCTGCGTCATTCCTGAACAGTGATGAGTTCAAGAGCTTCCAAGGTCGCCTCGCCCATGCGTCCAGCCTGTATCAAGACGTCGGTGCCGGACCGGTGAAGCACTGGCCGGTCCAAGAGAACCGAAAACCGACAGCCGAGATCCGACATCCGAAGGGCAGGAAGACTGTGGCCGAATTTCTTACCGACATCCATACCCTCCGCGAGCGCGCACGACGCGAGATCGAGAAAGGACCGGTCACCGAGGCGTACGGAGCCGACCTGCCGCGCGTCCTACAGGTGCTGAACGAGGCGCTGGCCACCGAAATCGTGTGCACCCTGCGGTACAAGCGGCACTACTACACCGCTTCCGGGCTCTATTCGGAACCGGTTGCCGCAGAGTTTCTGGAGCATGCCGCGGAGGAGCAGCAGCACGCCGACAAAGTGGCGCAGCGCATCGTCCAGCTCGGTGGGGAACCCGACTTCAACCCGGACACGCTCACTTCACGTTCGCACGCCCACTACGACGCGAGCGCCGACCTCATCGAGATGATCAGGGAAGACCTGGTGGCCGAACGTGTCGCCATCGCCTCGTACACCGAAATCGCGAAGTGGCTGGGGGACGGCGATCCGACCACGCGACGCGTATTCGAAGACCTGCTTGCCCAGGAGGAGGAGCACGCGGACGACCTCCGAGGGCTGCTGGAACGCATTCCGCAGGACATGAAGAACCGTTGACGCGAGCCACGGCACCGGGTGCCCCGGTCCGCAGCCAGGTGCCCGGCTCACCACGACGGCCACCATCGGCCTGAGCCGGCATGGCGCCGGCACTGGCGGGGGCGGGGGCGGTGGCAGTGGTGGCGGTGGTGGTCCACTCAGACTTCGAGGGCGCGGGGCATGTTGTCGGCGAGCGTGAAGTAGTCCGCGGTGCAGGTGACATCGAAGAGCCGGCGGATGACTTCGTGGAGCGGGCCGGCGATGACCAGCTTGCGCGACTGACGGTGGTGGGCTCGCTGGGCGGCGAGCAGCACATGCAGCACTGTGGAGTCGGCGAAGTCGGTGAGGGACAGATCGACGACGGTACGCGGAGCTCCGGAGTCCTTCGCCAGCGCACATGCCTCTTCCAGGAGAGGGGCGCTGTCGTGATCGAGGGACCCGCTGACGCGAACGACGAAGACCTCGTTCTCGACAGTGTGAGTCACCACAGCCGGTGTATGAACGTACATGGCCGCCAGCATGCCATGAGCTGCGCGCACAGGTTCTGGGCAGTCTCCTGTTCGGCCCATCACCATCCTTCCCCCGAACGGGCCCGCGTCGTCAGCTCATCGAAGGACCTCCGGCACGGCACCGATCGCTCTCGTGCGGTATGTGCCGATGCGCCGGTCCGTTCCCCGTGAACGACCCCGGAATTCCACCGATGGCCCCCTCCCGTCCACCGATTGCGCCACCCTGTGGGGTGATGGTTCGGCCAACACGCATAGGAGCCCCGGTGTCAGGCAATGGGCGTGCTCAAACGACCTGAATTCCGGAGGTGAATCATGAACGCGGTTTTCGAGGACGTATCGGACGCAAAACTGCGGGGGGCCGCCCATGGCGGGCCGTCACCGCGCGCCGGAGAATCTTCCACCACGCTTCCTCACATCGAGGACGCCGGGAGCGTTGCTCCCCATGACGCCAAGGCGCTGTCGCCGCTGTTCTTCGAGCGGCTCGGGGAACTCCAAGAAGGCACCCCCGCGTATCAGTACGCCCGCAACACGCTCATCGAGATGAACCTGTCGTTGGTGCGCTATGCGGCCTCTCGGTACAGAAGCTATGGCGACCAGATGGAGGACATCGTCCAAGTCGGCACCATCGGTCTCATCAAGGCCATCGACCGGTTCGACCGCTCACGCCGGACGGAGTTCGCGGCCTTCGCCATCCCTCACATCCTCGGCGAGATCAAGCGGTTCTTCCGCGACACCAGCTGGGCCGTTCACGTCCCCCGCCGGCTGCAGGAGCTCCGCGTCGACCTGGCACGGGCAACGGAGCAACTGTCCACCCTCCTGGAGCGGGAACCCACGGTCAAAGAACTGGCCGAGCACATGCAGCTCACGGAAGAGGAGATCATCGAAGGCATCGCGGCCGGCAACGGCTACACGGCCGTCTCCCTCAACGTCTCCGTCAACGTCTCCTGCGACGGCGATACGGCCCAGGGCGGCAGCGGACCGTCCTTCGCCGACGTCCTCGGCGCGACCGACCCCGCCACCGAGAGCATCGAGGACCGGTGCACCCTGGCCTCGCTCCTGCAACTGCTCAGCGACCGCGACCGCCTCATCATCCAGCTGCGCTTCGGCCGCGAGATGACCCAGGCGCAGATCGGTGCGGTACTCGGCGTGTCCCAGATGCATGTCTCCCGGCTGCTCGCCCGCATCATCAAGCAGCTCCGCAGGGGAATGCTCAGCCGGCAGTGACCCGGCGCGGGGCCCCGGGCCGCTTCCGGCGTCCCCACCCCACCGGGAGTGACGCGCCGCTTTCCCGTACGGTCCCTTTCCCGAACGGCGCGACGGGCTACCAGCGGTACCACCGGCCGCGCTTGCCGCCGGCTCCCGCGGAACGCATCACAAAACCCAGTGCCCAGAAGACGAGTACGACCACCGCGGCAAACCAGAGTGCCTTGAGGGCGAATCCGGCGCCGAAAAGAAGCAGTGCGAGAAGAAGTACGAGAAGCAGGGGACCCATGGTTATCCACCTCCGAGCCCTCATGTGCCCCGGCCCCGCACTCGGACACAACGTTTCTTCAAAGAAAATCGGGGCACAATCACGGGCCGACGGGTAATGCACCGCGCAAGCAGAACACTCCCCGGGCCGTGCGGCGCCCGGCATTCCCGCGGTGCGCGCCACCCTCGTCCCCCTGCCGGAGCGCTGATCACATCTGCGTCCGGTTCACAGGCATGCCGGTGTGAGAACGGGGTAGGCGGCCGCTGCAGCGTCCGCGGGTGCCGGGCGCGCGGGAAGGCGAGATGACCACCACCGTGAGCGAGAGCACGACCGAGCAGCGGTACGCCGGCACGGACTCCGTACTGCCGGAGGTGACGCAACCGCAGAAGGTGGCCCCGCGCGACGCCAAGGAACTGTCGAAGCAGTTCTTCGAGCGGCTCCAGGTGCTCGAAGAGGGCACGCACGAGTACCAGTACGCGCGCAACACCCTCATCGAGATGAACATGTCGATGGTGCGCTATGTCGCCCGCCGCTACCGCAACCGCGGCGACGACATGGAAGACGTCATCCAGGTGGGCACGATCGGCCTGATCAAGGCCATCGACCGGTTCGACCTCGCGCGTGAGGTGGAGTTCTCCACCTTCGCCGTGCCCTACATCCTCGGGGAGATCAAGCGGTTCTTCCGTGACACCGGATGGGCCGTCCATGTGCCCCGCCGCCTCCAGGAACTGCGCAGTGACCTGGCCAAGGCCAAGGAGCACCTCGCCGCCGCCCTGGACCGCGACCCCACCGTCCGTGAACTGGCCGCCCATCTGGACCTGTCGGAGGAAGAGGTCATCGAGGGCATCGTCGCCGCCAACGGCTACACCGCCGGCTCGCTCGACACCCCCGCCGACCCGGACCCGTCGGAGCAGCGCCGCACCCTCGTCGACGTCCTGGGGGAGAACGACCCGGCTCTGGAGGCCGTGGAAGACCTGCACGTACTGGCTCCGCTGCTCGACACGCTCGATGCCCGCGAACGACGCCTCATCGAGCTGCGTTTCGGCCAGGAGATGACCCAGTCGCAGATCGGTGACGAGCTCGGTGTCTCCCAGATGCACGTCTCCCGGCTGCTGACCCGTACCTTGTCCAAGCTCCGTTCCGGGATGCTCACCGAACGGTGAGACCACCGCCCGCGGCAGGCGGGCCGGTGCCGCAGCAGTCGTCCTGAGGATCCGCCTCACCCTCGTCGGTGCCGTCACCAGCAGTCCGCTGGGGACGGCACCGACGTTTGCTTTGCCCCCTCGGCTCTCGGCTCTCGACCGGCACCGGCCGGGGCGGCGACACGCGAACCCGCCCCGGCAGAGTCACCAGGGGGCGAAGTCCCTGGGCCCGCACCGCGATACCGGTGCGATAAGAGCGCGATAACCTCACGATAACGACGTGTGCCAGGGTCTCTCGATGGCCGTTTTTCCTCGTCGGACCGGCGATGTGCAAAGGTGCATTCCCAGGATGGCGAGACCTGCCCGCCCGGGAGCGCGCCGCACGACCGGCCCGACGGCCGGGAGGCGCTGACCCTGCGACGCTTGGACGATGCGCTCGATGCCGATGCCGATGCCGAACTCAGCGCGCCGGCACCCGAGTCGGCCGGTACCGGTCCTGCGCACCGGCCGTTACGGCCGGGCGGCCCGGGTGTCCGTACCCCGGAGCCGCTCAGAGGTGTTCGTCATACCTGAGAGCTATGCACCAATGGCTCTTGAGCGTGATGCCGTCTCCGGCCGCGGAGCCTAGTCTTATCCTTGGTCATACAAGGAGCGGAGGGGAACGGCGGCTATGCGCGCTGCGAGGCGGGGGAGGCGCGGCCCGGTGACGGTCGCCGCCGGAGCCTTCGCGCCGCCGGCCACCGCGCTGTCCCGGCCGGCCGTCGGCGTGCCCGCCCCGCCACGGCGCTCTGCCGTGCAAGAGGAAACCCTGCAGACGCGGTCCGCGGCCAACGGTGCGTCCCTCGCCGAGTCCGTGCGTGCCGCACGACGAAGGGGCGGCGCCGGCCCACAGCCACACCTCGGCCAACTCCACGTCCCTGGCCGGAGGTTCCGCTCCTGGTCCGAGCTGTCCATACGGGTCCCGGTGCGGGCGGGCCGGGGGACGTGACGGCCATGACATCGACATGTGGCGACCCGCTGTTCGGTCGCCCGGCGCGCCGCGACATACTGCCCGGAGCCGCCGCTCGCCCGGCCCGGATCCCGGTGCTCGCTGTGGCGACCGTAGCTCCGTTCGCGCTCTTCCGGCAGGTGGAGCAAGTGTCCCGGTCCGCTTGTCACAAGGCGGCATGACGATCTGCCGGCCCCCGGGTGTGCCGATCTCCTGAACCAATGTCCGTTCTCATCAATACGCAATATCCCGGTGGAGGGAAAATGGAATCCATAACTGTCGAGCACATCAGCGGTCTGTACGCGAAGTACCAGGACGACTTGCGGGTGGTCCGTGACGCCCAGCGGAAGTTCCTCCAGGACCGGGGCAAGTCGATGAAGGCGCAACTCGACGACTACGAGGCGGAGATGACGTATCTCTTGCTCCGTGATCTGCGCCCCGAGACCGTGGTGGAGGTCGGCACCTTCTACGGCTGGTCCACGATGTGGATCCTGAGCGCGCTCCGTGACAACGGGACCGGACATCTGCACTCGTTCGACATCGTCGACAATGTGGTGCGCAATGTTCCGGGTGAACTCTCCGCGGACCGCTGGACGTTCAACAAGGGCGACATCCAGCAGCACCCGGAGAAGGTGCCCGCCGAGACGGACTACCTCTTCATCGACGCGGACCACGGGGCCCGGTTTGCCCACTGGTACATCGAGAACCTGTTCCCTGCCGTTCCGCCGCGCACGCCCACCAGCGTCCACGATGTCTTCCACGGCCGTCGCCCGAAGCCGTTCAGCGAGGGTTCGGTCATTGTGAAGTGGCTGGCCGAGCAGAACATCGAGTTCCTCACGCCGTCCACGGCCAAGGCCCCGCAGGTGACGGAGCAACTGGCCGCGGTCAAGCGGGAACTGGGCCTCGACGAGCCGGTGCGGAACAGCGACCACAACCCGATGATCTTCTTCACCCTTCCCTAGCGTCACAGCACAGGCCCGTCCGGGGCTCGTCCCGTCCAGGGGCTCCGGCGGGGCGACCACCTGGGAAAACGTCCGCCGGCGGAGCAGGATCTCCTGCTCCGCCGGCGGACGTTCGCGTTCCCGGGCCATCGGGCGGCACCCACAGCGGCCATGCGCACATCCCAGAGCGGTTCCCACCGGAACGATCAGTTCATGTCCACCCGGGATATCAGGCATGAAACTTCGATAACGAAAGAAAATCCGGACCTGGCTAACTTCGCCCCAGGCGCGCCGCCCAGCCCTCGGCGGGCGTTGCCGGCACGATCCAGCTCTCATCCCTGACCAGCTGGTTCCGGTTCTTCGACGCAGGAGTTTCACCGTGATCAAGTCAGTTGTCATTGTCGGCGGCGGCACCGCGGGCTGGATGAGCGCCTCGTACCTCAAGGCGGCTTTCGGGGACCGTATAGAGGTGACGCTGGTGGAATCCGACCGGGTCTCCACCATCGGTGTCGGAGAGGCGACATTCAGCACCGTCCGGCATTTCTTCGACTATCTCGGGCTCGAAGAGCACGAATGGCTGCCGGAGTGCGCGGGCTCCTACAAACTGGGAATTCGCTTCGAGAACTGGCGAAAGACCGGCCACCACTTCTACCACCCCTTCGAGCGGCTGCGGACCTCCGAGGGATTCACCCTCGCCGACTGGTGGCTGCTGGAGGGCGACCGCACCGAGCCCTTCGACCGCTCCTGCTTCATCACACCGGCGCTGTGCGAATCCCAGCGCTCCCCGCGCATGCTCGACGGCTCGCTGTTCGCGGGTGACCTCGACGGTTCCCTGGGCCGCTCGACGCTGCAGGAACAGCGCGACCAGTTCCCCTACGCGTACCATTTCGACGCCGGTCTGCTGGCGAAGTTCCTGACCAAGTACGGAACCGACCGCGGAGTACGGCACGTCGTGGACGATGTGGTCGACGTCGCCCGCGACGAGCGCGGCTGGATCGGCCATGTGACCACCCGCGAACACGGGGAACTCGCCGGCGACCTGTTCATCGACTGCACGGGCTTCCGCGGTCTGCTGATCAACCAGACCCTGGAGGAGCCCTTCGAGTCCTTCCAGGACGTGCTGCCGAACAACCGCGCCGTCGCCCTGCGCGTCCCGCAGCCCGACCAGGCCACCAAGGGCATGAACCCCTACACCACCGCGACGGCGATGGACGCGGGCTGGATCTGGACCATTCCGCTGTTCGGCCGCAACGGCAACGGCTATGTGTACTCCGACGAGTTCTGCACACCGGAGGAGGCGGAGCGCACACTGCGTGCGTTCGCCGCGCCCGGTCAGGAGGATCTGGAGGCCAACCACATCCGTATGCGGATCGGCCGCAACCGCCGGTCCTGGGTGAACAACTGCGTGGCCATCGGTCTGTCCAGTGCGTTCGTCGAGCCGCTGGAGTCCACCGGAATCTTCTTCATCCAGCACGGCATCGAGCAGCTGGTGAAGAACTTCCCGGACGAGCGCTGGGACCCGGAGCTGAGCAAGGGCTACAACGACCGTGTCGCACACGTCCTGGACGGCGTGAAGGAGTTCCTGGTCCTGCACTACCGGGCGGCGCAGCGCGAGGACACCCCGTACTGGAAGGAGGCCAAGGTCCGCCCCCTTCCGGACGCGCTCGCCGCACGGCTGGAGACCGCCTCCTCACACCTCCTGGACGAGCACACCATCTATCCCGCCTACCACGGCTTCGAGCAGTACTCGTGGATCACCATGCTGCTGGGCCTCGGCCATGAGCCGGCCCGTCCGCGCCCCACGCTCGCGCATATCGACCCGGCCGGCGCGCGTGCGGAGCTGGCGGCTCTGCGGGCCGACGCACAGCACCTGGTCAGCACCCTTCCCAGCTGCTACGAGTACCTCGCCTCGATCAACAAGGCCGGCTGAGCACGGGCCCTCCGCTTCTCCGCCGACGCCCGTCCCCACCGTGGATACGGGCGTCGGCGCCGCACCTTCCCCGTACGCCATCTGTCCTCTCCTGAAGGGCGACCGCGCATGGTCAGCCGCCTGCCCGTACCACCGGCCTCCGCACGCCCCGCCCCGCGTCCCCTCCGGTGGGAGAGCCCCGGCCAGAGCCGGCCGCCGGTACCTGCCGACGGCTTCCGGTCGCTGATGAGCGGCTTCCCCGCCGGGGTCGCCGTGGTCACCACCTATGGTCCCGACCGGCTCCCCCGTGGACTGACCTGCACCGCCCTGGCCAGCGTCACGGCCGATCCGCCGATCCTCTCGGTCTGCCTCACCACCCGGGGAGAGACCCTCCAAGCGCTGCGGACCTGTGGCATGTTCGCGGTGAACCTGCTGCACGACCGGGCCCGGCACACCGCGGAGGTGTTCGCGAAACCAGTGGCGGACCGGTTCGCCCGCACCGGGTGGCAGCCGTCGCCGACGGCCGGCCTGCCGTGGCTGTCCGACGATGCGTTCGCGACCGCCGAATGCCAGGTGGCCCATCTGGCGGAGGTGGGCGACCACACGGTGGTGCTGGGTCTGGTGACCGGCCTCGTCCAGGTGCCGGGGACCCCGCTGCTGTACGGGGCACATCGCTTCGCCTCATGGCCGGGCGGCGAGATACCCGGACCACAATGGCTGCCGGAGGCACCGGCGCTGCAGGCCACCGCCCCGGACACGCCATGCTGACGCCGGTGGAACTGGCCGCCGCGAGCAGCGTTTCCGGAGTCGATCCGATGGCACGCTTTCTGCTGGCCGTCGCCGTGGTCGTGCTGCTCAGCCACCTTCTGGGCGTGTTGCTCGGCCGACTGGGCCAGCCCCTGGTGATCGGCGAGATCCTCGGCGGCCTGCTCCTCGGCCCCTCGGCGCTCGGCTGGGTGTGGCCGGCCGGCCAGGCCTGGCTGCTGCCGCCCGAAGTCACCTCGACGCTCAACATGGCCGCCCAGCTGGGGCTGGTGACCTTCATGTTCCTGCTCGGATGCGAACTGCGTATGGAGCGGACGGCCCGAACGGCCCGAACGGCCCGTATGGACCACCCGGCCCGAACGGACCGTACGGACCACCCGGCCCGTACGCGCCGCACGCGCCGTACGCGCCGCACGGGCCGCACGGGCCGCACCGGGCCCATGGGGCGCTCGGCGCTCGTCGCGGCCGTTGCCGGGGGGATGGGCCTGCCGTTTCTGGCCGGGACCGGTATCGCGGCCGTCGCCCCCGCCCTGCTGAAGGGCTCGGTGCACCAGTACGCCGGCTATCTCTTCTTCTTCGGGCTCGCGATGTCGGTCACTGAGGCTCCGCCAAGCTCGTTTCCGCAGTTCAGTGGGGCTGGTGTGATGCGTCGGTGAGGTCCTCACGCTGGCAGGTGCAGTGATCGTTAGC
>NZ_JBSHBP010000082.1:0-32682 GCF_053612065.1 Streptomyces sp. NPDC054765 | reverse complement strand
GACCGGACGGGGCGGCAGCGGGGCACCGGCGGCGGGCGGCCGCACACGGGGCGCAGCGGCGGGGCGCGGCGGGACCGGGGGCGCGGCGGGGCCGGACGGGGCAGCGGGGCCGGACGGGACGGCGGGAGCGGACGGGACGGCGGGAGCGGACGGTGGCACCGACGGCTCGGGCGGCACCCGGCGCAGCACGGCCGTGTGCGGGTCGTCGGCCGGCTCCGGCGCCGCGGCGGGCCGGCGGGGTGGCTGCGGGGGTATGGGGGGGATGTGTCGCGCATCGGCGAATTCCGCGTCGGTGCTCACCCGCGCTCCCCCTTGCGCCGCTGGCCTCCGGACCCGATCCGCAATCGGGGCACGGTGGTTCGTATCCGGACAACACACTGCTGACCTGCTGGTTGCGGTGTCGAGCCACTGTAAGGGCTGGCGCCGCCGCCGCTCCAACCCATGCCCGCTCTGTCGCAATCTCCCCCCTACCCAGTGGTGGGGTACCTCCCACACCCTTCAGTAGTGGGGAAGGGTCTGGCAGGCTGCGGCCATGCCCCCGCACACAGTCAATACGTATGGCGACAAAGCCGGTTACGACCGGGCCACCGCGCATCTCGACGCGCCGCTGGCCGTCGTCGACCTGCAGGCCTTCGACGCCAACGCCGCGGATCTGGTGCGGCGCTCGAAGGGGAAGCCGGTCCGGGTGGCGAGCAAGTCGGTGCGCTGCCGGGCGCTGCTGGAGCGGGTGCTGGCGCGCGACGGTTTCGCGGGGATCATGAGTTTCACGCTCGCCGAGTCGCTGTGGCTGGCGCGCTCGGGCTTCCCGGACATCCTGCTGGCCTATCCGTCGGCGGACCGGGCGGGCTTCGCCGAGCTGACCGCCGGCCCGGGGCTCGCGGCCGCGGTGACGGTGGTGGTCGACGATCCGGTGCAGCTGGACCTGATCGATGCGGCCCGGCCGGCCGGCGGGGCGGGCGAGGAGGTGCGGGTGTGCCTGGAACTGGACACCTCCTACCGTCTGCTGGGCGGGAAGGTGCGGGTCGGTGCCCGCCGCTCGCCGCTGCGGACGCCCGCCCAACTGGCCGCGCTGGCCCGGACCGTGGTGCGCCGCCCCGGATTCCGGCTGGTGGGGCTGATGGCGTACGAGGGGCATGTGGCCGGTGTGGGCGACGAGGTCGCCGGGAAGCCGGTGTTCTCGCGGGCGATCCGGGTGATGCAGGCGGCGGCCCGCAAGGAGCTGGCGCAGCGGCGCTGGGAGGCCGTACAGGCGGTGCGGGCGGTGGCGCCGCGGCTGGAGTTCGTCAACGGCGGCGGGACGGGCAGCGTGCAGCACACCGCGGCGGAGGCGGCGGTCACCGAGGTCGCGGCCGGGTCGGGGCTGTACGTGCCGCGGCTGTTCGACAACTTCCGTTCGTTCAGCGGGCGTCCGGCGGCGCTGTTCGCCCAGCCCGTGGTGCGCCGGCCCGGTCCCGGCGTGGTGACGGTGCTGGGCGGCGGCTATCCGGCGTCGGGGGTGGCGGGCCCGGACCGGCTGCCGGTGCCGTATCTGCCGGCCGGGCTGCGCTACGACCCGCAAGAGGGCCCCGGCGAGGTGCAGACACCGCTGCTGGGTCCGGCCGCGGACGGGCTGCGCATCGGCGACAAGGTGTGGTTCCGGCATGCGAAGGCCGGTGAGCTGTGCGAGCGGTTCACGCAGCTGGCGCTGATCGACGGGGACCGGGTGGTGGAAACGGTGCCGACGTACCGGGGAGAGGGCCACGCCTTCCTGTGAGGGGCCGGTCCCCGGACCCGGGCGGGTCCGGGGACCGGGGTCGAGGTCCGGGGTCCGGTTCCGGTTCCGGTTCCGGGTCCGGGTCCGGGTCCGGGGACAGCCTCCGCGGGCGGCGCGGCCCGCCCGTTCCCGTCAGCCGTGGATCCGGTCCTGCTGGTCGGGCACCACGCTCCCGTCGGGGCGGCGGACCGGGCCGAAGCTGCCGTCGGTGTTGTTGTAGCCCTTGGTGGCGCAGGGGTAGGCGCCGGACTTGCGGGGCAGCGGGTCGAGGAACATCGGGTTGACCACCCAGCGGCCGTCCGCGTTGTCGTAGCCGCGGCACATCAGCTCGCTCTTGTTGCGGTTGACCGCCAGATGCGCGCCGGTGGCGTCGTTCACGAACGTCACATCGGTGTCGGCGTCGCCGCCGCCGAGCGCGATGCGGTGGGCCGGGTCCTGCTTCCGCCAGGCCTTGGCGCCCTTGATCTTGAAGATCTCCTGGTTGATCCAGCAGCGCTTGCCGTCGATGTACGGAATGACCTCGCCGTGGCCGTCCTTGACATCGCCGCAGCCGCGGATGCCGGTGGTGAACCTGCCGTCGTGGACCATGCTGCGCACGCCGATGGTGTGCCGGGCGTCCACGCCCACGCCGCCGGACCAGGCCTCGGCCACGGTCTCCGAGGAGGCGGAGACGATATAGACGTCAAAGCCGGCAGCCTTCAGGGTGCGGATCAGGTCCTTCTGCTGGTCGTAGTAGCGGACGTAGCCGGCCAGTTTGTGGGTGCCGACGGTCTGCTCGGTGCCGACGGGCGCCGCGAGGTTCTCGGCGCGGGCCTTCTTGGCGTACGAGGTGAGCGCGGCCGGCCGCAGACCGGCGAACAGCTGGGGCACCCAGGCGTATTCGGGCACCGTACGGCGGTGGTTCCAGTGGCCGGCGAAGGCCTCGGCGCCGCTCATGGTCTTCGCCTCGCCGCGGATCTCCATGATCTCGTCGGTGCAGGCGGTGTTCTCCGCGGTGTGCAGCGGCCGGCCGGCCGGGACGGCGGTGCCGCAGGCCTTGGTCAGCGCGCGGTCGGCGGCCTTGGTCAGCCAGGGGCTGGTGTCCCGCCAGCTGCCGGGCTGCAGGATCTTGTCGTGCCGCAGTGCCCAGGCGAGGGTGGCGTCGGAGATGTCGTTCTTGACGACGGTGTTGTCCCAGTCGAAGGCGGCGACGGGGCGGTGCTCGAACCGGCCGTCCGGGTGCGAGCACAGCCCGCGCTCGTCGATCATCTTCTGCAGCTTGGCGCGGTTGTGGCCGTACCACTTGATGCTCGTGGAGAGCTGGGGACAGGCGGCGCGCGCCGGGGCTGCGGCGGGGGCGGCCGTGGCCGGCGCGGTGGCCGTGAGCGCCGAGAGGGTGGCGGCCCCGGCGATTCCCAGGGCGAGGGCGTACCTCTTGGAGCCTGTGGTACCCACTGTGTCCTCCGTGGTCAGGGGTTGGGGAAGCACTCCGGGACCGGCACGCAGCGGTGCCGGTCCCGGAGGGGAGGTCGGACTTTACCTTCGGGTCCCGCCCGCTCCGCAGAGGCGGGACGGCGCATCAGACGGGAGTGACGTAGGCGCCCGCGATACCGCCGTCGACCAGGAACTCGGCGGCGTTGACGAACGAGGAGTCGTCGCTGGCGAGGAACGCGACGGCGGCGGCGATCTCCTCGGGCTCGGCGAACCGGCCGACGGGGACGTGCACCAGGCGGCGCGCGGCGCGCTCGGGGTCCTTGGCGAACAGCTCCTGCAGGAGCGGGGTGTTGACCGGCCCGGGGCACAGGGCGTTGACCCGGATGCCCTCGCGGGCGAACTGGACGCCCAGTTCGCGGGACATGGACAGCACGCCGCCCTTGGAGGCGGTGTAGCTGATCTGGGAGGTGGCGGCGCCCATCACCGCCACGAAGGACGCGGTGTTGATGATGGAGCCGCGGCCCTGGTCGCGCATGTAGGGCAGCGCGTGCTTGCAGCAGAGGTAGACCGAGGTGAGGTTGACCTCCTGGACGCGCTTCCAGGCGTCCAGTCCGGTGGTGAGGATCGAGTCGTCGTCGTCCGGGGAGATGCCGGCATTGTTGAAGGCGATGTCGACCGAGCCGTAGGTGTCGAAGGCGGTCTTGTAGAGCGCCTCGACCTGGTCGGAGTCGGTCACGTCGACCTGGACGAAGAGGCCGCCGACCTCCGCGGCGGCGGCCTTGCCCGCCGTCTCGTCGATGTCGGCGCAGACGACGTGGGCGCCTTCGGAGGCCAGTCGGCGGGCGGTGGCCAGGCCGATGCCGCTGCCGGCCCCGGTGATCACGGCGGTACGGCCGACGAGGCGGCGGCACACTGCGGTCTGCTCGGTCACGTGGTCTCCTCGGTGCTGATGAAGATGTTCTTGGTCTCGGTGAAGGCGGTCAGTGCGTCCGGGCCCAGCTCACGGCCGAGGCCGGACTGCTTGAACCCGCCGAAGGGGGTCCAATAGCGCACACTGCTGTGGGAGTTGACGGAGAGGTTGCCGGCCGCGACACCGCGCGAGACCCGCAGGGCGCGGCCGACGTCCCGGGTCCACAGCGAGCCGGACAGGCCGTAGTCGCTCGCGTTGGCGAGCCGGACGGCGTCGGCCTCGTCGTCGAAGGGCAGGACGACGGCGACCGGGCCGAAGATCTCCTCGACGGCCGTACGGTCCTCGGGGCGCCCCTCCAGGACGGTGGCCGGATACCAGAAGCCCTTGCCGGCGGGCGCCTCGCCGCGGATGGCGGCCGGGGCGTCCTCGGGGACGAAGGACCGTACCCGCTCGCGCTGGGCGGCGGAGATCAGCGGGCCCATCAAGGTGGCGGGGTCGGCCGGGTCGCCGACGGTGAACGCCTTGACGGCCGGCTCCAGCAGCTCCATGAAGCGGTCGTAGACGGAGCGCTGGACGAGGATGCGGCTGCGGGCGCAGCAGTCCTGGCCGGTGTTGTCGAGGAAGGAGCCGGGGGCGGCGGCCGCGGCGGCTTCGAGGTCGGCGTCGGCGAAGACGATGTTGGGGCTCTTGCCGCCGAGTTCGAGGGTGAGCCGCTTGGTCTGTGCCGCGCAGCGGGCGGCGATCTGCCGGCCGGTGGCGGTGGAGCCGGTGAAGACGACCTTGGCGACCCGGGGGTGGTCGACCAGCGCGGTGCCGGTGACCGGTCCCTCGCCGGGCAGGACCTGGAAGAGGCCCTCGGGCAGCCCGGCCTCCAGGGCGAGTCCGGCGAGCCGCAGCGCGGTGAGCGGGGTGGTCTCGGCGGGCTTGAGGAGGACGGCGTTGCCGGCCGCGAGCGCGGGGGCGGTGCCCCAGGCGGCGATCGGCATCGGGAAGTTCCAGGGGGCGATGACGGCGACGACGCCGAGCGGCTCCTGAACGGTGATGTTCAGACCGCCGGCGACCGGGATCTGGGTGCCGTTCAGGCGCTCCACTCCCCCGGCCGCGTAGTGCAGCAGGTCGCGGACGTTGCCCGCCTCCCACCGGGCGTTGCCCAGCGGGTGGCCGGCTTCCTTCCGTTCCAGTTCGGCGAGCGGCTCGATGTGCGCGTCGACGACCTCGGCGAACCGGCGCAGGATGCGGGCCCGGTCGCCGGGTGCCACGGCCGCCCAGGCCTCCTGGGCGGCGGCGGCCCGCCGGACCGCGGCATCGACCTCTTCGGGGGAGGTGGTGGGGACGGTGGCCACCACCTCCTCGGTGGCCGGGTTGAGGATGTTCAGCTCGTGCAGACCAATGGACACGGTCGGGTTCCTTACATGCGCTCGAAGGAGCGGAAGCGCTCCCAGTCCGTGACGGCTGCGTCGTAGGCGTCCTGCTCGACGCGGGCCATGTGGCGGTAGTGGTCGACGACCTCGTCGCCGAACGCCGCGCGGGCGATCGGGCTCTGCTCCCACAGTTCTGCGGCCTCGCGCAGCGTCGTGGGGACGTGGGCGGCGTCACCGGTGTAGGCGTTGCCGGTGGTCGCCTCGGGGAGTTCCAGCTCGTGCTCGATGCCGTACAGGCCCGCCGCGACCATGCCGGCGACCGCGAGGTAGGGGTTGACATCGCCGCCGGGCAGGCGGTTCTCCAGGCGGTGGGCGCGGCCGTGGCCGACCACCCGCAGGGCACAGGTGCGGTTGTCGGGGCCCCAGGCGACGGCGGTGGGCGCGAAGGAGCCGGGGCGGTAGCGCTTGTAGGAGTTGATGTTGGGCGCGTAGAGGAGCGTGAAGTCACGCATCGCGGCGACCTGGCCCGCCAGGAAGTGCTGCATGGTCTTCGACATGCCGTACGGGCCGTTGTCGTCGGCCAGCACCGGGCGGCCGTCCTCGTCCTGCAGCGAGAGGTGGATATGACAGGAGTTGCCCTCGTGCTCGTCGTACTTCGCCATGAAGGTGAGCGACATGCCCTCCTGGGCGGCGATCTCCTTGGCGCCGGTCTTGTAGATGGAGTGCTGGTCGCAGGTGGTGAGCGCCTCGTCGTAGACGAACACGATCTCGTGCTGGCCGAGGTTGCACTCGCCCTTGGCGGACTCGACGGTCATGCCGGCCGCGCCCATCTCGTTGCGGATGCGGCGCAGCACGGGCTCGACCCGGCCGGTGCCGAGGACGGAGTAGTCGGCGTTGTACTGGTTGGCGGGGTTCATCCGGCGGTAGCCGCGGGACCAGGCGTCTTCGTAGGTGTCCTTGAAGAGCATGAACTCCAGCTCGGTGCCGGCGTGGGCGCTCCAGCCGCGCTCGGCGAGCCGGTCGAGCTGGCGGCGCAGGATCTGCCGCGGGGAGGCGGCGACCGGCGAGCCGTCGTGCCAGCCGAGGTCGGCGGTGATCAGAGCGGTACCCGGGTTCCAGGGGGTGCGGCGCAGGGTGCCGGGGTCGCCGTGCATGGCGAAGTCGCCGTAGCCGCGTTCCCAGGAGGACATCGCATAGCCCTCGACGGTGTTGAGGTCGACGTCGACGGCGAGGAGGTAGTTGCAGCCCTCCGTGCCGTGTTCGAGGACGGTGTCGAGGAAGTATCGGGCCGCGAACCGCTTGCCCTGGAGCCTGCCTTGCATATCGGTGAAGGCGAGGACGACAGTGTCGATCTCCCCGGCGTCGACGAGGACCCTCAGTTCCTCGACGGAGAGTGGGGGCGTGCGGTCTGCCACGGTATTGCCTCCTGTCACTGCATCCGGAGGTCATAAGGTAGGCACACGAACCATTGATTGGGAAGGGGTAGCGATGGACGGTGCGGCTGACCGGCTGGCACCCGTGCTGCGACCGGTGCGGGCGGGCAACGGTTTCGAGGAGGCGCTGGAGCAGATACTGCAGATCGTCCGGCTCGGTCTGGTACCCCAGGGCGAACGGCTGCCCGCTGAGCGGGAGTTGGCCGAGCGGCTGCAGATCAGCCGGGTCACCCTGCGCGAGGTGCTGAAGGTGCTGCAGGACGAGGGCCTGGTGGAGAGCCGGCGCGGGCGCTACGGCGGGACCTTCGTACGGGTGCGTACGGAGAATCCGGGCGAGGCCGAGCTGCGGCGCCGGACCGGGAAGACCGACGTCGAGGACACCCTGCGCTTCCGGGAGGTGCTGGAGGTGGGCGCGGCCGGACTGTGCGCGGCGCACGGGCTGACCGACGCGCAGAGCGACCGGCTGCGGGCGGCGCTCGCGGCGACCCAGGACGCACCGCTCGCCGACTACCGCCGGCGCGACACCCTGCTGCATCTGACCCTGGCCGAGCTGTCCGGCTCGCCGTCGCTGGCGGCGCAGTACGCGGCGGTCCGGGCGGGGGTGAACGACCTCCTGGACTGCATTCCGCTGCTGGTGCGGAATCTGGAGCACTCCCAGACCCAGCACACCGCACTGGTGGAAGCCGTACTGGAGGGCGATGCGGACGGGGCGCGCGAGGTGATGCGCGAGCACTGCTGCGGGACGGCGGCGCTGCTGCGGGGCTTTTTGACCGCCCCGGCGCCGTGAGGACCCCTGGCGCGGCCGGCACACGGTCCCGGGTTAACCATTCTTTTACGCACAGGTCTTGCGCTGGAGCGGCATCGACAGCAAAGGTATGCCGCTGAACCTTTGCTCGATTTTCCCCCTCGGCGAGGCAGGAGCGGCGCATGGCCGACAACACGGATTCGCAGACCGCACCGCTCACCGGGTCCCCGGGCGGCACCTCGCCCGACGAGACCTATCTGGAGCGGCGGACGCTGCGCCGCGGCAGCGCGGGACCCCTGCTGCTGACCGGCCTGGGCGTCGCCTATGTCGTCTCCGGCGACTTCTCCGGATGGAACAACGGCCTGGCACAGGGCGGCTTCGGCGGCCTCGCGATCGCCGCCGTCCTGATGGGCCTGATGTACACCTGTCTGGTCTTCGCGCTGGCGGAGCTGGCCTCGATCCTGCCGACGGCCGGCGGCGGCTACGGCTTCGCCCGGCGCGCCCTGGGCACCTGGGGCGGTTTTCTGACCGGCACCGCGATCCTGATCGAATATGTGCTGGCACCCGCCGCGATCTCCATCTTCATCGGTGACTACGTCGAATCGCTGGGCCTGTTCGGGCTGCACTCCAGCTGGCCGGTCTATCTCGCCTGCTTCGCGGTCTTCATCGGGATCCATCTGTGGGGCGTCGGCGAGGCACTGCGCTTCAGCCTGATCGTCACCGCCGTAGCGGTCGCCGCGATCGTCGTCTTCGCGATCGCCGCACTGACCGACTTCCATGTGGACACCCTCAACGACATCCCCGTCAAGGCCGGTGCCTTCGGGGCCAGTTCGTGGCTGCCGTTCGGCATTCTGGGCATCTGGGCGTCCTTCCCGTTCGGCATGTGGTTCTTCCTCGGCGTCGAAGGCGTACCGCTGGCGGCCGAGGAGACCAAGGACCCGGCCCGTTCGCTGCCCCGGGCGATGGCCGCCGCCATGGGCATCCTGCTGGTGCTGGCGCTGATCACCTTTATCGCCGCGACCGGGGCGCGCGGCTCGGCGGCGATCCAGTCGGCCGGCGACCCGCTGGTCCAGGCACTGCAGCCGCACGGCGAGCCGACCACCGTCAGCCGGATCGTCAACTACGCCGGTCTCGCGGGCCTGGTGGCGTCCTTCTTCTCGCTGATCTTCGCCGGCTCCCGCCAGCTCTTCGCGCTCTCCCGGGCCGGCTATCTGCCCCGCTTCCTCTCCCTGACCAGCCGCCGCAAGGCCCCCTACCTGGGGCTGCTGGTGCCCGGCGCGCTGGGCTTCGCACTCGCCGCGGCCACCGGCGACGGCGCCCGGATGCTCAATGTCGCGGTCTTCGGCGCCACCATCTCCTACGCCCTGATGGCGCTCTCCCACGTCGTCCTGCGCCGCCGCGAGCCCGGACTGCACCGCCCCTACCGCACCCCCGGCGGCATGCTGACGTCGTCCGTCGCCTTCGTCCTGGCCTGCTCGGCGCTGGTGGCGACGTTCCTGGTCGACAAGGAAGCCGCCTTCATCGCCCTCGGCGTCTACGTCGTGGCGCTGGCCTACTTCGCCTTCTACTCCCGCCACCGGCTGGTGGCCTCGGCACCCGAGGAGGAGTTCGCGGCGCTGGCGGCGGCGGAGGCCGAGCTCGCACGCGACTGACCGCTACCCCCGGGACACCGCCGTGGCCGGCCGGGTCATCCCGGCCGGCCCCGCCCGTCCCCGCATCGCCCGATCGCACCCCGCACGGAGGCCGCACCCATGTCCCAGCCGCTCATCGGCATCAGCACGTACCAGGAAGAGGCCCGGTGGGGGGTGTGGACCCTGCCCGCCGCGCTGGTGCCCGCCGGATACCCGAAGCTGGTGCAGCGTTCGGGCGGGCTGGCCGCGTTGCTGCCGCCGGGCGATCCGGCCACGGCCGCCGCGGCCGTCGCCCGGCTGGACGGGCTGGTGATCGCCGGCGGCGCGGATGTCCAGCCGGCCCGCTACGGCGCGGAGCCGCACCCCCGGACCGGCCCGCCCGCCCTGGACCGGGACGCCTGGGAACTGGCCCTGATCGAGGCCGCGTTGACGGGCGGCGTGCCGCTGCTGGGCATCTGCCGCGGCCTCCAGCTGCTGAACGTGGTGCTGGGCGGCACCCTCGTCCAGCACCTCGACGGGCACGCCGGGGCCCCCGGGGTCTTCGAACGCCACGACATCAAGCCGGTCCCCGGGACGCTGCTGGGCCGTACGCTGCCCGAGCCGGTCTCCGTGCCCACCTACCACCACCAGACCGTGGACCGGCTCGGCCGCGGGCTGCTGCCGTCCGCCTACGCGGAGGACGGCACCGTCGAGGCGCTGGAACTCCCGGGCGCGTACGGCTTCACCCTGGCGGTGCAGTGGCATCCCGAGGCCGGGGACGACACCCGGGTGATGGACGCCCTGGTGGCGGCGGCACGCGGGGCGGCCCCCGGGGAGTGAGCAGGACGACCCCCTCCGGCGGACCGTGGCGGCGCCCTCAGGACGTCCCGCGGGTGAGCCCCAGCAGCTCGCGGGCCGGGCCGGCGGGCCGCTGACCGGTGGGCCACACGGCCCGCAGCTCGCGGCCGAGCCGCAGCTCGCGCACCGGGATCTCGACCAGCCGGCGGGCGGTCAGCTCCTCGCCGACGGCGAGTTCGCTGAGGACGGACGGTGCCGCCTCGCTCACCACGGCCGATTTCACCGCGGTGGTCGAGGCGAGTTCGAGAAGCGGTTCGGCCAGCCCGCCGTGCCCGGCGAGCGCCGCGTCCAGCACCTGGCGGGTTCCCGAGCCCCGCTCGCGCAGGATCAGCGGGGTGCCGGCGAGTTCGGCAGCGGTCAGCTCCGTACGGCGCCGGGCCCAGGGGTGGGTCGGGGCGGCGACCACGACGAGCCGGTCCTGCCCGATGACCGTCCCGTCCAGCCCCGCCGGCACCTGAAGCCCCTCCACGAAGCCGAGGTCCGCGTCTCCTGCGAGCAGCCGCTCGGCGACCGCGCGGGAGTTGCCCGCGAGCAGCGATACAGCGGTCCCGGGCCGCTGCGCGCGCAGCGCGATCAGCCACCCCGGCAGCAGATACTCGGCGATCGTCATGCTGGCCGCCACCCGCAGCCGCGAATCGCGCTGCCCGCGCAGCGCCTGCGCACCCGCGTCGAAGGCCTCGGCCGCCTCCACCACCCGGCGCGCCCAGTCCGTCACCAGGGCGCCGGCGTCCGTCAACCGCGAGCCACGCGGCGAGCGTTCGACCAGCGCCACCCCCAACTGCCGCTCCATCGACCGGATCCGGCTGCTGGCGGCGGGCTGGGTGATGCCCCGCGCACGGGCGGCCCGCCCCAGACTGCCGAGCCGGGCGACCGCGAGCAGCAGCTCCAGCGCACCGAGATCCGGGACCCGGTGCGACAGCGGTACGACGGCGGGCCCGTCCTCGTCACCCATAAGTCTCCCTGCACATAACCCCAGCTTATGCCCTCATAGACACAAGGTCCCTGGTGGGGGCCGTCCCGAAGAGCCAGGCTGGTGTCATGGCACCCCTCGCGCACGCACCGTCCCGCACCGGCACCACCGCCGGCCCCGGCACCACCGCCGCCCCCGGCGCACCCGGTGGCCCGGCCTCGGTCCGCCACCTCGGACCGAATTGGTACGCCGCCGTCATGGGCACCGCGATCGTCGCCAACGCCGGTGCGGTCCTGCCGCTCACCGCACCCGGCCTGCGCACCGCCTGCCAGGTCGTCTGGGCGCTGTCGGCGGTGATGCTGCTGACGCTGCTGGCCGCGAGAGGCGTGCACTGGGGCCGCCACCACGACCAGGCCCGCCGCCATCTGCTCGACCCGGCCGTCGCCCCCTTCTACGGGTGTCTGGCGATGGCCCTGCTGGCGGTGGGCGGCGGCACGCTCGCCGTGAGCCGGGACGTCATCGGCGAGCCGGCCGCGCTGGCCGCCGACGCCGTCCTGTGGACGCTGGGCACCCTCGTGGGCCTCACGTGCGCCGCGGCGATTCCGTATCTGATGGTGACCCGGCACCGTATCGAGACCGGCAGCGCCTCTCCCGTCTGGCTCCTGCCGCTGGTCGCCCCGATGGTCTCGGCGGCGCTGGGCCCGGCCCTGGTGCCGCATCTGCCGGCCGGCCAGTGGCGGGCGGCGATGCTGTTCACCTGCTACGCCCTGTTCGGCATGTCGCTCCTGGCCACGCTGCTGGTGCTGCCGCTCGTGCTGTCCCGGCTGATCCACCACGGCCCGCTCCCCCTCGCGCTCACCCCCACGCTGTTCCTCGTCCTGGGCCCCCTGGGGCAGTCCACCACCGCGCTGGCCAACCTCGCCCATGCCGCACCGGGCGTCGTGGACGCCTCCTCCGCACACGCCATGGGCGCCTTCGCGGTGCTCTACGGCGTCCCGGTGACGGGCTTTGCGCTCCTCTGGCTCGCGCTGGCGACCGCGATGGTGGTACGCGCCTTCCGCAACGGCATGGGCTTCGCGATGACCTGGTGGGGCTTCACCTTCCCCCTCGGAACCTGCGTCACGGGCGCGGCCGGCCTGGCCCGGCGCACCGGCCTGAGCGCCTTCGACTGGCTCGCGGTGGGCCTGTTCGCGTGCCTCGTGCTCGCCGTGGCGGTGGCCGGCACCCGCACCGCCGTCGGCCTGGCCCGCGGACATCTGCTGGCGCCGCCGCGGCCGGTCGCGGCGTAGCCTCTGCCGGCGCCGCCCCGGCCGTCCGCCGCGTAACCGCCGTACGCCGCCGCCTCACCGGGCCCCGGCCAGGGCCTGTGCCAAAGCGGCCGGGGCGTGCACCAGCGAGGGCCCGTACCAGGTCAGATGGCGGCCGCTGACCAGTGCGGCGGGCCGGCCGGGGAACGCCTCGGGGCCGTCCCCGGCGCTGAAGCGGTACGGCTCGTCGGGCAGCACCACGAGGTCGGCGCCGCGGGCGCGCAGTGCGTCGAGCGGGACCCGGGGGTAGCGGTCGGCGTGGTCCGCGTAGAGATTGCGTACGCCCAGGCGGGCCAGGAGATCGCCCGCGAAGGTGTCCCGGCCCAGCACCATCCACGGCCGCCGCCAGACCGGCACCACCGCGGTCCGCTCCGCCGGCCGGGCCGGCAGGTCCCGCCAGGCGGCCTCGGCGGCGTCCAGCCAGTCGGGCCTGGGCAGCCCGCAGCCGTGGACCAGGACCCGCTCCAGCTCCCGGAACGCCTGCGGCAGTTGGCGCACCTCGGTGACCAGCACCGTGATCCCGGCGGCGCGCAGCGCGGCGAGATCCGGCTCCCGGTTCTCCTCCTCGTTGGCGATCACGAGGTCGGGGGCGAGGGCGGCGATCCGCTCCGTGTCCGGGTTCTTGGTGCCGCCGATGCGCACGACACCGAGTCCGGCCGGCTCGCTGCACCAGTCGGTGGCCCCCACCAGCAGACCGGGCGCGGTGCGGGCGACCGCCTCGGTCAGCGACGGGACGAGCGAGACCACGCGGCGCGGCGGAGTGCGGCTCATCATGGCGCCAGCCTACGCAGTTCACGGCCCGCGGCGCGTGGTGGTGCACCGCCGGCAGGAGCGGAGCGGTTCCGCGGCAGCCGGCGGCTCCGCGGCCGCCCGGCGGGTGCCGGCAGCAGACGGGCCCCGCCACCGGAAGTCCGGTGGCGGGGCCCGCTCTGGCGACGTGGGCGGTGGTGAGGGTTACTTCACGGGTGCCATCTTGTCGACGATGCCCGGATGGGCATCGATCCACTTCTGGACACCCTTGTCCTCGTTGCCCTTGCCGGCCGCCTGAATGTCCTTCTCCAGGCTGCCGAGCTCATCGGCGCTCATCTTCCAGTTCTTCAACCAGCCGTTGAACTCCGGGAATTTCTTCGGGAAGCTCTTGTTGCCGATCGTCTTGATCTGGTTGTTGGCGCCCCAGGTGCCCTGCGGGTCCTTGAGCTTGGTGAGGTCGTACTTGCTGTACGCCCAGTGCGGCGACCACAGGACCACCGCGATGGGCTCCTTCTTGGCGTAGGCCCGCTCCAGCTCGGTGAGCATGGCGCTGGTCCCGGCCTCGGTGACCTCGAAGCCGTCCAGACCGTACGCGGGCGACACCACGCTCTTGAGGCGCTTCATCTCGCCGGTACCGGGCTCGATGCCGATGATCTTGCCGCCGAAGGTGTCCTTGTGGCTGCGCAGATCGTCCAGGGTCTTCACGCCCTTGACGTAGGACGGTACGGCGATCTCCAGTGAGGTCTTGTCGTACCAGGCCCCGACATCGACAAGATCGTTTTTGTACTTGTCCCAGTACTGTTTCTGCGCCACCGGCAGCCAGGCGTCGGTCTCGACGTCGATCTGCCCCGTCGACAAACCGGTCCACATCGGGCCGACATCCAGGTTCTGGAGCTTCGGCTTGTAGCCCCGCTTCTCCAGGATGTTCTTCCAGAGGTAGGTCGTGGCGATGCCCTCGTCCCACGCCGGGTAGCCCAGGCTCGGGGCCTTGCCCGCGTCCTTGCCCTTGGCGTAGCCGGCCTTGGCGGACGGCGCCAGCTTGTTGACCGTGCCCGGGTTCTGCTTGAGCCAGGCGCGCACGCCCTCCTGCTCGTGCCCCGTGCCGGCCTTGTTGACCTCGTTCTCCAGGCTGGTGAGCTGCTTCTCGTCCAGATGGAAGTGCTTCATCCAGCCCGCGACCTGGGGCTCGTCGTGCGAGAAGCCCTTGCGGCCCAGCAGGTGCAGGCTGTCCCCGGAGCCGAAGGAGCCCTTGGGGTCCTTGAGCTTGGTCAGCTTGTACTTGTCGTAGGCCCAGTGCGGCGACCACAGCGTGACGGCGATCGGCTTCTTGTCATGGATCGAGCGGTCCAGCTCGGTGAGCATGGACGAGGTACTCGACTCCATGACCTTGTACTCGCCGCCCAGACCGTAATCCTTGAGGACCTTGTCCTTGAGGATCTTCATCTCGCCCGCGCCCGGCTCGATGCCGACGATCTTGCCGCCGAACGTGCCGCCCTTGCCCTTGAGGTCGTCCAGGGTCTTGACGTCCTTCATGTAGGACGGGACCGCGATCTCCAGCGAGGTCTTGTCGTACCAGGCGCCCAGGTCCTCGAGCTTGTCCTTGTACTTCTTCCAGTACTCCGCGTGGGTCGTCGGCAGCCAGGCGTTGGTCTGCACGTCGATGTCGCCACGGGCCTGGCCGGTGAAGAGCGGGCCGGCGTCCAGGGCCTGGACCTTGGGCTTGTACCCGCGCTGTTCGAGGATTTCCTTCCACAGGAACGTCGTGGCCTTGCCCTCGTCCCAGTTGACGTAGCCGAGGCTGACCGGCCGCCCGTTGCCGTCGGTGCCGCCCGCGCCGCCCCCGCTGTCCTTGCCGACGACGCTCATCCCGCCGGCGACCAGCGCGAGCACGACCACCGCGACCGTCGCGACCGGGGTCGCGGGCTTCCAGTGGAGGAACTTCAGGCCGCCGAGCGCGGCCTGCGCCTTCGCCAGTGCGCGCCGGCCGAGCGGGGAGACCCGCTGGTTGAGCGCGCTGGTCATCCGGTCCAGGTAGACCGCGAGGATGACGACCGCGAGACCGCCCTCCGCGCCCAGCTTCACATCGACCGAGCTGAGCGAGAGGTAGACGGTGCCGCCGAGACCGGCGCCGCCGACCATGCCGGCGATGACGACCATGGACAGCGCCAGCATGATGACCTGGTTGATACCGGCCATGATCGTCGGCAGGGCGAGCGGCAGCTGCACACGGAAGAGCGTGCGCCGCGGAGGGGTGCCGAACGCATCGGCGGCCTCGACCAGTTCACCGTCGACCTGCCGGATGCCCAGTTCGGTCATGCGGACCGCCGGCGGCATGGAGAAGACGATGGTCGACACGATGCCGGGGACGGCGCCCAGACCGAAGAAGAGGATGCCGGGGATCAGATAGACCATCGCGGGCATCGTCTGCATCAGGTCCAGGACCGGGCGCACCGCTCCGCTGACGGCCCGGTTGCGGGCCGCCCAGACACCGAGGGGTACGGCGACCGCAACCGTGATGATGCAGGCCACGAGCACCAGCGAGAGCGACTGCACGGTCTGGTGCCACTGCTCGATCGAATCGATCAGCGCGAAGCCGAGGAACGTCAGCACGGCGGCCGGCAGACCGCGCAGCCACCAGGCGATCACCGCGAAGATGCCCGCCAGGAGCAGCGGCGCGGGACCGGAGAGGACCGTGAGAATGCCGTCGTAGAAGCCGCCCAGCACGGTCGTGACGAAGTGGAAGAGCCACTCGGCGTGGTCCCGCAGCCATTCGACCAGGCTGTCGGCCCAACTGCCTACCGGAATCCTAGGCACCGGCGCTCACCTTGTCCTCGGGGTCGTGGTCCGCATTCCCGGACGGGGGCACGGAGCTGCCGTCCGCGGGGCTCTCGTCCGCCGGGGTCCCGTCCGCGGATATCCCGCCGCCCCCGGTGCCGGCCTGGCCGGCAACGGCCGGTGCCGGGCTCTGCGCCGCGGGTTCGCCGAGAACGGCGAGCAGCCGCTCGGCCGTGACGGCACCGGCCAGTTCGCCCCGCTCATCGGTCACGGCGACCGGAACGGTGCTGGTCGAACAGGGCGTGAACAGCTCGACCAGCGGGGTGTCGACGCCGACCGTGGCAGGCGCGGCGGCCCGGAACTCCGCCGCGGTGGTGAGCTTCCGGCCCTCCGGGGTCGTGGCGCCGAGCACGGTCCCGACCTCGGCCATGACCGCGCCCGCGGTCAGCACCCGTGTACGGTCCACGTCCTGGGTGAAGGAGGCGACGTAGTCGTTGGCCGGGGTGACGAGGATGTCCTCGGCACTGCCGATCTGGACGATCCGGCCGTCGCGCATCACGGCGATCTTGTCGCCGAGCCGCATGGCCTCGTTCAGGTCGTGGGTGATGAAGACGATGGTCTTCTTCAGCGCCTTCTGCAGCTCCAGCAGCTGGTCCTGCATATCGCGCCGGATCAGCGGGTCGAGCGCGCTGAAGGACTCGTCCATCAGCAGCAGATCGGCGTTGGTGGCCAGCGCTCGGGCCAGGCCCACGCGCTGCTGCATACCGCCGGACAGCTCGTCGGGCCAGGACTTCTCCCAGCCCTTGAGCCCGGTGAGTTCGAGCGCCTCGGTGGCGCGCGCGGTGCGCTCGGCGCGCGGTACGCCCTGCACTTCGAGGCCGTAGGCGGCGTTCTCCAGCACACTGCGGTGCGGGAAGAGCGCGAAGTGCTGGAAGACCATGGAGATCTTCTCGGAGCGGACCTTGCGCAGCTCCTTGTCGCTGAGCGAGGTGAGGTCCTGGCCGTCGAACCGCACGCTCCCCGAGGTCGGCTCCAACAGCCCGTTGAGCGTGCGCAACAGGGTGGACTTGCCGGATCCGGACAGACCCATGACGACGAATATCTGGCCCTCGTCCACCTCGATCGAGGCGTCGATCACCGCAGCGGTGGTGCCTTCGGCCCGCAGCTCCTCCCGGCCGACGCCGGCTTCGAGCCTGCGGACCGCGTCCTCGGGTCGTCTGCCGAACACCTTGTACACGTGCTCGGCTTGCAGCCTGGACACATATGCCTCTCTTGTTGATCGGTGACGACCTGCCACCCCCGTAGCCAGGTCGTGGAGCGGCGCGGGGTCCGCCCGCTCTTACCGGTCGAATAGTTGAATCCCGATCGGGTCCACTCCGGCTGCGCGCCTGCCCTTCTTTATGCGACGCAAACACGATGGTGATCCAGCTCACATCGGCGTGACGTATGGGGCATACGGCAAGATGCGGGATGTGACTCGACGCCTGATGCTCCTCGACACCGCCTCTCTCTACTTCCGCGCCTATTTCGGAGTACCGGAATCGGTCAAGGCTCCGGACGGCACCCCGGTCAACGCGGTACGCGGCCTGCTGGACTTCATCGCCCGGCTCGTCCAGGACCACCACCCCGATGACCTGGTCGCCTGCATGGACTTCGACTGGCGCCCCCAGTGGCGGGTCGATCTGATCCCCTCCTACAAGGCACACCGGGTCGCCGAGGAGGCCCCGGCCGGAGCCGCGGGGCCCGACGAGGAGGAGATCCCCGACACCCTCTCGCCGCAGGTCCCGGTCATCGAGGACGTCCTGGACGCCGTGGGCATCGCCCGCATCGGGGCGGCCGGCTACGAGGCCGACGACGTCATCGGCACCCTGACCGCACAAGCGAAGGGCCCGGTGGACATCGTCACCGGCGACCGCGACCTCTTCCAGCTCGTCGACGACCGGCGCGGCATCCGCATCCTGTATCCGCTCAAGGGCGTCGGCACCCTCCAGATCACCGACGAGGCGCTGCTGCGCGAGAAGTACGGCGTGGACGGCCCCGGCTACGCCGATCTGGCGCTGCTGCGCGGCGACCCCAGCGACGGACTGCCCGGCGTGCCCGGGGTCGGCGAGAAGACCGCCGCCAAACTGCTGGACACCTACGGCGACTTGGCGGGCATCATGGCCGCCGCCGCCGACCCCGCGTCGAAGGTGACCCCCGCCCAGCGCAAGCGACTGCTGGAGGCACGCCCGTATGTCGCCGTCGCCCCGAAGGTCGTGAAGGTGGCCACCGACGTGCCCGTCCCCGCCGTCGACCACACCCTGCCGTCCGAACCGGCCGACCCCGAGCGTCTGGAAGCACTGGCCGCCCAATGGGGCCTGGGCGGCGCCTTGCAGCGCCTGCTCCTCACTCTTCACCGATAACCTGTTAGGTTAGGTAAACCTAACAAATATCGCGTCAGGGGAGATTGCCGTGGCAGCAGAGCGTCCGTCCCGCAAGAAGCCCACCCTGCACCGTGCCCGGGTGCAGCGCACCGAGCAGCTCACCCCGCACATGGTCCGTGTCGTGCTGGGCGGTGAAGGGCTGGCGGAGTTCACGGCGGGCGAGTACTCCGACCATTACGTCAAGCTGCTCTTCCCGCTGCCCGGCGTGCGCTACCCGGAGCCGTTCGACATCGCGCAGATCCGCGCCGAGTTCCCGCGCAACCGCTGGCCCAGGACCCGTACGTACACCGTCCGCGCCTGGGACGCCGCAACCCGCGAGCTGACCGTGGACTTCGTGGTGCACGGCGACGAGGGACTGGCCGGACCGTGGGCGGCCGCGGCGAAGCCGGGCGAGGAGATCTTCCTGCTGGGTCCGGGCGGCGCCTACGTGCCCCGGGCCACCGCCGACTGGCATCTGCTGGCGGGCGACGAGAGCGCACTGCCGGCCATCGCGGCGTCCCTGGCCCGGGTCCCCGCGGGCGTACCCGTGCACGCCTTCATCGAGGTGGCCGGCCCGGAGGAACGCCAGGAGCTGGATGCGCCGGCCGGCGCCGGGATCCACTGGCTGTACCGCGGCGCCGCGCCGTACGGCCGCGAACTGGTCGCCGCCGTACGGGCGCTGGAGTTCCCGGCCGGCCAGGCCCAGGCGTTCGTGCACGGCGAGGCCGGGTTCGTGAAGGAGCTGCGACAGCTGCTCCGCGTCGAGCGCGAACTCCCCCGCGAGGCCCTGTCCCTCTCCGGCTACTGGCGCACCGGCCACGACGAGGACGGCTGGCAGGCCGCCAAGCGCGACTGGAACCAGCAGGTCGAGGCCGAGCAGGAGCCGACGGGAGCGACGGCCTCCTGACCCTGCGGGACGACCCGGGCCTTTTCTCCTGTGGCCCCCGCGGGCCGCGCGTGGCCTCCGGGGACCACGGGAGCCCCGCGGGCCGGTAGGCCCACAGGCCGCAGGCCCGGGTCACGTTCCCGGCGGCGAAGTGCGGCGCACCCTCCCGGCCCGTGCCATCCCCGCCCCGCCCGCGGCCCTCGCCGACGTCCAGGGCCCGGCGGCACCGCGCCGGCCTCCGGACGCCCGCCGGAAGACAGTTGACGGGGTCGGCACCGCAGGTCCGGAGGGCTTGAGCGGCGTGGTGAGTCCGGAACCCGGTTGACGGGGTCGGCACCGCAGGTCCGGAGGGCTTGAGCGGCGGGCTGAGTTCCGTTCTCACCGCGCCGGGCCGGTCTCTGGTCTTGTGGTGCGGGCGGCGTGGGCGTAGCGGGCGGCGAGGTCCCCGAATGCGGTGGCCAGTTGGGGCGGGCCGATGACCTCGATATCGGTGTCGAAGCGGCCGATGGCGGCGGCGAGTCCGGTCCATGACCAGGAGCCGAGGGTGAGCCGGCAGTGGTGGGGGCCGAGCTCCACGACGATGCCGTCCTGGGCGAAGGGCGCGACATCGGCGGCCGGGAGGTGGAGGATGACTTCGCCTTGGCAGGGCCAGTCGGTGGTGGTGCCGTCGTTGCCGCGGAATCGGCTGGTGACGAAGGTGGAGACGTCGCCGCCGGGGAGTTCGCGCCGGGCGAAGCGGGGGCCGGTGGGTGTGCGGGGCCGGATGCGGTCGACGCGGAAGGTACGCCAGTCCTCGCGGTGGAGGTCCCAGGCCACCAGGTACCAGCGATGACGCCAGGTGACCAGGTGGTGGGGTTGTACGCGGCGGGCGTCCTCGGCCGAGGTGCTTGGCCCCGGGGTGTAGTCGAAGCACAGTTCCTCGCGGGCGTGGATGGCGCGGCTCAGGTCCATCAGGACCTGAGCGTCGACCCGGGGGGTGTCGCCGGCCGCCGCGGGCGGTTGGACGGCGGTGATGTGCAACAGGTCGATGCGGTGGCGCAGGCGGGGCGGCATGACCTGGCGGAGGGTGGCCAGCGCGCGGGAAGCGTCTTCGGCGACGGTGGTGCCGGCGGCCGCGGTCTGCAGCGCGACGGCCAGGGCGACGGCCTGCCCGTCGTCGAACAGCAGGGGCGGCAGGTGAGTGCCGGCCTCCAGGCGGTAGCCGCCGGCCGGTCCTTTGACGGTCGTGATCGGGTAGTCGAGTTCGCGCAGACGGTCGATGTCACGGCGCACGGTGCGCGAGGTGATGCCGAGACGCTCGGCGAGATCATCGCCGGACCAGTCACGGGGCGTTTGAAGCAGCGAGAGCAGCGCGAGCAGCCGCGCGGACGTCTTATGCATGACACCACATTTTTCCTGGAGTACCGGACACAACCTGTCCTCTACCTCTGCCATCGTGGCATACGAGCCGCCCGGGAGACATAACCCCTGGTCACGGAACCGCCGCTCGGCATCGACAGCCGACGGCGCATAGGTGTCACATCAAGGCAAGGAGCAGGTCATGTCCGTCACGACCACCACTCACCTGAATTTCCGGGGTACCGCACGTGAGGCGCTGGACTTCTACCAGTCCGTCTTTGGCGGACGTACTGTCGCAGTCACCTACAAGGACGCAGGCGCCGTGCGGAACGAGAGCGAGGCGGACTGGGTGATGTGGGGCGAGGTGGTCGGCGGCAACGGCTTCCACGTCATGGCCTACGACGTGCCCTCGCAGCTGCCCTGGAACCAGGGCGAGAACCCGTTCTTCGTCTCCGTGCGTGGCGACGACGCCGAGGAGATCAGCGCCCTGTGGGGCAAGCTCACCGAGGGCTCGACCATCGTGAGTCCGCTGGAGCCCGCGCAGTGGGCTCCGCTGTACGGCATGCTCACCGACCGCTTCGGCGTCACCTGGGTCCTGGACGTCACCGCTCCGTACAACGGCTGAACCAACCGACCGACCTGACATGCCTACGCCGTCCGGGCCGCCCCAGCCACCCGGGCGGCCCGGACGGCGCGGGCACCGAACACGTACAGCAGCGGAAGGAACGGGTCACCGTGAGGATGCGGAAGCTGGGACGGACCGGCATCGAAGTCAGTGCCTACTGCCTGGGCACCATGGTGTTCGGCAAGATGGGCAATCCGGATCACGACGACTGCGTGCGCATGATCCACCGGGCGCTGGACGAGGGCATCAATGTCATCGACACCGCCGACGTCTACGGCTACAGCGAGACCGAGGAGATCGTCGGCAAGGCCCTCAAGGGACGCCGCGACGAGGTCGTGCTGGCGACCAAGTTCAACGGACCGATGGGCGAGGGCCCCAATCGCGGCGGCAGCTCCCGGCGCTGGGTCGTCCAGGCGGTCGAGGGCTCGCTGAAGCGGCTGCGGACCGACTACATCGACCTCTACCAGATCCACCACCCGGACCCGTACACGGACATCGAGGAGACCCTCTCCGCGCTCACCGACCTCGTGCGGGCCGGGAAGGTCCGGGCGATCGGCTCCTCCAACCTGCCGGCCTCGGAAATCGTCGAAGCCCAGTGGGTGTCCCAGCGGCGTGGACTGCACCGCCTGCGCACCGAGCAGCCCACCTACTCCCTCCTCAACCGCGGCATCGAGCGGGAGATCCTGCCCGCCTGCCACCGCTACGGCCTGGGCGTTCTGGTGTGGAGCCCGCTGGCCATGGGCCTGCTCACCGGCCGCTACCGCAAGAACGCGCCGCGGCCGGACAACGCCCGCATGCACTGGGTCTCCCGGCACCTCACCGACGAGCGCAAGCTCGACGCGGTCGAGCAGCTGCTCACCCTCGCCGAAGAAGCCGGCCACTCGCTCACGCACCTGGCCATGGCCTTCGCCACCAGCCATCCCGACATCACCTCCGCCATCATCGGCCCGCGCACCATGGACCAGCTGGACGACCTGCTCGCCGGCGCCACCCTCACCCTCGGCGACGACATCCTCGACAAGATCGACGCGATCGTCCCGCCCGGCACCGACATCGGCCCGCTGGACGTCTCCTACACACCTCCCTCCCTCACCCACACGGACCTGCGCCGACGCCCGCCCCACGAGCGAGCCGTCGCGTGAGGAAGCCATGACTGTCCTTGACACCCGCGCCCTCAACCGCGCCACCCTCGCCCGCCAGCACCTGCTCAAGCGCAGCGACAGCTCCGTGCCGGAGGCAGTGGCCCATCTGTGCGGCCTGCAGGCGCAGGAACCTCAGGAGCCCTTCACCGGGCTGTGGTCCCGCCTGTCCGACTTCACACCCCGGCAACTGGACGATGCGCTGACCGGTCGCGCGGTGGTGCGCACCCATCTGATGCGGCGCACCGTCCACCTCGTCACCGCCGACGACGCGCTCACCTGGCGAGCCCGCCACGACACCATGCTGCGCCAGCGAGTGCTGGGAACCTACCGGCGCGAACTGGCCGGCATCGACGTGGACGAGGTCGCCGCCGCCGGCCGCGCGGTCATGGCCGACCGGCGGCCCCGCACCATGACCGAACTCGTTCAAGCTCTCGAAGACCGCTGGCCCGGCCCACCACGCCGGGTCCTGGGCGAGCTGCTCATCGCGGCCCTCATCCCCATGGCCCAACTCCCGCCCCGCGGCCTGTGGCACCGGACCGCCGGCGTACGCAACCTGCCGTTGAGTACCTGGCTGGAACGGGACATCGACCCCGTGCCCGCCGACGGCAGTGATCCCGTCGGACAGCAACTGCTGCACCGCTACCTCGCCGCGTACGGGCCCGCCGCCAGCGCGGACGTACGTGCCTGGTGCGGCCTCGCCGGCCTTCCCGCCGCCATCAAAGCCGCCCGAGAAGAACTCGTCGTCTTCCGTGACGAACGCGGCCGCGAACTGCTCGACCTGCCCGACGCACCCCGCCCCCACCCCGACACCCCGGCCCCCGTCCGGTTCCTTCCGGCCTTCGACAACGCCATCCTCGGCTACCACGACCGTAGCCGCATCATCGACGCCCCCCACCTCGGTCTGTCCGTCGCAGGCCACCGCACCGTCCTGGTTGACGGACGCGTCACCGCCACCTGGACCGTACGCAACCACCACCTCCACATCAGCTCCCTGCGCCCCCTCACCGCCCTGGAGCAGGAAGCCGTTCACACCGAAGCCCAGGACCTGACCACCTTCCTGGACAACGGCATTGAGCACATCCAACTCGACACCGAATACTGACGATCACCCACTCCAGGTCCCGACGTGACAGGACCATGCGCACAACCTGCCGGCGCCGCCCGCGTGGACCGGGACGCGGTGCCGGACGACGATTCGACCGGAGGCTCCGCCGCCGCGTCGGCTCACCCGGAGGCGGGCAGCGACGAGCGCGGCGTGGAGTCCTGAGTTGCCGCCGATTCGTCCGTGGCAGGGGCCGTGTGCAGCAGGGACTCGCGGTGGGACCGGGCCACGGCCGCCATCCTGTCGAGAGTGTCCCGGGCCCGCAGGAGATCGTCTATCTGCGCCGTGATCCGCTCGCGTTCGCGGGCCATCCGCTCCAGCGCGGCGTCAGAGTTGTGCTCGCTCGGGGAGTCGGCGCACGGCATGAGTTCGGCGATGGTCCGGCTGGAGAGATTGGCCGCGTACAGCCCCTGGATGAAGTGGACGCGGTCCACGTCGCGTTCCGTGTACTGCCGCTGTCCGCTCGGCGTGCGGGTGCTGGTGAGCAGTCCCTGCTGCTCGTAGTAGCGCAATGACCGCACACTCACCCCGGCGCGTGCCGCGAGTTCTCCGATCCGCATGACCGCCCCCCGCGGTGTTCTCCGCTTGCATCTGACACTGATGTCAGGTTTTAGCGTACCCGTGCGCTTCGGCAGCCGGAGCACCGACGTACGTGAGGAGAACCGACATGCCGTCCCTGTTCAGCAGTTACCGCCTCGGCGGGCTCACTCTGCCCAACCGGACCGTTATGGCCCCCATGAGCCGCGTCCGGGCCGCCGCCGGCGGTCTTGCCACCCCCTCGATGGCTACCTACTACGCGCAGCGCGCCACGGCCGGCCTGATCGTCACGGAGGGCATCCAGCCCAGCCTCGTCGGGCAGTCCAACCCGGGCACGCCCGGCCTGCACACCGACGAGCAGACGGATTCCTGGCGGCAGGTGACCGACGCCGTCCACGCCGGCGGTGGACGGATCTTCGCCCAGATCATGCACGGCGGCCGGGTCTCGCACCACGAGACCACCGGCCTCCAGCCGGTCGGCCCGTCGGCCGTGCCCGGCGAGGGCAGCGTGTTCACCCCGAGCGGCCCCCAGCCGATGCCCGCGCCGCGGGCCCTGGAGACCGGCGAAGTCCCCGAGCACGTCCGGTCCTACGCAGACGCCGCCCGCCGCGCCGTCGACGCCGGCTTCGACGGGGTCGAGCTGCACGGCGCCAACGGGTACCTGATCTCCCAGTTCCTGTCGTCCAACGCCAACCTGCGCGAGGACCGCTACGGCGGCTCGGTCACCCATCGGATCCGTTTCGCCGTCGAGGCAGCCGCCGCCACCGTCGAGGCCGTGGGCGCCGCCCGTACGGGCATCCGCCTGTCGCCCGGCGGCGGCTTCTGGGGTGTGACGGAGGACGACGCAGCCGAGCTGAACACCGCTCTGCTGACGGAGCTGGCCCGCCTCGACCTGGCCTATGTGCACCTGGAAGCCACCACCGACGAGGAAGTTCTCCTCCAGTTGCGCAAGACCTGGCCGGGTGCCCTGATCGTCAACCCCACCGTGCCCGGCGGTCCGAAGCAGACCGGCCCGGCGGAGGCTGACCACTGGCTGGGCCTGGGCGCCGACCTGATCGCCTTCGGCCGCGGCTTCCTCGCCAACCCCGACCTGGTCGAACGCCTGCGCTCGGGCCTGCCCGTCGCGCCCGTCGACAAGAACACCTTCTACCAGGGCGGCGACGCCGGGTACCTCACCTACCCGACGTACCAGCACACGGCCTGACCGTGTCACCGCGGATCACGGATGCGATCCGCCTTCGGCGCTGATCCGATGAGGGTGTTGTCGATCAGGCGGTGAGTATGCGCCGGTCGCGGTAGCGTGCCTGGTGGTTGCGGGTGAACTCCTGTTGTTCGTGCCAGGGGCTCGCGCTCGGCAACGGACGGGAGGAGAGCAGTGGGTGGCGTGGCCGCCGCGGGGCCAACGGCCGGCTCAGGCGTGGTGGAAGACCTCCCGCAGCGGCGTCCACCACTCCCCGGCACCACACCCCCGGTCTGCTCCTGGCAGGGGTCGGTGAGCGTGCGCCGGCCGGCAGACGAACCTGATCCCGTCCGCCCCTGCGGCGGCAGCGGTACGGCGCCGCACCCCTGTCGAAGGGGAGTGCGGCGCCGTCCTGCGCGGCCCGGACCGGCCCCGGTCGGACCGGCCCCGGTCGCTCAGCCCACCGACGAGTACGCCACCACGCCGCGCAGCACACCGTCCACGGCCTTACGAGCCGTACGCGCCACCGTGCCGCCGGGCGGGGCCGCCGCCGCGATCTGGCCGAGGACATCGATCAGTTGCTTGCACCAGCGCACGAAGTCACCGGCGGGCATCTCCGCCTCCCGGAGCACTTCGTCGAGGCCGAAACCGGAGGCCCAACGGTACGCGGCCCAGGCGAAGCCGAGGTCCGGCTCGCGCTGGCCGACGCCCTCCGCCTGGTTGATCTTGTGGTCCTCCTCCAGGGCGTCCAGCCGACCCCAGATACGGACCATCTCGCCCAGTGCGTCCCTGGCCTTGCCGGCCGGCAGCTTGGGCGCCACCGCATCGTCCGCCTGCCGCGCCTCGTACACCAGCGCCGAGGCGCAGGCCGCCAGCTCCGCCGGGCCGAGGCCCTCCCAGACGCCCTCGCGCAGACATTCGCTCGCCAGCAGATCCAGCTCGCCGTAGAGCCGGGCCAGCCGGCGGCCCTCGTCGGTGACGGTGTCGCCTTCGAGGTAGTCCAATCCGGTCAGCAGGGCGCAGATCCGGTCGAAGGTGCGGGCGATGGTGTTCGTCCGCCCCTCGATCCGGCGCTCCAATTGCCGGGTGTCGCGCAGCAGTCGCTGATAGCGCTCCGCCCAGCGGGCATGGTCCTCGCGCTCGTCACAGCCATGGCAGGGGTGCGCCCGGAGCTCCGTGCGCAACCGGGCGATCTCCCGGTCGTCGACCGCCGCCGAGCGCGGCTTGCGATGCCGCGACGGCACGACATGGCCGGCCTTTGTCCGCAGCGCGGACGCCAGATCGCGGCGCGACTGCGGGCTGCGGGCGTTGAAGGACTTGGGGATCCGCATCCGGTCCAGCGCCTCGACCGGCACCGGGAAGTCGATCGATCCCAGCCGCTTGACCTGCCGCTCGGCGGTCAGCACCAGCGGCCGCGGGCCGTCCTGCGCATCGAAGCCACGATGGCCGTTGGTCCGCCCCGAGGGCATCCCCGGGTCGAGGACCAGCGCGAGACCCGCATACTTGCCGGTCGGCACATGGATGACATCGCCGGGCTTCAGCTTCTCCAGCGCCGCCGCTGCCGCCACCCGCCGCTGGGCCGCGCCCTGCTTGGCCAGCTCCGTCTCACGCTCCTTCAGCTCCCGCCGCAGCCGGGAGTACTCCTCGAAGTCGCCGAGGTGACAGGTCATCGAGCCGCGGTAGCCCTCCAGCCCCTCCTCGTTCTTCTGCACCTGCCGCGAGATCCCGACCACCGACTTGTCGGCCTGGAACTGCGCGAAGGACATCTCCAGCAGCTCCCGCGAACGGTGCCGGCCGAACTGGGAGACCAGGTTGACCGCCATGTTGTACGACGGCTTGAAGGAGGACCGCAGGGGGTACGTACGCGTCCCGGCGAGCCCGGCCAGCGCACCCGGGTTCATCCCCCGCTGCCACAGCACCACCGCATGGCCCTCGACGTCGATCCCCCGGCGCCCGGCACGGCCGGTCAGCTGGGTGTACTCGCCGGGAGTGATGTCGGCGTGCTGCTCACCGTTCCACTTCACGAGCTTTTCCAACACCACGGACCGCGCGGGCATGTTGATGCCCAGCGCCAGCGTCTCGGTGGCGAAGACGGCCTTGACCAGGCCCTTCACGAACAGCTCCTCGACGACCTCCTTGAACGTCGGCAGCATGCCGGCGTGGTGCGCCGCGATGCCCCGTTCCAGGCCCTCCAACCACTCGTAATAGCCCAGCACATGAAGGTCGTCGTCCGGGATTCCGGCCGTCCGCGCCTCCACTGTGCGGCGAACCTCCTCGCGGCCCTCCTGGTCGTTGAGCCGCAGGCCCGAATACAGGCACTGCTGGACGGCGGACTCGCAGCCGGCCCGGCTGAAGATGAACGTGATCGCGGGCAGCAGGCCCTCGTTGTCGAGGCGGTCGATGACCTCCGGGCGGCTCGGCGTCCAGATCCGGGCACGCTGGCGCCGCTCGCGCTCTCGGTCCGCCTCGCGCAGATTGCGGCCCCGGCGCTTGTCCCGGCCGAACGTCGGCCGGCTGTTCTCCATCCGCGCCAGCCGCTCCAGATCGGGATTGACCTCGCGGCGGCCGCCGCTCTGCCCGTCCCGCTCCTCGAACAGGTCGTATATCCGGCGGCCCGCGAGGACGTGCTGCCACAGCGGCACCGGCCGGTGCTCGGAGACGATCACGGCCGTGTCGCCACGGACCGTGTCCAGCCAGTCACCGAACTCCTCGGCGTTGGAGACCGTCGCGGACAGTGACACCAGCGTCACCGACTCGGGAAGATGGATGATCACCTCTTCCCAGACGGCGCCACGGAAGCGGTCGGAGAGGTAGTGCACCTCGTCCATGACCACATAGCCGAGGCCGACCAGCGACTGCGAGCCGGAATAGAGCATGTTCCGCAGCACTTCGGTGGTCATCACGACCACCGGAGCCTCGGAGTTGACGCTGTTGTCGCCGGTCAGCAGACCGACCTTGCCGGCGCCGTAACGCTTGACCAGATCCTGGTACTTCTGGTTGGACAGCGCCTTGATGGGCGTGGTGTAGAAGCATTTTCGGCCCTGCTCCAGGGCCAGGTGGACGGCGAATTCGCCGACGATCGTCTTTCCGGATCCGGTGGGGGCCGCGACCAGCACGCCCTTGCCGGCCTCCAGGGCCTGGCACGCCTCGACCTGGAACGAATCCAGGCCAAAGTCGTACATTTCCCGGAAAGGGGCGAGTGCGGTGGCCTGCTCGGCCGCCCGGAGCTTGGCGGCGGCATAGCGCTCAGCAGGGGACATGTCCTCGGTCATCGTGCTTACGAGCCTACCGGCCACCTCTGACAACGACCCGATCTTTATGTCGGCCCGTTACCGAGCCGGACCCACCGGCGCGGTACGCGCTCGGTTCGCAGCCCGGCTCGTACGCGCCGGCGCCGGCCCGGGACACAAGCCATGAGCCCCTGCTCCCGCCCCACAGCCGGACGGCCCCCGGCTCACAGAGCACGGGGGCCGTCAGTCACCCACCAGGGACACCGGACTACGGCAGGTGATCAGCCGTCACGTGACGTCGTCGTAGCCGCCACGACGCCGCGCATCACCGTCGGCCGCATCGCCGCTCGCCTGCTCCGGAAGCATCCGGCCGGAAGAGACCGGCTCGATCTCCTCGACCTCGGAAGGCGTCAGATCGAGCTCCGAGGCCTCGTCGTCGCTCAGTCCGGCGTCGGGGTTGCCGAGCTTGCGGCGGCGGTCGTTGAAGAGGCAGATGCCGGCGGCGCCGAAGTACAGCAGCACGATCGGCGCGGCCAGCAGACTCATGGTCAGCGGGTCGCCGGTCGGGGTGGCAACGGCCGCGAAGATCGTGATGCCCAGCACCATGAACCGCCACCAGCTCATGATCCGGCGGCCGGTGACCACACCACCGAAGTTGAGCAGCACCAGCAGCAGCGGCAGCTCGAAGGCCAGGCCGAAGACCACGATCATGCGGGTGACGATGTCGAAGAACTCATCGGCCGGGAAGAAGTTGGCCCAGTCGTCCGGGGTCAGTCCGACCAGGGCGCCCGCCGTGGTCGGCAGCACCGCGTAGGCCAGGTAGGCACCACAGAGGAAGAGCGGCACACCGGCGCCGACGAAACTCAGCGCGTACTTCTTCTCGTGCCGGTGCAGACCCGGCGCGAGGAAGGCCCAGAGCTGGTACAGCCAGATCGGGGTCGCGCCGACAACGCCGACCGTGAGGGACAGCTTGAGCAGGATGGTGAAGGGCGCCAGCAGACCGTTGGCGGTGACCTCCGCGCACGGGTGCTTCCGCGGGCCGACGGCCGCGACGCCCCGGGGGCAGCCGACCGCGTCGATGACCGGGCCGGTGATGAAGTGGGCGATCGCGTCGTACTGCCACATCGCCACCAGCGTGATCACGCCGACCGCCAGCATCGATTTCAGCAGCCGGTTGCGCAGCTCACGCAGATGCGCCGCGAGGGGCATCCGCCCCTCGGGGTCCTTCTCCTGCTTGCGGGCAGACTTGGGCAACCCACTTCCTCGTCTCGTACATCAGCCACTGCCGACCGGGTCGGTGCGACTGGATCGGGTCGGTCAGCTCTGGTTGGTGCGGTTCGGCTCGGCCACCGGGCGCGAGCTGCTCACATCACCGGGAGCTGCCTGAATCGTACGAGGAGCCTGCTGGGCCGCATCGGCGGGAGCCTCGGACGTGCTGCCGGACGCGGCACCGCCCTCCGCGTCGCCGTCCTTCTTCATCGCCTTGGCCTCGCTCTTGAGGATGCGAGCGGACTTGCCGAGCGAACGCGCCATGTCCGGAAGCTTCTTCGCGCCGAACAGCAGCACAACGACAACGAGGATCAGAATGATCTCGGGGGCCCTCAGATTGCTGAGCATGTGCGACTACCTTCTCGCCGTGGCGGCGTCTGCTGTGGTGCCTGCCGAATGGGGTCGGACTGGCGTCCTGGTGCTGCCTCGATCGTAACGTTCGGTGGTGAACGCCGGGCAATCCCCGTGCGTCCTGTGGATTGCCCCGACCGCCGCGCTGTATGAACCGCAGTGCAGCCTACTCCTGTGCCCTCCGGCACAGCAGGGCACACAGCCGGGCGGCAGCATCTCAGTCCCGGCCCGCCTCCTGCATCCGGGAGGCGAGCGGTGTGGCCGCCCGTTCAAGATCCTCGGTGGCCCGCTGGATCCGCTCCGACGTCGCGCCGACCTGGCGGGCCAGTCGCCGTACCTCGACGAAGACGCGGACGGCGAGGACGCCGAGCACGGCGATCCCGGCGAAGCCGAGGGCGATTGCGATCATGGGCCAGAGCATGCGGCGAGCCTACCGGTCAGCCCATGTGCAGCCGCAGCGTGCGGACCCCGCCGCCGGTGAGCAGCTCGATGATCCGCTCGCCGGCCGGTTTGCGCACCGCGCGGCGGCAGTCGGGGCAGGTGAAGGAGTAGAAGGTGGTGCGGCTGCTGGCGCCGATCGCCAGCCGGAAGGCGTCCGAGGCCAGCTCGAAGCGGCCCCGGCAGTCCGGGCAGGCCGCTTTGAAGAGCACCGGCGCGGCCATGCCCGCCAGGGTGGTGGTCGCCATCGTGGTCGTCATCCTTCGCTGCCTCCTCCTTCTCCCCGCGCTGAACGGCGCGCGCCGCGCGGCGCCCGGCCGGCCGCGCTCACTCGCCGTACGCCGCGAGCGCCTGGCCGGCGGCCTGCCGCGCACTGTCCGCGAGGGCCTGCGGCGCCACGATCCGGCCGTCCCGGCCCAGTCGCAGCGCCAGCCGCCGCAGCGAGGCCGGGTCGGGGGTACGCAGCGTGATGCGCAGCCCGCCGTCGGGGAGTTCCTCTGCGCTGTCATGCGGGTAGTACTCGGCGACCCAGCGGCCGCCGGGCCCGACCTCGACGGACACCTCGGGGTCCTCGGCCGCGGGCTGTACCAGCCCCTCCGACAGGTCGCGCAGCTCGACCGGCGGCGGGTCCGCGGGCGCGTCCAGCAGCTTGATCTCGGCGACCCGGTCGAGCCGGAAGGTGCGCCGGGCCTCCGAGAGCCGGCACCACGCCTCCATATAGGTGTGGCCGACGGCGAAGAGCCGGATCGGGTCGACCTCACGCTCGGTCAGCTCGTCGCGGGCCGGGGAGTAGTAGCGCAGCCACAGCCGGCGCCGCTCGGCGATGGCGCGGTCCACATCGGCGAACACGCCGCCCTCGGACTCGAAGGTCACCGACAGCCGGGCACTGGCACCGGCCGCCTCACCGGCCGCCGCCTCCAGCTTGGCGGTGGCCCGCAGCAGCGCCTGCCGGTCGCCCTCGCGCAGCCCGGGAAGGGTGGCCACCGCACGCGCGGCGACGAGCAGGGCGGTCGCCTCGTCGGCGGCCAGCCGCAGCGGCTCGGCGACATCGTCGGGGTTGTGCCACCAGATGCGGTCGCCGTCGGTGTCGATGTCCAGGAGGTCGCCGCCGCGGAAGCTCGTCCCGCACATCGGCAGGACGTCGAGGTCCCCGATCAGCTCGTCCTCGGTGATGCCGAAGGCGCGGGCGACGTCCCCGACACGGGCGCCGGGGCGCTCGCGCAGATAGGTCACCAGGGACAGCATCCGGCGGGTCTGGTCGATCGCGTTCGTCGCCATGGGTCTCGTATCCCTCTCAGCCCTTGGCCACGGCGCGCAGCCGGTCGATGACCTCGGTGCGCAGTTCCGCGGGCTCCAGTACGACCACGTCGGGCCCGAACTCCACCAGCCAGGCGTCGAGTCCATGGCCGTTGGGGATCTCCAGCTCGTCCCAGCCGCCGCCCAGTTCACGGATGGTGAGCGCACGGGCGCGCAGCGGATAGCCGTGCTCGGCACGGAGTTTGATCCTCGCGGTGCCGGTGGCGGTCTCCCCGGCCCAGCTCTCGACGGTCTCGCGGACGGTGACGTGATCGGGCACCGGCGCGGTGAACTTCCCTTGCCGGGAACGGACCTTGCCGGTGATCCGGGAGAGCCGGAAGACCCGCTCCGCCCGGCGCTCGCGGTCCCAGCCGGCCACGTACCAGTGGCCCCGCCAGCATTCGAGGATCCACGGTTCGACCTGCCGCTGCTCGGGGTGCGCGGCGTTCGACTTGCGGTAGTCGAAGACGACCGGGCGGCGGTCGCGGCAGGCCAGCATCAGCGGCTCGAAGGCGGCTTCATGCGCGGGGATACGGGGCTCCAGCGCGCTGTGCGGCTGCCCGGCGTCGTAGTCCGTGCCTTCCCCGGCCAGCGGCATACCGGCCGCGCGCAGCTTCTGGAGGGCGCCGCTGGCGGCTCCGGCCAGCCGGGCCTGCTGCCAGATCTTCGCGGCGAGGCCCAGGGCGGCGGCTTCGGCGGCGTCCAGCGTGATCGGGGGGAGGCGGTTGCTGTCGCGGCGGGCGAGATAGCCGACGTCGCCCTCGATGCCCTCGACGGTCTCGATGACCAGGCCCAGCTCGCGCAGATCGTCCTTGTCGCGCTCGAACATACGGTTGAACGAGTCGTCGCTGCTCGCCTCGATATAGGCCTCGATCGACGACCTCAGCTCACGCTTGGTCAGCGGGCGTCGCGTCCCCAGCAGGCACAGCGCCAGGTTCATCAGCCGCTCGGCCTTGGCAATGGCCATCGACGCCCTTTCTCGTTGAACTCCCGATCGTTGACCGTACCGCTCGGGGAGGTCAGGGCAAAGCCGGACGGGTGGGCCCCGCTCCGGAAGGGAG
>NZ_JBSHBP010000081.1:0-32997 GCF_053612065.1 Streptomyces sp. NPDC054765 | reverse complement strand
CTACCTCGCCGGCCTCCACCTCCGCGCCTCGATGATCTGGGTCAATGACCTCCTGCAGGCAACTGATTGATCACAACCACACACAGGCCCTAGTACGACTGGGCCCTGATCAGCCACCCGGTCCCACCGGCGCTCTCGATCCGGGCGATGAGCAGTGCTGGTGGCTACTGGTGCGACGTCACCGGCGCACCGGGGAGCCGGCGTTCCATCGCTGCTGTTCCTCCGAGATCGTGCCGCTGCGCAAGCCGGGAAGGGTCTGGCCGGGCTCAACGAACACCAGGTTCGGCGCCGGACTTCCTGGCAGCGCTGGACACTGCTCGCGATGCTCGCCCACGCCCTGCTCGCCGTGATCGCCGTCAGTGAGCACACCGAGCAGCCCGCCGCGGACGGCTGGAGTACCGGAAGTAGGTGCACCTCGCCACCCAATGAGACAGATTGCCGCTCTCTGAAGATCAATCATGCCGCTTTGATCGGGACCCCCCGAAGGCCCCGCAGCGTGAAGTCGGGGCCGAATTCGATATCGCCCGCGATCTCGTACTCCGGCAACTTGTCCAGCAGCCGATTCAACCAAATGCGCATCTCCATCCGAGCCATATGAATTCCAAGGCAAATGTGAGGCCCGAAACCAAAGCCAATATGTGCTTTACGGAGACGGAAGATGTCGAAGGAGTGCGGGTTGTCCCAGCGAGCGGGATCGCGATTCGCGCAACCCAGAAGAGCCACGACTGCGGAACCCTCGGGGATCGTAAAACCCTCGACCTGCGACTCGTCGCTACAGGCAAAGCGCAAAACCGACTGTGTGAGAGTCGACCAGCGGTGGACCTCCTCGAGTGCGGCTGGAACAAGCGACCTGTCGGCGACCAGTGCGCGACGTTGGTCAGGATGGCGTCCCAGCGCATACAACATCATCGCCATCACCTGTGCCGTACTCTCATTCGCCGCAACCGTCAACATCGTCCCGTTTGCCAAAATTTCCCGATCAGGCATGGACGGCGCGAAATCGTCGAACACCATCTGGGACATAAGCGATCCATCACACACCCCCAGCGCACGGTGCTTTTCGATGAGGCCGCCGATGTACGAGTTCAAAGCAACTGCTGCCGCACCGCCCTCGGCGACAATCTCTTGACCCCTCGGAGTCGGGTCCAGCCGTGCGCCGAGAACCGCCGCCGTTGCGTCACTCCATTTGATGAAGTCTTCGTACACGTCCTCTTCGGCGCCCAGCAATTGGGCAGTGACAACAGTGGGGATAATCCGCGTCATCTCCGCGAGAGCGTCGAGAGATTCGCCGGATCGAAGGCGTTCAACGAATTGATCCACGTATACGTCCACAACTCGCTGTATCCGCGCCGCCCAGTCGGCCTCGACAGCCTTGCGCTCGAATCCTGGCTCCCAGATTTCGCGGACCGTCTGATGCCGTGCACCATCAGTGCCGAGAAAAGTCGGTCCGCCGAACGCTTTCTCCATCTCCGGGAGCACGTTTGCAGAGTTGAAATGGCGGATGTCACCAAGCACTCGCGCGCAGTTGTGATGCGACGTGATCATGTACTGATCGTGATGAGAGTTATAGACAACCGGCCCCAAAGCTCGCCATGCAGCCATGGTCTCATAGGGGTCCTGCACGAAGTCAGGATCAAGCATGTTCAAGTCCACGGTGGGACATTCCGCCACTGCAGAGTTCATTGCACGTCCTCTCCCTGGTCGGGATCGATATCACCGGGTGTCATTGCGGCCAACACATGTTCAGCGGGAACGTTGTAGCGGTGGGCATCAAGCGTGTGTAGCTGGGACAAGCGGATGAGCTCATCTTTGTCAGTCGCCTCGATGAGACCTCCGCACATCGGGCAGCTCACTTCAAGGCCGGCGTCCATGGCCGCACCCTCTTCCGGTTCGTCGCTGAACAGACCCTAGCGTTCCGCCGTGACGCCTCATGAATGACCTCGACTCTGGGATGCCGCATCGACGCGCAGCGGTCGAGTGCGTTCGGAACGGAAGTCGAAGAGCACACGCCTCACACAGTCGGCTATCTCGGCGACGTGCTCGTGTATGAAGAAATGACCTCCGGTCAGGACCTTGATCTCGAAGGATCCCGCTGCATGTCCTCGCCAAGCACTCGCTTCCTCGAGCGACACGCTCGGATCGCGATCGCCGGTTATTGCCATGATCGGCACGTTCAACATCGTCTCTGTTGTTGGCGCACGATAAGTCTCGACGGCCCGATAATCGCCACGGATCACGGAAAGGATCAGGGGTCTCATCTCGTCATCGTCGAGAAGAGCTGGGTCGGTTCCACCCAGCGATCGAAGGTTGGCAACGATACTGTCATCATCGGCCGCATGAGAATCCTCATCACGATGACACGATGGGGCGCGGCGCCCAGACGCGAACAACGCGAGCGGCGCGCGTCGATTATCTCGCTCGAAGCGACGCGCTACCTCAAACGCCACCACCGAACCCATGCTGTGACCGAAGAATGCGAGTGGCTGCGTTTCCCACGGGATCAACGCCTCACAAATCTCATCGGCGAGCTGGCCAATGTCCTCGATCAAAGGCTCGTGACGGCGGTCCTGTCGCCCTGGATACTGGACTCCGAGCACCGAGATATCCGGTTCGAGCGAGTTTGCCAGCGAGTGGAAATACCCTGCGGAACCGCCCGCGAACGGAAAGCAAACGAGATGTACTTGACTGCGCTGAGCTGAGCTTCGCAGCGGCCTGATCCATGATCCGCCACTCGTGGTTGATGCGTGCACGATCCTTCTTTCTCAGGCCACGCGACCGGCAACACTTCTGATCGCCGAGAATTGGAATCTGAAGCAATCGATGCACGACCACGTGGTCAGCGCCGGCCGCGGGAAGCACTGCGATCCGACGCGCGACGGCGGCCTCAGGGCGTAGCTGTCCAGTCTACTGATTGAATGGGCTCTGCCCTGCCGGAAATTCGAAGGTACCGACTTCCGGCCTGGTCAACGGGATCACTTTGCGACTGGAGAACTTCCAGATCCCATCCTCGCGAACGTATTCATCCTTGTAGTACGCGGTAGCCCGAGAGATCCCGCCGGCCCGCACATCACCCTGGGCGAAAACATGGCAGTTACCAGACGCTCGGGATTCGAGAATCTCGTTGATGACATGATTGACCGTCATGTGGCAAAGATTCTCCATCTGTCCGTAGATGTCGACTTCGAAGTGATGCCGAATCTCGTCCTTCCCCGTGAATTTTCCCAGCCCGAAGTCTTCTTCGTCGAAAACCGGGCTGGCGTCGCTCCACAGCTCCATCAAAGAATCGAACTGGCGAGTATCGAGTCGATAAGCATATTTGGCCGTCAGCTCAATGATATCGAGTCGATCGACCATGAGAGAGAATGCGTTTTCCGTCATCATGAGGAAGCCTCCGGTGACTTGTTCGCGCCTGAGACGCTGACAGGATTTCGGTTGATCAATGAGCGACGTCTTATTCGTGGACCGGCACCAACTCCTATCGAATTTTGTTGGGAAGCATCATTCCGGCGTCCACGGGAAGAGTGATTCCAGTAATGTGACGTGCCTCGTCCGACGCCAGATAGAGCACGGCGTCGCTGACCCCTTGCGAGTCCAGCCAGCCGATGGGCAACGCGCTCATTTCTTTCATCACATCGTTTGCAGCCTCCGGTGTCGGATCGGAGACTTCGGGCAGGAAGAGTTTTCGCATCGGAGCATTGTTGACCATCGGCGTGTCGACATTTCCCGGATTGACCGAATTCACGCGTATGTTGTGTGGTGCCAGCTCTAGCGCCAAGGCACGCATCAATCCGACCACGCCGTGCTTGGATGCGGTGTAGTGCGCCATGGTCGGCACGCCGATCAACCCCGCTGTCGAGCTGATGAAGACCAGTGATCCGCCTTCATTCCGTTCGATCATGTGGGGAATCACCGCTTTGACGGTTTTCCACGATCCTGTCAGATTGACGTCAATAATTTCTTGCCAGGCTTCATCGGAAAGTTCCCATGAGAACCCGAAGCTGGACATTCCAGCATTTGCGCACACGACGTCGATATGACCGAACTCAGCTATCGCCTCATCGACGACACCCTGCAATTCCGTGAAGTTGCGCGTATCCGCCTGGCGTGCCAGGATCCGCCGGCCCAGCTGTTCGACCAGTTGCGTCGTCGAGGCAAGATCTTGACTTTCCGCTCCTGGATACGGCGCGGTTTCGAGGTCTGCGCACAGGTCAATAGCTACGATGTCTGCCCCTTCTTGGGCAAGTCGCACCGCATGCGAACGTCCCATTCCACGCGCAGCGCCAGTAACCAATGCGACTTTCCCGGCGACCCGGCTCATTTCTCAACCTCCACGTCAGAAAACAAAGCTCTCCAATTCGCGGCGAAATGCCCTAAATCCTGAACTTGAGTACCCTCACCTCATCACGTCACCGCGGGATCGTTCACTCAGCAGCGGCAAACATGATCAGTTTCACGTCGGCTCCTTCTACCTTACCGAGATCGTAAGGGCGCCAAGCCATGAAACCTGTTTGGCCGAGGTACCGGCCACTGGTACCCACACTCGGATAGTAGGCCCAGTCCCCTGACAGGAGTGACCCGAGATCGATCCAACCGGCAACCCGGATCGTTCCGGACCCGTCCTCGAATACGACTTCGTTGGTCAGGTAAGCCATGAACTGCTTGTCGGATTCTCGCTGATAGAGAATCTTGTAGCCACCTGAGGTGGTGGCCACTTTTTCACCGGACTTGGTGAACAGGGCGTGCTCGTAGATACCACCCTGGCCGACCTGGATGTTCTGAAAGTCCTCGATATCGGTGGTGGCGCTGATCGTTGTCTCGACCAGTTCCTCGTAGCTGTTGATCACGGATTCGACCCTTTCTTGATTGAGTGTTTCAGGCCTTGCGATAGACGTCTTTGAGCACGATCTTCCCGTCGCTCAGGATGAAGAGGTCAACACCACGATTGACCACCTTTCCGTCATCGGTCTCCACGGTCCACCGAACCAGCCCCATCTTCTCGCCGAACATGATCGGTGATTCGAACTTCCCGTCGACCCCAGAGGCGATCATCTTTTCGCGCATCGCGTTCATACTGGTGATCAGATCGCCGATCTGATCCTTGGTGTGGACCGTCCCGAGTCCGTCTCCGTCGGGCGTGATCCACTGCCCGTCATCGGCGAAACATTCGACGGCGGTCTCGATGTCGCCGGCACCCGAGCTCTCGAAGAATCGGTCGATCACTTCTGCTGACATGGGTCCGCTCCGTTCTCGTCGTTGACGGTGTTCATGGGTCATGCGTGCAACCTGACCGGTAGCCGCTCCAAACCACGGAACTGCAGGGTGTAACGCCAGGTGAGTCGTTCCAGTGGCTCGGCCGCCTCCCAGTGCGGGAACCTGTCCAACAGCCGGGCCAGCACGATTTCGCCCTCCAGTCGTGCCAGCGGCGCGCCGACACAATGATGGATACCGTGACCGAAGGCCAGGTGCGTAGCAGCATTACGGCGGATGTCCAGCCGGTCCGGCTCCGCGAACCGATCCGGGTCTCGATTCGCCGAGGACAGCGCCAGAAACACCACCTCGCCGGCGGGGATAACGGTATCGCCGACCTCCACCGGTTCGGTGGTGTAGCGCAATGTAGAAAGGTTCAACGGGCTTTCATAACGCAGGAATTCTTCCACTGCGTTCGGTATGAGGGTGGCATCCCCGCGCAACAGCTCCAACTGTTCGGGATGCTTCAGCAGAGCGTACACCGAGCTGCTGATCAAGTTCGCGGTGGTCTCGTAACCCGCGTTCATCATCAGGAAGATGGTGGAAAGCAGTTCGGACTCTTCGAACCGCTCCTCGTTGTCCGGATCGATCATCGCGTTGATCAGGTCGTCTGCGCCGTCATGGCTGCTCGCTTTCTGGTCAACCAGGGTCCGGAAATACTCGAGCGACGCCATGTAGGCCTGATACTTCTCCGACGGCTCCGAGTCGACACTGGTCAGCGCGCGGTTCCACCGGCGAAGATCGTGGTGGGCGGCGCGAGGTACGCCGAGCAACTCGCCGATCACCGCAATGGGGATGGCCATCGCCACCGACTCCACCAGGTCGATCTCGGCTCCCGTCGGGATCGCATCAAGCAGCTCGTCGGTGAGTTCCTCGATGCGCGGCCGCAGATTCAGTGTCCGGCGCATCGTGAACGCCCTGCTGAACATCCGGCGCAACCGCGAGTGTTGCGGCGGATCGCTGAACAGCATGCTCTCCGACGTGATCGACGCGCCCGAGACGTCCTCCGTGCTGTGCTTGGCGATGATCGGTGCGGCACCCCCGGCCGCCTTCGAGAGTCTGGGATCGGCCAGCAGCCGACGCACATCGCTGTATTCGGTGACCAGCCACGAACGCAGGCCTGTGCTCAATGTCTTGATGACGAGCCGCTGAGGACCCGTCCCGGCGCGCATCTCGTGGTAGGTCAGGTACGGGTCCTGGATGAAGTCCCAGCTCAACAGGTCGGCCTCGGCTGTCTCGGTGCCGGAGGTGTAGGGCTTCGTGGAGTCAGTCATGAGGGGGCGTCCCTTGTGCTCAAGTGGCGAAACGAGGGAATCAACTGATCTGGACTGGTCTCGGTTCACTGGCTGGGACCGCCCAATTCTCGATTGATGAAGTCGAACAGTTCGTTGTCGTCGGCGTTCGCGATGAGCTGGCTCTGCTCGGAAAGCCCGCCTTGATCGGCGAGCGCGGCGGCCATCTTCTGGACGCGCCGCAGCACCTGGTTCTTGGCCGCTTCGTCGATGCCGTCGTCTGCCGTCACTGCCGAGAGCACCTCCTCCAGCCGGTCGAGCTCGGCCAGCGCGGACTCGGCCTGGTCGGCGTCCGCGCCGAACATCGCCGTCCGCAGGTGGTCACGCAGCGCCAGCAAGGTCGGGTGGTCATAGGTGAGCGTCGCCGGCAGCGTCAGCCCGGTCGCCGCGACGAGCCGGTTGCGCAGCTCGACCGCGGCGAGGGAGTCGAAACCCAGTTCGACGAACGCCTTGGTCGGCGACAGGGCCTCGGTCGAGCTGTGACCGAGCGCCTCGGCCACCTGCGCCTGCACCAACTCCAGCAGCACGGCGTCACGTTCGTCGCCGTCCAGAGCGTCCAGCCGCGCCCAGGACCGGGACCCGCCGTTCGGCTCGGCGAGCCGATCCCCCGCGGCGGCCACCGGGAACGCCGCCCGGTACTCGGGCAGGTCACTGATGACCGTGCACTTGACGGTGCCTGCGGTCGCCTTGATGAATCGGGTCCAGTCGACGTGCGTCATGGCGATGTAGGTCTCGTCGTGGTCCAGTGCTCGCCGCAGTCCGGCCAGCGACTGGCCGGGATCCATCGGGTGCAGACCCCGACGGCTCGCCCGGTCGGTCGCGCCGGTGTCGTCGGCCATGCCTCCGCCGGCCAGCAGGCCCCAGCCGATCGTCGTGGCCGGCAGACCGCGCGCCCGCCGGTGGTGGGCCAGGGCGTTGAGGAAGGCGTTCCCTGCCGCGTAGTGGGACTGGCCGGGTGAGCCGATGAGGCCGGCGGCCGAGGAGAACAGCACGAAGGCCGAGAGGTCCAGGTCCTGGGTCAGCTCGTGGAGGTTCCACGCTCCCTCCACCTTGGGCAGTAGCACGTTGTTCAGCCTGTCGAGAGTCAGCTCGGTGATGACGCCGTCGTTGGCCACCCCCGCGCTGTGGAACACGGCGGTCAACGGCAGGTCGTGGGGAAGGTTCGCGAGCAAGGCCTTCACCTCGCCCCGGTCGGCGACGTCGCAGGCGGCGATGGTCACCGAGGACCCCAGGGCGGTGAGGTCGGCTTCGAGCTCGATGGCGCCCGGCGCTTCACGGCCCCGGCGGGAAGTGAGCACGAGGTGAGGCGCGCCCTGCTCGGCCAGCCAGCGCGCGGTGCGGGCGCCCAGGCCGGTGAGGCCGCCGGTGACCAACACGCTGCCCGACGGTCGCCAGTTCCGACGCGGCGGCTGATCCGGGTCGGCGCGGACCAGCCGGCCGCCCAGAACGGCGCCGTCCCGCAGCGCTGCTTGCTCCCCGGTGCCGCCGTCACCCAGCAGGCGGATCAGCCCGGCCGCCGAGGCGTCGTCGGGGGTGACCGGCAGGTCGACCAGACCGCCCCAGCGGTCGGGGCGTTCCAGTGCGAGGGTCCGTCCGAAACCCCACAGCAGGGCTTGGTCGGGATGGTCGAGGCCGTCGCCGGGGACGACGTTCACCGCGCCCTGGGTGAGACACCACAGGGGCGCGTCGATCTCGCGGTCCTCCAACGCCTGGACCAGGCTCACCGTGGCGGCCAGACCGACCGGCACGCCCGGGTGTCCCGGGACGCGGGACTGCTCCACCGCCAGCAACGAGACCACCCCGGCGAGCGGCGGCCCGTCGAGCCGGGCCGCCAGCGCGGCCCGATCCAGCTGGTGCTCACCGACCTCCAGGCCACGGACCTCGGCCCCGGCGGCGGTCATCGCCGCTTCGATCGGCGCGACCCAGGCATCGTCGCGGTGGCCGGCGGGCACCACCAGCAACCAGGTGCCGGTGAGCGTGCCCTCGGGCCGGGTCGGCACGGGCCGCCAGCTCAACCGGTACCGCCAGCTGTCCACCACCGTCTTCTCACGCCGGCCGAGGCGCCACCGGGTCAGTGCGGGCAGCACGGCGCCGAGGCCGTCCCGTTCCTCGGTGTCCAGCTCGGCGCTCAGCGCGTCGAGGTCGCCCTGTTCCACCAATCCCCAGAACCGGCTGTCCAAGGCGTCCGGGTCGGCTGTTGTCGTGGCCGGTGTCTCCGGCGTGTCCGGCCAGTAGCGCGTGTGGTGGAACGCGTACGTCGGCAGCGGGGTCTGTCCCGCGCCGGCCGCGGGGAACAGGGCCGGCCAGTCGACCTCGACCCCGGCGGCGAACAGGGTGCTCAGTCCGGCGAGCACGGATTCGGTCTCGGGACGGCCTCGCCGGAGGCCGGGCACGGCGACGACATCCCCACCGGTCACGCATTCGCGGACCAGACCGGTCAGGGTCGCGTCCGGCCCCAGCTCCAGGAAGCGGGTCACCCCGCCGGCCCGGAGTTCGCAGACCGTGTCGGCGAACCGCACCGCGTTCCGGACGTGCTGGACCCAGTACTCGGGCGTGGCCACTTCGCTGCTGGTCATCGGTATCCGCGGTGGCTGGAACTCCAGACCGTCGAGCGCGGCCCGGAATTCCGCGAGCATGGGGTCCATGAGCGGGGAGTGGAACGCGTGGCTGACGGCCAGCTGCTTCGTGCGGTATCCGGCGTCGCGGAGGCGTTGTCCGACCTCGCTGACGGCGAGCTCGGTGCCGGAGATGACCACCGACTCCGGGGTGTTGACCGCGGCGATCGATACCCCGGCGCCCTGCTCGGCCACCAGCGGCGCCACCACGTCCTCACCGGCGTTGACGGACATCATGATCCCGCCCGGTGCGAGCCCCTGCATGAGCCGGGCCCGCGCGGTGACCAACGCGCAGGCATCGGTCAGCGACAGCACGCCCGACACGTGGGCGGCGCTGATCTCGCCGACGGAATGGCCGGTGACGAAGTCGGGCCGGATGCCCCAGGACTCGAACAGCCGGAAGAGGGCCACTTCGATCGCGAACAGCGCGGGCTGGGCGAACTCGGTGGTGTTCAGCCGGGCCTCGTCCTCATCGAAGACCATGTCCCGCAGCGACGGGTCCAAAGCCGCGCACACCTCGTCGAACGCCGCCGCGAAAACCGGGAAATCGCGGTGGAGTTCACGGCCCATCCCACCTCGTTGTGACCCCTGGCCGGTGAAGACAACGGCCAGACCACCGCTGCCGGCCACACCGGTGGCCTCCGCGCCAGGTGCGGCGGTGTCGTCGGCGAACGCCGCGAGTCGCTCGCGCAGTTGCTCGCGGTCGGCGGCGAGCACCACCGCCCTGTGATCGTGAATCGCGCGGTCGGTCACCAGCGACCGCGCGACGTCGGCCGGCGTCAGTTCGGGCCGGTCGGTCACGTGGGCGTGGAGGCGCGCCGCCTGGGCGCGCAGGGCTGCCGGCCCCCGGGCCGACAACACCACCGGCTGCACCCGCCTGCTCGCGGAGCCCTCGTCCGGGGCCGGCGCCGTCGGCGGCGTGGGGAGGTCCTCGGGCGGTTGTTCCAGGATGATGTGTGCGTTGGTTCCACTGAGGCTGAACGCGGACACGCCCGCCCGCCGCGGATGGCCCTGTTCGGGCCAGTCACGGGCCCGGTCCAGCAGTGCCACCCCACCGGAGGACCAATCGACCTCAGGGGACGGGGTCTCGGCGTGGAGCGTCCGGGGCAACAGACCGTGCCGCATCGCCATGATCATCTTGATCGCTCCGGCGGCGCCGGCGGCGGCCTGCGAATGCCCGATGTTCGATTTGATCGAACCCAGCCACAGCGGGGTGTCGGACTCGCGTTCGCGTCCGTAGGTGGCCAACAGGGCCTGCGCCTCGATGGGATCGCCGAGCCGGGTCCCGGTGCCGTGTCCCTCCACCACGTCGACCTCGCTCGCCGACAGGCCGGCATTGGCCAGCGCGGCGCGGATGACCCGTTGCTGCGACGGGCCGCTGGGCGCTGTGAGGCCGTTCGAGGCGCCGTCCTGGTTGACCGCCGAGCCGGCCAGGACAGCCAGCACGCGATGGTGGTTGCGGCGGGCCTCGGAGAGTCGCTCCAGCACGAGCAGGCCCACGCCCTCGGCCCAACCGGTGCCGTCCGCTCCGGCACCGAAGGCCCGGCACCGACCGTCCGGGGACAAGCCCCGCTGCCGCGCCATCTCCACGAACATGCCGGGGGTGGCCATCGTGGCGACCCCGCCGGCCAGCGCCAGCGAGCACTCGCCGGAGCGCAGCGCCTGGGCCGCCAGGTGCATGGCCACGAGCGAGGACGAACACGCCGTGTCGATGGAGACGGACGGCCCCTCGAATCCGAACTCGTAGGACAACCGCCCGGAGATGATGCTGGCCGCGTTGCCGGTCAGCACCCGGCCGCCGAAGTCACCGGAGTCGCGGGCCAGCAGTGCGGGGTAGTCGCTCCCGTTCGCACCCACGAACACCCCGATCGGGCCGCCGCGCAGGACGGAGGGGACGATGCCGGCGTTCTCGAACGACTCCCAGGCCGTCTCCAGCAACAACCGCTGCTGTGGGTCGATGGCGATGGCCTCGCGCGGCGAGATGCCGAAGAAGTCGGAGTCGAACTCGGCCAGGTGGTCGAGGAACCCGCCCCCCTGGGAGTACGTCGTGCCGACCTGGTCGGGATCCGGGTCGTAGAGGCCGGCCAGATCCCAGCCGCGGTCGACCGGGAAGCCGGTGATCCCGTCGCGGCCCTCGGCCACCAGCCTCCACAGTTCGTCCGGCGAGTTCGCCTCGCCCGGGTACCGGCAGGCCATACCGACGATCACGATCGGGTCGTCACCGATCGCGGTGACAGGCCCGGCCGGAGTGACGTCGACGGTGTCGACCTCGTCGCCCACCAGCTCGGACCGGACAAATGCGGCCAGCGCCTCAGGGGTGGGGTGGTCGAACACCAGCGTCGCCGGCAGCCGCAGCCCGGTGGCCGTGTTGAGCCGGTTGCGCAGTTCGACCGCGGTGAGCGAGTCGAACCCGACCTCGTGGAAGGCGCGGGTCATGTCGACCGAGGCGCCGCTCGGGTAGCCGAGCACGGCGGCGATCTGCTCGCGCACCAGTTCGCCGATGGCCTTCACCTGGTCGGCCACGGAGGAACCGGCCAGTCGCACCGCCTCCAGTCCCGCCACCGACGATGTTGCCGCGCGCCGGGCCGGACGCCGCACCAGGCCACGCAGCAGGGCGGGCACCGTGCCGGCCGACCGCACAGCGGCCAGGTCGAGGCGAGCGGCCATCACGTTCGGGCGAGCCAAATCGGCCGCTGTGGCCAGCAACTCGAGGCCCTGGGCGGTCGCCATCGGCAGCATCCCGCCCCGCCCCATGCGAGCCACGTCGGTCTCGCTGAGGTTCTCGGTCATACCGCTGCCCTCGCCCCACCAGCCCCAGCTGATCGAGACCGCGGGGAGGCCCTGCCGGTGTCGCTCGACGGCCAGCGCGTCGAGGAAGGCGTTGGCGGCGGCGTAGTTGGCCTGGCCCGGTGCTCCGAAGGCCGTGGCGGAGGAGGAGAACAGCACGAACGCGGAGAGGTCCAGCTCCCGGGTCAGTTCGTGCAGGTGCCAGGCACCGTCGACCTTGGGGGCCAGCACCGCGTCGACCCGGTCGGTGGTCAGGGAGTCGAACACGCCGTCGTCCAGCACTCCGGCGCAGTGCAGCACCGCGGTGAGCGGGAACTCGGGCTCCACCGAGCGCACCAGGGCCGCGACCTGCTCGCCGTCGGCGACATCGCAGGCGACGACGCGCACCGCGCCGCCGAGCTCCGTCAATTCGGCAGCAAGCCGGACGGTCCGGGGCGAGTTGTCGCCCTGTCGGGAGGTCAGCAACACATGTCGCACGTGGTGGTCGGTGACGAGGTATCGAGCCACGTGCCCTGCGAGCGCACCCGAGGCACCGGTGATCAGTACGGTTCCGGCCGACCACGAGGTGGCTTGCGCGGTGTCGGTGGTTCCCAGGCGGGCCAGCCGCGGGGCCCAAAGCGCACCGTCGCGCACCGAGACCTCCGGCTCACCCGATTCCACGGCCGCGTGCAGCGCCGCGGTGGTGGTCGCGTCGGCGCCACCCTCTACGAGGACAATGCGGTCGGGGTTCTCCGACTGTGCCGAGCGCAGCAGGCCCCGCACGGCCGCGCCGGTCAGGCTGTCGGTCGTCACCACCACCAGCCGCGAGGACTCCCAGGCGGGATCGGCCAGCCACGTCTGCACCGAGCGCAGCACGCTGTTCACCGCCGCGTGGACGTCGGCGGTGACGGCGAGCCCCTCCCCCGGTACCGACACCGCCACGAGGGCCGGAACCTCGGCTACCTCGTCCCGCCCGGACATCAGCTCCGCGAGCTCGAGCGGGCCGTCCAGCACGGTGGCCTCGGAGCGGGGCGCGATGTCGTCGACCCGGCCACACTCGACCCAACTGATCTCGAACAGCGAGTCGTCGCGGGACGCGGCGGCGCGGAGCTGGTCGGCGGACACCGAGCGTGAGGACAGCGCCGCCACACTGAAGACGGGAGCGCCGGTGTCGTCGAAGGCGTCCAGGGCGACCGTGTCGGTGGCCACCGGTCGGACCCGGATGCGCAGCGCGGTGGCGCCCGAGGCGAACAGCCGCGCTCCGGCCCAGGAGAACGGCACCAGACCCTGGGGGGTGTCGGAGGTGAGGGCCCGGAGCACGCCGCCGTGCAGACCGGCATCCAGCAACGCCGGGTGCACGCCGAAGCGCTCGACGTCGGTCCCGCTCGGCGGCAACGCCACCTCGGTGTAGAGCTCCGCACCGCGCCGCCAGCAGGCCACCAGCCCCTGGAACGTCGGCCCGTAGTCGTGGCCCGCCTCGGCGAACAGGTCGTACGCGCCGGCAACGTCGACGACGTCGGCTCCCCGCGGCGGCCATTCGGTGAGCGGATCGGGTTCCGGCAGGCTCCCCGTGCCGGACACCGTTCCGGTGGCGTGCCGTGTCCAGCGGGTGTCGTCGGCGTCGCCGTCGGGGCGGGCGGAGATCGTGATCTTCCGGCGGCCCCCCTCGTCGGCCGCTTCCACCAGAATCTGCAGCGCGACCGAGCCCGCCGCGGCGATCAGCAGGGGCGACTCGATCGTCAGCTCGTCGAGCACGGTGCAGCCGACCTGCTCGGCCGCCCGCAGCGCCACGTCCACGAAGGCGGTGCCGGGTAGCAGGGCCTGCTCGAACAGCACGTGCTCCCCCAGCCAAGGCTGGGTCTGCGGCGCCAGCCGGCCGGTCAGCAGCACGGCCTCGCCGCCGGCGACCTCCACGCCGGCCAACAGCAGTGGATGGTCGAGCAGGTCGAGGCCCACCGCGGCGAGATCGGCCGGCGGCTCGGGGTTGTCAAGCCAGTACCGCTGGTGCTGGAACGCGTACGTGGGAAGCGAGGTGTGCCGAGCTCCGGTGCCGTCGAACAGGGCCGGCCAGTCGACCTCCACTCCGGCGGCGAACAACGTGCCGAGTGCGGTGAGCGCCGTGTCGGCTTCGTCGCGGTGCCGACGCAGGCTGGGGACTGCGACGACGTCCGGCTCGACGAGACACTCGCGGATCGCGCCGGTCAACGGCGCGTCGGGGCCGATCTCGAGGAACCGGGTGACGCCGGCGCCGTGCAGTTCGGACACCGTGTCGGCGAACCGCACCGTGTCTCGCACGTGCCGCACCCAGTACTCCGGGTCCGTCACCTCCTCGCCGCCCACCATCGGAATGCGGGGCGGCTGGAATGCCAGGCCATGAACCAGGGCGCGGAACTCGTCGAGCATCGGGTCCATGAGCGGCGAATGGAACGCATGGCTGACGACGAGCTGTTTCGTGCGGTATCCGTCCTCGGTCAGGCGCCGCACGATCTCGGTGACGGCCGGCTCAAGCCCCGAGAGCACCACCGAACCGGGGGTGTTGACCGCCGCGATCGACACCGATTCGGCGTACTGCGCGACCAGCGGGGCGACCACCTGCTCGCCGGCGGTCACCGAGACCATCACACCGCCCGGGTCGAGCCGCGCCATCAGCCGGCCCCGCTCCGACACCAGCCGGCACGCATCCGGCAGCGACAGCACGCCGGCGACGTGCGCAGCCGCGATCTCGCCCACCGAATGACCGGTGAGGAAGTCCGGCCGGACACCCCAGGACTCGAACAGCCGGAACAGCGCGACCTCGACCGCGAAGAGCGCCGGCTGGGCGACCTCCGTGGCGTCGAGCCGATTCTCCCCGTCGCCGAGGATGGCTTCCTGGACGGCGGGATCCAGCTGATCGCACGCCTGGTCCAACGCGACCGCGAAGACCGGGAACTGCCGGTGCAGTTCCGAGCCCATGCCGGGGTGCTGCGCGCCCTGACCGGTGAACACCATCGCCAGCGGGCCCCGCCGGGCCACATCGGCGACGACCCCGGCTCCGTCGCCCCCGTTCGCGTACTCCGCCAACCGCTCCAGGGCCTGCGCGCGGTCGGAGGCGAGCAGTACCGCCCGGTGATCGTGGCCGGCCCGGTCGGCCACCAGGGAGTAGGCGACGTCCGCCAACGCCACGTCGGACCGGTCGCGCAGGGAGGAGCACAGTCGATCCGCCTGACCCCGCAGGGCCGCAGGCCCGCGAGCCGTCAGCACGAGCGGCCACACCGGCAGGGTCGCCGCGGGAGGCGGGGCCGGGGCGGGGGCCGGGGCGGTGAACTCGGCCGGGGGCTGTTCCAGGATGACGTGTGCGTTGGTCCCGCTGACGCCGAAGGAGGACACCCCCACCCGGCGGGGCCGGCCACGATCCGGCCACTCCCGAGCCCGGTCGAGCAGCGCGATCGCGCCCGACGACCAGTCGACCTGCGGCGACGGGGTCTCCGCGAACAGGGTCTTGGGCATGATCCCGTGCCGCATCGCCATGATCATCTTGATCGTGCCGGCGATGCCCGCCGCCGCCTGCGTGTGGCCGATGTTCGACTTGATCGACCCCAGCCAGAGCGGCGCGTCCTCGGTGTGCTCGCTGCCGTAGGTGGCCAGCAACGCCTGGGCCTCGATCGGATCGCCCAGCCGGGTCCCCGTGCCGTGTCCCTCGACGACGTCCACGTCGGAGGCGGACAACCCGGCGTTGGCCAGGGCCTGGCGGATCACCCGTTGCTGGGACGGACCGTTGGGGGCGGTCAGCCCGTTCGACGCGCCGTCCTGGTTCAGCGCCGAGCCGGCCAGCAGTGCCAGCACCTGGTGTCCGTTGCGCCGCGCGTCGGACAGCCGCTCCAACACCACCAGGCCCGCGCCTTCGGACCAGCCGGTGCCGTCCGCGTCCGCGCCGTACGCCCGGCACCGACCGTCCGCAGCGTTCGCGCGCAGCCGGCTGTACTCCACGTACAGGTCGGGCGTCGCCATCACCGTCACGCCGCCGGCCAGCGCGAGCGAGCACTCCCCCGACCGCAGCGTCTGCGCCGCCAAGTGCATGCTGACCAGCGATGACGAGCACGCCGTGTCCACCGTCACAGCGGGGCCCTCGAAGCCGAGCTCGTAGGCGACCCGGCCCGACGCGATACTGCCGGCGCTGCCGTTGCCCAGGTAGCCCTCGAGCTCCTCGGGCTTGGTGTGCAGCCGCGAGCCGTAGTCGTGGTACATCAGCCCGACGAACACGCCGGTCGGGCCGCCACGCAGCGAGGTGGGATCGATGCCCGCGTTCTCGAGGGACTCCCAGGCCGTTTCCAGCAACAGCCGCTGCTGCGGGTCAATCGTGATCGCCTCGCGCGGCGAGATGCCGAAGAACTCGGGGTCGAACTGGTCGGCGTCGTGCAGGAAGCCACCCTCACGGGTGTAGGTGGTCCCGGGGTGATCGGGGTCCGGGTGGTAGAGCTCGGCCAGGTTCCAGCCCCGGTCGGTGGGGAAGGCGCCGATCACGTCCCGCCCCTCGGCGACGACGTCCCAGAGCTCGTCGGGCGAACTCACCCCACCCGGGAAGCGGCAGGCCATGCCCACGATCGCGATCGGGTCGTCTCCGGTCCCGGCCGCGGTCGCGCTGACGGCCGGCCGGGCCGGGGCGGCCGCCTCGCCGCCGATCTCGCCCCGCACGAACTCGATCAGGGCGGCCGGGGTGGGGTAGTCGAAGATCAGTGTGGCCGGCAACCGCAGCCCGGTGGCCGTGTTGAGCCGGTTGCGCAGCTCCACCGCGGTCAGTGAGTCGAACCCCAGAGCGGTGAAGGGCTGCCGGTCGTCGATGGCGTTGCTCGAGGAGTGCCCGAGCACGGCCGCGGCATGGGTGCGCACCAGCTCGGCGACGACCTGGTCGCGCTCGGCCGGCTCCAGTGCCGCCAGGCCCTCGCGAGGTCCGGCCCCACCGGCCAGGTGGGGTTCGACGACCCGCCGCGCCGGACGGCGCACCAGCCCGCGCAGCAGTCCCGGGACCGTGGCCGCGGTGGACAGGCCAGCGAGGTCGAACGGGGCGGCGATGACCCGGCCCTGTCGGCGGGCGGCCGCGTCGAACAGGGTGAGACCGAAGTCGTTGTCCACCGGGCGGATGCCGGTGCGGGCCATCCGGGCCCGGTCCTGGGTTCCGAGGTGGCTGCCCATCCCACTGGCCTCGGCCCACCACCCCCAGGCGATCGACACCGCCGGTAGGCCGAGCCTCCGCCGGTGCTCGGCCAGCTCGTCGCAGAACGCGTTGGCCGCCGCGTAGTTCGCCTGGCCGGCGGCGCCGAACGCCGACGCGGCCGAGGAGAACAGCACGAACGCCGACAGCTCGGCGTCCTGGGTGGCCTCGTGCAGGTGCCAGGCACCGTCCACCTTGGGCCGCAGCACCGCATCGACCCGGCCGGGGGTCAGTGAACCCACGGTCGCGTCGTCGAGCACACCCGCGCAGTGCACCACGGCGCTGAGCGGGAACTCCGGCGGCACCGAGCCGACGAGGTCCCTCACCTCGTGGCGAACGGCGAGGTCACACGCGACCATCCGCACCGAGGCACCCGCCTCGGTCAGCCGCTCGACCAGCTCATCGGCACCGGGAGCGGCCGGACCCCGCCGCGACACCAGCACCAGCCGTCGCACCCCGCACTCGGCCACGAGGTGCTCGGCCACCAACCCGGCCAACACGCCGGACGCCCCGGTCAGCAGCACGGTCCCCGTGCCCCACACCGAAGACCGCTCGTCCGGCGCCGGCCCGGCGGACTCCGGGAGCGCCTCGGCGGCGACCCTGTTCAGGCGGGGCGACCACAGCCGTCCGTCGCGAACCGACACCTCCGGCTCACCCGATTCGATCGCGGCGCGGGCGAGCGCCTCCACCGACCGCGCCCCGGCCGGCTCCGGATCGGCGAACGCCTGCTCGACGAGAACCACCCGCTCCGGGTTCTCCGACTGTGCGGAGCGCACCAGACCACCGACCGCCGCACCCACGAGTCCGCCGTCGGTCACCACGACCAGCCGCGACCGCTCCCACCGGGCATCGGTGAGCCAGTCCTGCAGCACCCGCAACGTGCCGTTCACCGCGGTGTGCACCGAGTCGACCGTCGACTCGGGTGCCCGGCGGCCGGGAACGCGCAGCACCACCAGCTCGGGCAGCGGCGCGCCACCGTCCACCGCCGAGCCGAGCGCGGCCAGGTCGGGGTGGAACCACGCATCGACCGTGTGCTCGTCCTCCGACGGCGCGGTCTGCGCCGGACCGGGCGGCACCACCCAGCCGATCGGCCCTTCGGCGCTCGCTCCCGAACCGGCCTCGGCCGGTCCGCACTGCACCCAGCCGAGCTCGAACAGCGCGTCGCCGTGTGCGGTGTCGACGTCGCGCAGCTGCCCGGCGGAAACCTCCCGGGCGACCAGTGAGTCCACCCTCAGCACCGGGCGACCGGTGATGTCGAACCCGTCCACCGACCACGAGGATGGCCCCGTCGGGGAGAACACGAGCCGCAGTGCCGCGGCACCCGAGGCGAGCAGCCGCACCCCGGACCACAAGAACGGCGCTCGCACGCCGGGGTTGTCCGGGTCAGCCCCCCGCGAGTCGAGCTGGTCCATCGCCAGGCTGTGCTGGCCGGTGTCCATCAGGGCCGGGTGCAGGCCGAAACGCACCGCATCGGCCGCGAGTCCCTCGGGCAGCTCCGCCTCGGCGAAGACCTGGTCACCCATCCGCCAGGCCCGGCGCAGCCCGGTGAAGGCGGAGCCGTAGTGGTAACCGAGCGCGCTGAGCCGCTCGTACGATCCGGCGACGTCCAGTTCGGTTGCCCCGGTCGGCGGCCAGGTCACGTCTGTCGGCCACGGCGCCGGCTCCGGATTGTCGCCGGGCACCGCGCTCCCCCGCGCGTGCCGCGTCCACGAGGCGCCCACGGCCTCGCCGGGTTCCGCCGACTGGGAGTAGACCTCGACGGTGCGGCGGCCGTCGCCGTCGAGAGCCCCGACGAGCACTTGGACCAGCACGTCGTGCCGGCTCGGCAGGATCAGCGGCGCCTCGATGGCCAGCTCCTCCAGCCGGCCGAGGCCCGCCTCATCGGCTGCGCGGATCGCCAGCTCGAGGAACGCCGTACCGGGCAGCAGCGGTCGATCGAAGAGCGCGTGGTCGACGAGCCACGGGTGAGCGTGCAGCGAGAGCCGGCTGGTGAACAGGAAGCCGGCGTCACCCGCCAGAGTCACTTTCGCCCCGAGCAGAGGGTGATCGACCTGTTCGAGGCCGCTGGCGGCCAGGTCGCCGGGCGCGGACGCCGACGCAGTCGGCCAGTAGCGCTGCCGCTGGAAGGCGTAGGTCGGCAGGTCGGCCCGCCGCGCCCCAGTGCCGGCGAAGGCCGCGGACCAGTCCACGGTGAGCCCGGCCCGCCACGCGGCAGCCACCGATCGCAGGAACATGTCCGGGTCGCTCTCGCCGCGGCGGAGGGTCGCCAGCACGGTCGCCTCGACGCCGCGCTCCTCGGCGGTCTCCTCGATCGCGGGAGCCAGCAGCGGGTGCGGGGCCACCTCCAGCAGCACGCGGTACCCGTCGGCCAGCAGCACGGCGGCGGTGTCGTGGAACCGTACCGGCTGCACGAGGTTGGTGAACCAGTACCGGCCGTCGAGCTCGTCGCCCTCCACCCGGCGGGCGAACGTCGTGGAGTAGTACGGCACCGAGGCGGTGGCCGGGCGGATGTCGGTCAGGAGCGCGAGGAGCTCGTCCTCGACCACCGCCATGTCCGGGGAGTGCGTCGGGTAGTCCATCGGGATGGGACGCGCGCGGACACCGGCGGCCTCGTACTCGGCCCGCAGCGCGGCGACTCGGTCGAGCGGACCGGTCACGACGACCGATCGCGGACCGTTGATCGCGCTGAGGTGCACGTCGGTCAGCCGTGCGACCTGGTCGCGCACCTGCTCGACCGGCAGCCCGACCCAGAGCGTGGCGTACCCGGTCACCTGGCCGGACACGCGCGCCCGCGCGGTCAGGACCCGGGCCGCGTCGGCGAGGGTGAGGATGCCGGCGATGTGCGCGGCCGCGACCTCTCCCACGGAGTGCGCGATGATCGCGGAGGGCACCACCCCTCGGGAGATCCACAACCGGGCGAGCGAGACCATGACCGCGAACAGCATCGGCTGGACCTGCTCGGCGTGCTCGAGGTCCACGCCGTCCGCGCCGGCCAGAAGATCGCGCAGGGAGTGGCCGTGCCAATCCACGTACGGCGCGAGCGCCGCCTCGCACTCCGCCATGGACGCGGCGAATACCGGCGAGGAGTCCCACAGCCGCAGGGCCATCCCGACGTACTGCCCGCCCTGCCCCGGGAACACGAACACCGGATCGGTGTTGCCGGAGCTGACGGGTCCGGTGACCGGGGTGGTGCCGGCCACCAGGCCATCCAGCCCGGACAGGAGTTCGGTGAGGTCGGCGCCGAGCACCACGGCCCGGTGATCCAGCGAGGAGCGGGTGCCGGCCAGTGAGAACGCCACGTCGGCCAGCTCCGCCGGGCCGGTGGCCCCGAGCGTCAGGAGGTGCTCGCGCAACCGCACCGCCTGACCGCGCAGCGCGGCTTCGCCGCGGCCGCTGAGCAGCAGCGGCAGCACCTGCGGCGCGTGGGACCGATCCGCCGGTTCGACCTCGGGTTCAGTGTCCGGAGCCTGCTCCACGATCACGTGCGCGTTGGTCCCGCTCGCCCCGAACGACGACACCGCTGCCCGTCGGGGACGCCCGGTCGTCGGCCACGGCCGGGCGTCGCCGAGCAGCCGGACCGTTCCGCTCTCCCAGTCGACGTGCTCCGAGGGCCGGTCCACGTGCAGGGTCTTCGGCAGCAGACCGTGCCGGATCGCCATGATCATCTTGATGACGCTGCCGACCCCGGCCGCTGCCTGGGAGTGGCCGATGTTGGACTTGAGCGAGCCCAGCCAGAGGGGCTCACCCTCCCCTCGGTGCCGGCCGTACACGACCTGCAGCGCCTTGATCTCGATCGGGTCGCCGAGCACCGTGCCGGTGCCGTGCCCGTCCACCGCGTCCACCTCGTCGGGGCGCACGCCGGCGTTGGCCAGTGCCTGTCGAACGACCCGCTGCTGGGCAAGGCCGTTGGGCGCGGTGAGGCCGTTGGAGGCACCGTCCTGGTTGATCGCCGAGCCACGGAGCACGGCCAGCACGGAGTGGCCGTTCCGGCGGGCATCGGAGAACCGCTCCAGCACCAACAGGCCGGCGCCCTCGGCGAAACCAGTCCCATCGGCGCCCGCGCCGAACGCCTTGCAACGACCGTCGGCGGACAGCCCTTGCTTGTCGAACTCCTGCAGGTCGACCGGGGTCGCCATGACGGTGGCCCCGCCGGCCAGTGCCAGCGCGCACTCCCCGGAACGCAGCGCCTGCGCGGCCAGGTGCATCGCCACCAGCGAGGACGAGCAGGCCGTGTCGACCGTCAACGCCGGCCCCTCCAGGCCGAACTGGTAGGAGACCCGCCCGGCGAGCACCGAGGCGGAAGTCCCGGTGAGCAGGTAACCGTCGGCCAGCTCGGCGCTGCCGCGGAGCAGGTCCGCGTAGTCCTGGTCACTGGTGCCGGCGTACACACCGGTCTGGCTGCCCCGCACCGACTTCGGGTCGATCCCGGCCCGCTCCAACGCTTCCCAGGTCAGTTCCAGCAACAGCCGCTGCTGCGGGTCCATCGAGGCCGCCTCGCGCGGCGAGATCCCGAAGAACCGCGCGTCGAACTGCGCCACGTCGTCGAGGAAGCCACCGCCACGCACATGGGTGGCGCCCTGACGCATCGAATCCGGGTGCAGCAAGGTGTCGAGGTCCCAGCCTCGGTCGGTCGGCAGCCCCGACACCGCGTCGCGCCCGCCGTCCACCAGCTCCCACAGCTGCTCCGGTGAGCCGACCCCACCCGGGTAGCGGCAGGCCATGCCGACCACGACGATCGGGTCGTCGGCGAACGCGGCAAGGGGGACGGCCGTGCCGGGTTCCTCGTCAGCCGCGCCGGTCACCAGTCCGACCAGGTACGACGCAAGGGCCGCGGGGGTGGGGTAGTCGAAGGCCACGGTGCCGGCCAGCCCGAGATCGAGCGCAGCGTTCAGCCGATCCCGCAGCTCCACCGCCGCGAGCGAGCTGAAGCCCAGGTCCTGGAAAGTGCTCTCGAGGTCGACCTCGGCCGGCGAGTCGAGGCCCAGCACCAAGGCGACCGAGGTCCGCATCAGATCGTTCACGACACGACGCTGGTCCACGACGGCCAGCACGTCCGTGACCCGGGCGTCGGTGCTCGGCTCGGGCGTGGCGGCCGAAGGCGGGTCCGAGGGAGCCGGGGCGACGGAGCCGTCGCGCGGCAGCCAGTGCCGATGCCTCTGGAAGGCGTAGGTCGGCAGGTCGACCCGCCGGCTCTCGTCGGGGAACAGCGCCGCCCAGCTCACCTCGCCGCCGCCGGTGAAGAGGCGACCGACCGCGTCGAGCAGGGCAACGGCCTCGGGCCGGTCACGGCGGGAGGCGGCCACCGCCGTCACCCGCCGGTCGGTGGACAGGCATTCCCGGACCATGGCCGAGAGCACCGCGTCCGGTCCCAGCTCCAGGAAGCGGGTGACGCCTCGCTCGTGCAGGGTGGCCACCCCGTCGGCGAACCGCACCTGCTCGCGTGCCTGCCGGACCCAGTACTCGGGCTCGCCGAGCGTGGCCGCATCGGCCAGGGCACCGGTGAGGGTGGACACCACCGGGATGTCGGGCGCGCCGAAGGTGAGTCCGGCGACGACGGCCCGGAAGTCGTCGAGCACCGGGTCCATCAGTGGCGAGTGGAACGCGTGGCTGGTCGTGAGCCGACGGGTCCGGTACCCGGCCGCGGCCAACTGGGCCACGACCTCTGCCACCGGTTCCTCCGCACCGGACACCACGACCGAGTCGGGGCTGTTCACCGCGGCCACGGACACCCCGTCCGCGGCCGCGACCAGCGGGGCCACCACATCCGGGGCGGCGTTCACCGCGACCATGGCGCCGCCGCCGGGCAGCGCCTGCATCAAACGGCCGCGCGCCACGACCATGCGACCGGCGTCGGCGAGGGACAGCACGCCGGCCACGTGCGCGGCACTGATCTCGCCGATCGAGTGACCGGCGACGAACTCGGGCCGGATGCCCCACGACTGGACAAGCCGGAACAGTGCGACCTCGAAGGAGAACAGCGCCGGCTGGGCGAATTCGGTGCGGTCCAGCAGTGGACCACCCTCCCACATCAGCTCACGCAGCGATCGGCCCAGCAGCTCGTCGACCACTCCGCAGACCTCGTCCAGCGCCGCGTCGAACACCGGGTACCGCGCCGCCAGCTCTCGCCCCATTCCGGCGCGCTGGGCACCCTGGCCGGTGAAGACGATCGCCAGGCGGCCTTCCCTCGCCCGATCGACGTGCACCGCTGGACTGTCCGTGCCGGCGGCCAGTGCGGACAGACCGGCCAGCAGGGCCGCCCTGTCCTCGGCGACCAGCACGGCACGGTCGGCCAGCACGGCGCGGGTGGTGACCAGGCTTCGTCCGACGTCGGCCGGCTCCAGCTCCGGGTGGCGCTCGACGAAGGAGCGCAGCTCCTCGGCCTGCCCGCGCAGCCCGGCGGCGCCCCGACCGGTCACCACGAACGGCCACGGACCGGTGCGGGCCCGCCCCGTCGGCACGGACGTGGCCTCGACCGGGTCATCGGGAGCCTGCTCCAGGATGACGTGCGCGTTGGTCCCGCTGATCCCGAACGACGACACCGCGACACGCCGGGGACGGCCCCGGTCGGGCCACTGCCGCTGGTCGGTGAGCGGACGGACCGTCCCCGCCGACCAGTCCACGTGGGAGGTCGGCCGCTGGGCGTGCAGCGTCCTGGGCAACTCCCCGTGGCGCATGGCCATGACCATCTTGATCACGCCGCCGACGCCGGCCGCCGCCTGCGGGTGTCCGATGTTCGACTTCAGCGATCCGATCCACAACGGCGTGTCCGCCGTTCGCTCCCGGCCGTAGGTGTCCAGCAGGGCCCGCGCCTCGATCGGGTCGCCCAGCCTGGTGCCGGTGCCGTGCGCCTCGACCGCGTCGATGTCGGTCGAGGACACACCCGCGTTGGCCAGCGCGGCCCGGATCACCTGGCGCTGGGCCGCGCCGTTCGGCGCGGTGAGGCCGTTGGAGGCGCCGTCCTGGTTGAGGGCGGAGCCTGTCACGAGGGCCAGCACCTGGTGGCCGTTGCGCTGGGCGTCGGACAGCCGCTCGACCACGAGCACGCCGACGCCTTCCGCCCAGCCCATGCCATCGGCCTCGTCGCCGAAGGCCTTGCACCGGCCGTCCGGGGCGATCCCGCGCTGCCGGGCGAACTCGATCAGCGAAGCCGGGCCCGACATGATCGTCGCCCCGCCGACCAGGGCGAGCGAGCACTCCTGCGAGCGCAGCGCCTGGGCGGCCAGGTGCAGCGCGACCAGCGAGGAGGAGCACGCCGTGTCCACGGTGACCGCGGGCCCCTGCAGACCGAACGCATAGGAAATCCGTCCGGAGACGACGCTGGCGATGTTGCCGGTCAGCACGTAGCCCTCGTAGGTCGACGGCACGGTGCGCAGCGAGATGTGGTCCTGGTAGCTGACGCCGGCGTACACGCCGGTCTGGCTTCCTCGTACCGCGTCGGCGCTGATCCCGGCTCGTTCCAAAGCCTCCCACGAGGTCTCCAGGAGCAGCCGTTGATGCGGGTCCATCACGGTCGCTTCCCGAGGGGGGATGGCGAAGAACTCGTGGTCGAACTGGTCCGGCGACCGCAGGAAACCGCCGCCCCGGGAGTATGTCCGGCCCACCTTCTGGGGGTCGGGGTCGTAGAGCTCGTCCAGGTTCCAGCCGCGGTCCGTCGGGAAGCCGGACACCGCGTCGGTACCGTCGGCCACGAGCTGCCACAGGGCTTCGGGACTGTCGGCGTCGCCCGGGTAGCGGCAGGCCATGCCGACGATGGCGATCGGCTCCCGGTTCTGCGCCTCGACGTCGCCGAGCCGCTGCCGGATCCGCTCGTTCTCCTTGAGTGCGTTGCGCAGCGCGTCAACGAGCTCGTTCATGGACGGGGTGGTCATGAGGTCGGCCCCTCCGCTCGGTCGCTCGCATCGGCTCGGCCGTATGCGGCGCGTATGAGATCAGCCATGTCCATCGAGTCGATCGCGGTCGTGGACCCGGCGCTGTCGACCGGCTCGCCCCCGGGAGCGGTCTCAGCCAACCGGAGCAAGGCGTCCACCAGCCCGGCCTGCCTCAGCGAGGCGATCGGAATGCGGTCGATGATCTTCTTCAACCCGGCGTCGTCGACGCCCTCACCGGTCTCGCTCCCGTGGGTCCCGGTGTCCTCGCCGAACAGCTCGGCGTACACCAGCTCCGCGACCGAGGCGGGCGTCGGGTAATCGAAGATCAGCGTGGCGGGTAGCTGCAAGCCGGTCGCCACGCCGAGCCGGTTGCGAAGCCGCAAGGCGGTGAGCGAGTCGAAACCGGATTCCTGGAAACTGCGCCCTGACTCGACCGAGCTGACGTCGGTGTGTCCGAGCACGGCCGCCACCGTGGCCCGGACGAGGTCGGTGATCGCATACGTCCGCTCGGTGGCGGGCAGGCCGGCGAGCCGCTCACGCACACCGGTGTCGGCCGCTCCGTCCGCCGCCCCTTCGGGGTCGTCCCCCCTCGCGTCGAGCAGCTCGGCGAGGAGCGACATCGATCGAGTGCCGACGAGCTCGGTGGCGAACGAGGACCACTCGACGTCCACCACGACCACGGCCGTCTCATCGCGGTCGATCACCTGGTCCATGGCCTGGACGGCGCCGCGGGGGTCCATCGCGCGCAGGCCGCGGGCCGCCAGCTGGTGCTCCACTCCGTCGCGGTCGGCGATCCCTGGGCCTTGCCAGAGTCCCCAGGCGATGGAGGTCCCGGTCAGACCGAGAGCCCTGCGGTGCGCAGCCAGTGCGTCCAACGAGCTGTTCGCAGCGGCGTAGTTGGCCTGGCCGGCCGGGCCGACCGTGCCGACGAACGACGAGAACAGGACGAAGTCGACGAGGTCGCGGTCTCTCGTCAGCTCGTGCAAGTGCCACGCGGCAGCCACCTTCGGGCGGAACACCCGCTCGAAGCGTTCCGGGGTGAGCCGGTCGATGACGCCGTCGTCGAGCACACCCGCGGTGTGCACGACCGTGGTCAGCGGATGTTCGACCGGCCAGTTGGCCAGCAGGTCGGCGAGCTGCGCCCGATCGGCCACGTCGCAGGCGACCACCGACACCGAGGCACCCCGCTCGGTCAGCTCGGCGGCCAGCTCGGCTGCGCCGGGTGCGGCCGGGCCACGACGGCTGGCCAGCACCAGGTGTCGCGCGCCGCGCCGGACGAGCCAGCGCGCCGCCTCCGCCCCGAGAGCGCCGGTGCCGCCGGTGACCAGAGCGCTGCGCTCGAGCGGCTGATTCGTCCGGAGCGCGGGTGCGGTGACCCGGGTCAGCCGACGGCAGAACACCGCGCCGCCTCGCACCGCCAGCTCACTCTCGCCGTCTCCGAGCGCCCCGGCCAGCGCCCCCAGGTCCGCTGGGCCGACCTCGCGTGGCAGGTCGACGACGCCACCCCACGACACGGGGTGCTCCAACCCCGCATGCCGGGCGAACCCCCACAGCGCGGCCTGCCGTGGCTGGGTAACGGTGTCTCCCGGCCGGACGGCGACCGCATCCTGGGTCACGCACCAGATCGGGGTCGACAAGCCGAGCTCACTCACCGCCCGTACCAACGCGAGCGTGCCGCTCAGGCCGACCGGCACGGATACGGCGTCGGTGTCCTCGGCTGTGTCCCTCGCCAACAACGACAAGATGCTCCCGGCCGGTTCGCCGTCCAGCGCCGTGACGAGTTCGTGACGGAGCGCCTCGACATCCGCCGCTCGGGGGACATCGACCCGGCTGACCTGAGCCCCTCGGGCGCTCAGCGCTGCGATGACCTGCTCGAGCCACGTCGGCTCGGCGGTGTCCGCCGGCACCACGACCAGCCAACGGCCGGTGAGCGGTCGGTCCGATCCTTCGGTGGGGCGCCAGGTGACGCGGTACTGCCAGCCGGCCAGCGTCGCCTGCTGCCGGCTGCGCTCACGCCACGACGACAGGGCCGGGAGCACGGTGCCCAGCGAGGATCGGCCGGCGTCGTCGGAGATGGCGAGCGCCGTGGTCAGTCCGTCGAGGTCGCCCTGGTCGACCATCTTCCAGAACCGGGTGTCGACTTCGGTGCCACGAGACGAGCGGCTGGGCGGCGTCTCGATCCAGTAATGGGTGCGCTGGAAGGCGTAGGTGGGCAGCTGCACCGGCCGCTGACCCGAGGGGAACAGGCCGGACCACCGCACGTCGACGCCACCCACGAACGCCTCGGCGGCGTTGCGCAGGAATTCCCGCGCGCCGCCGTGGCCGCGACGGAGCGTTCCGACCGTCGTGACCGACGTCCCCTTGGCCTCGGCGAGCTCCTGTATCGAATTGACGAGTACCGGGTGCGCGCCCACTTCGTGGAACGATCGATGCCCGTCGCTGAGCAGCTGGTCAACCACCTCCGCGAAACGCACCATCTCGCGCAGGTTCCGGTACCAGTAGTCGGCGTCGAGCTTCCGGCCGTCGAGCAACGAGCCGGTCACCGTCGAGTAGAACGGAACCGTGCCGGGCGAGCACTCGACCACACCCAGCGTGTCGGCCAGCTCAGCCCGGATGACCTCTACTTCCGCCGAATGCGACCCGTAGTTGATCGGTACGCGCCGGACCCGCGCTCCCTCCGACTCCCAGACCGACAAGAGTTGATCGAGCTCGGCGGTGGCCCCGGAGACAACCGTGGACATCGGTCCGTTCACCGCGGCGACGCCGAGCGCGGGATAACCGGTCAGGCGTTCGCGCACCTCGTCTGCCGATCGGTTCACCCAGCCCATGCCGCCGTGCGTTGCCAGACGCCGAAGCACCCGAGATCGCAGAGACACGACGCGCGCGCCTTCGGTCAGCGACAACGCCTCCGCCGCCACGGCAGCAGCGAACTCACCTTGGGAGTGCCCGACGACAGCCGAGGGTCGAACGCCGAGTGATGCCCACAGCCGGGACAACGAGACCCCGACCGCGAACAGCGCCGGCTGGACGACGTCGTCCCGGTCAAGGCTCGGCGCACCTGGCACCCCGGCGAGCACGTCCCACAGCGAGAACCCATCCCAGTCGACCCATGGCGCCAACGCCTCGTCGCAGGTCTGCATCAGCTCCGCGAACGTCGAACTGCTCTTCCACAGCTCGATGCCCATCCCGAGCCACTGGCCCCCCTGCCCGGGGAACACGAAGACCGGGCCGTCGTGGTCGGCTTCACCGGCTCCCGCCACCACCAGGGCCGAGTTCTCCGACTGGCCCGCCGCGATCGCGTCAAGGCCGGCCAGCAGCTCATGGCGGTTCTCCGCGATCACCACAGCTCGGTGGGAATGCGGGGCCCTGCCATGGGTCAGTGCCGCGCCGAACCCGGCCACGTCGGTGTCCGGTGAGTCGGCCAGCGCGGCCCGCAACCGGGTTGCCTGGCCGGCCAACGCCGCCGATCCCCGGCCTGACACCGGGAAGGCGGAGACTCCGAGCCGCGTCACGGCGTCCGACTGCCCGGCCGCCGGCTGCTCCGGCGCCTGCTCGAGGATGACGTGCGCGTTCGTGCCACTGATACCGAACGAAGAAACGCCGGCACGGCGGGGCCGACCGGTCCTCGGCCAGTCGTGGTTCCGGTCGAGCAGAGCGACGGCTCCCTGCGACCAGTCGATGAACGGCGAGGGCTGCTCGACGTGCAACGTCTGCGGCAGGACGCCGTGACGCATCGCCATGACCATCTTGATGACGCCGCCGACCCCGGCGGCAGCCTGGGTGTGCCCGATGTTCGACTTCAGCGAACCCAGCCAGAGCGGGGTTTCGCGGTCCTGGCCGTAGGTGGCCAGCAGCGCCTGGGCTTCGATCGGGTCGCCGAGCTTCGTGCCGGTGCCGTGCCCTTCGACCACATCGACGTTCGATGTGGACAGACCAGCCGAGGCCAGCGCCTGGCGGATCACCCGCTGCTGCGAGGGACCGTTCGGGGCGGTCAGGCCGTTCGACGCGCCGTCGGAGTTCACCGAGGAGCCCTTGAGCACCGCGAGTACCTGGTGGCCTTGTCGGCGTGCGTCCGACAACCGCTCGAGCACCACGAGGCCGACGCCCTCGGCCCAGCCGGTGCCGTCCGCGCCCGCGCCGAACGCGCGGCACCGGCCGTCCGGGGACAAGGCTCGCTGGTGACCCAGGTCGACGAACGTCATCGGGGTGGACATCACCGTGACCCCGCCGGCCAGCGCGAGCGAGCACTCGCCCGACCGCAGTGCTTGTGCGGCCAGGTGGAGTGCCACCAGTGACGACGAGCACGCGGTGTCGACCGAAACGGCAGGCCCCTCCAGGCCGAACTGGTACGCCACCCGCCCCGAGAGCACGCTGCCCGCGCTACCGGTCAGAACCGCTCCGCTGAGCTGGTCCGGAACCCGGTCCACTGCCGGCGCGTAGTCGTGGTACATGACACCGGAGAACACCCCGGTCCGGCTGCCGCGCAGTGAGTCCGCGTCGATACCCGCGCGCTCGAAAGCCTCCCAGGCAACCTCCAGCAACAACCGCTGCTGCGGATCCATCGCCGTCGCCTCACGGGGCGAGATCCCGAAGAACCCGGCATCGAACTCACCCGCGTCGTGCAAGAACCCGCCACCACGCGCATACGTCGTCCCCGGATGATCCGGATCCGCGTGATACAAACCCTCCACATCCCAGCCACGCGACTCCGGAAAACCAGTAATTCCCTCCCCGCCCTCGACCACCAGCGACCACAAATCCTCCGGAGAACCCACCCCACCCGGATAACGGCAAGCCATCCCGACAATCACCACAGGATCATCGGGATCGCTCGCCGGCGAACTGGTCGTGTCCGCTGTCTCACCGCTCGGGGTGAGCTCGCCGGACAAGTGGTCGGCAAGGGCCCGTGGGGTCGGGTAGTCGAACACGGCCGTGGCCCCCAAGCGCGATCCCGTGATCGCGTTGAGCCGGTTGCGCAGCTCGACGGCGGTGAGCGAGTCGAGTCCGAATTCCTTGAAGGTGCGGTCGACACCGATCGAGTCCCGCCCGTCGTAACCGAGTACTCGCCCCGCCTCTGCGCGTACCAACTCCAGCAGTCGCCCAGGCTGGGATGTCACGTCCTCGCCGACACGGCGCGGTCCGTCCGGACGGCCCGGTGCGGCCGCTGGGCGAGCCGGGCGCGGCGCGCTCGTGATCAGTTCGCGGAGCAGCGGGTGCACGTTCACGCCGTCCGTGGCGGAGACGGTGTCCAGCCGTAGTGGCGCGAGCAGCGGCTCGCTCCGCCGAAGAGCGGCGTCGAAGAGTGCGAGCCCCTCGGTTTCGGACAACGTCGCTATTCCGGAGCGAGCCATCCGGTTGAGGTCGCCGGCGCTGAGCGCCGCCGCCATACCGCCCCGCTGATCCCACAGTCCCCACGCCAGCGACGTCGCCGGGAGTCCGAGCTGGGCGCGATGGTGGGCGAGCGCGTCGAGGTAGGTGTTGGCGGCGGCGTAGTTGGCCTGGCCCGCTGCGCCGATCAGGCCCGAGATGGAGGAGTACAGCACGAACGCCGACAGCGGCATGTCGGCGGTGAGCTCGTGCAGGTTCTTCGCCGCCACCGCCTTCGGACCCATGACCGCGTCGAGGCGCTGCGGACTCAGCTCGGTGAACACGCCGTCGTCGAGCACGCCGGCCGTGTGGACCACAGCGGTGAGGGGTCGATCGGCAGGCAGCCCGCGAAGCACCGCGGCGAGCTCGGCGCGGTCGGCGACATCGCAGGCTTCGGCTCGCACGTCCAGACCCAGCGCGGTCAGCTCGGCCACCAAGGCGCGCGCCTCGGGCGTGACGGGGCCGCTCCTGCTGACCAGCAGCATGCTCGTCACTTTGTGCTCGGTGGCCAGGTGCCGCGCGAGCAGCCGGCCGAGTCGGCCGAACGCCCCGGTCAGCAGCACGGTTCCGCGTTCGGGTATCGGCTTCTCGGCGGCGGGGTGCGAGCCGGGATCCACGGGCAGGCGAGTGAGGCGCGGGACACGAACGCCCTCGGCGGACAGAGCCAGCTGCGGCTCCCCCGTGGCTACCGCGGCGGCGAGCCGTCGGGCCCCCTCACTGCCCGGCGCCACGTCGACGAGCACGATGCGGCCGGGGTGCTCGGACTGCGCGGCACGCAGCAGACCCCAGACCGGCGCGTTGTCGAGATCAATGCGCCCGTTGCCCCCCGTGTCGACGGCATCGGTGGTGACGACGACCAGTGGCGCGTCGGCCATCGTCTCGTCGGCCAGCCAGTCCTGTACCAGTCGCAGGATGCGGTGCGCGCCGCCGACGTCCGTGACGTCGGCCGGGGGAACCACGGTGATCACCGTGGACGGCGTCGGGGCCCCCGCCGCCATCGCGGCCCGCAGCGCGGAGAGACCCGAGTACCGGTCGAGCGGTGAGCTGTCACCGGCCAGCTCGGCACCGAGGTCGTGCGGGTCCTCCCCCACCATCGCCCAGTGACCGGTGCCGGGGTGGGCGCCGACCTCCTTCGGCAGCCACGACAACCGGAACAGCGCCGCCTCGCTCTGATCCGTCGACGGAGTGCGTGGAGCGTCGGGCGCAGGCCGCAGCACCAGCGAGTCGATCGACGCGACCGGGTTGCCTTCGAGGTCGGTGAGCATCATGGCCACCGAGTCGGCGCCGGTCTTCGAGATGCGGGCCCGCAAGGCCGGCGGGGCCGCGGTGTGCACGGTGACACCACTCCACGCGAACGGCACCAATGTCTCGTCCGCGGTCTCGAACAGGCCTACCAGCGCGGCCTGGATGGCGGCGTCCAGGAGGGCGGGATGCAGGTCGAACACCGGGCCTCGGTGTCCCGCCGCCTCGCCCAGGACGATGTCGGCGAACACCTCGCCGTCGCCGCGCCGGACGGCTTGCAGTCCTCGGAACGCCGGCCCGTAGTCGTACCCCCGGCGGGTGAGCTCCGCGTAAGCGGTGGCGATGGCGATCGGCTGTGCGTCGGGACCGGCCTCGCCGTTCCAGCCGGTTCCGGACGCCGATCCGACCGGCGAGAGCCCGGCAGGTGGGGCAACGGTGCCTTCGGCGTGCCGGGTCCAGGTGCCGTTCCCGGCGGTGTCTCCCACTCGGGACAGCACGCGCAGCGCACGGCGACCGGTGCCGTCCGGCGCATCGATCACCACCTGGAGCTGGGTGTCGCCGTGCTCCGGCACGACCAGGGGGGCGCGCACGACGAGCTCTTCCACCGGGCCGGCGCCGGTTCGCTGCGCGGCGTGCAAGGCCAGGGCCAGAAATCCGGTTCCGGGAAGGATCGGAGTGCCCAGCACCACGTGGTCGGCCAACCACGGTTGCTGGTTCACGGACAGTCGGCCGGTCAGTACGAGCGCGCCGGCATCGCCCAGCGGCATCTCGGCGCGCAGGAAGGGGTGATCGACCGGCTCCAGGCCGACGGCGGCGAGGTCGGTGTCCGGGAGGGAGGAGGGTTCCAGCCAGTAGTGTCGGCGTTGGAAGGCGTAGGTGGGCAGTTCGGTGTGGTGGGCGCCGGTCCCGGCAAACAACTCCGACCAGTTCACCGCCACCCCCGCGGTGAACAACGCACCCAGCCCCGCCAGCACCGACTCCACCTCGCCATGACCGTGGCGCAGACCAGGCACCGCCGTAATGTCCTGGCCGTCCAAGCATTCCCGCACCGACCCGGTCAGCACCGCGTCCGGACCCAGCTCGACAAACCGCGTCGCACCCCGCTCATGCAATTGCGTGACGGTGTCGGCGAACCGAACCGTGTCACGCACATGCCGCACCCAATACTCCGGATCCGCTATCGCCTCATTCACAGTCGCGATATGCGGCGGCTGAAAAGTCAACCCGGCCACCACCGCGCGGAAATCGTCCAACATCGGCTCCATCAACGGCGAATGGAACGCATGACTCACCACGAGCCGTTTCGTCCGGCAACCCTGCTCGGACAGCCGCTGCACGACCCGCTCAACCGCGGACTCGGCCCCCGACACCACCACCGACGTCGGACTGTTCACCGCAGCGATCGACACCTG
>NZ_JBSHBP010000080.1:0-33567 GCF_053612065.1 Streptomyces sp. NPDC054765 | reverse complement strand
CCCGTCCGTCAAGCTCGGCGACGACGCCACCGCACTGCCGCACTCGAAGAAGGACAACCCCGGCGGCACCAAGCACATCACGCTCCAGCCCGGCGCCAAGGCATACACCGCGGTGAACCTCTTCGACTACGGCTCGAACCACCACACAGCCCAGTCGTTCGCCCTCGCACTGCGCGGCACCGACGGCCACAACGGCCCCTCCTACTCGGTCGACATCAAGGGCAAGACGCAGTTCAGCTGGAACGAAGCCGACGTGCTGAACTGGAACACCAAGAAGCCGTACGACTTCTGACGGTCCGTCCGCCCACTGGCACGTCATCCCGGGCACACGTCCAAGCCCAGAACAGATGCAGGACGGGCGACAGGGCCGGCCGGCGAAGAGTCGGTCCTGGCGAGGGAACCCGGACGCCTCGCACAGCTCATCGTCATCACGGAACTGATGCAGCCGGCATCGCGCGCAGACCGTCCGGACTCGTCGCCCTCTCCGCACTCTTGCTACCGACACCACCGGTGTCGGCAACAGCGAAATTGCCGATGTCCTCGATCGAGGAGGTCACTTCGATGACGTTCCGTGCGCCGGAGAGGCGAGCGCCCCACGCATTGGTGTTCCACTGCGACGGCCGGCAGCCCAGCAGCACCGTCTCCGGGGGCTGTCGCGTGAAGCGGTCGATCGCCCGCAGAATGCCCGAGTAACCGAAAACGCCGACGTTGTTCGGGTGGCTCTCGGGGAACGCCCCCTTTGCGTCCACGGTGGACCCGACAAGGACGGCATGGGACTCCGACAGCCGGGTCAGCAGGGCGCGTACGTCCCGCTTGTTGGCGTTCGAACCGACCAGCACGGCGACACTCGCCGAGGCGCTGATCGTGGCGATCGTGCGATCGAGTTCCTCCTGGGCGCACATCAGGCGCGGGGTGGACAGCGTCCTCGTGCGCACAGCGGGCTCGGCCGTTTCCGCGAACAACACATCGGCGGGGTAGGAAAGATACGCCGGCCGGGTGGGGCACTCGACGAGCTTCTTCAGCGTGATGTTCCAGTACCTGATCGGCTGCACGGCACTGCGTGCCTGCAGCGACGAGCTGGTCACCGGAGTCAGCATCGCTGCCATGTCGAGACCCGTCGGCGTCACGCCCTGCAAGGCGTCGTGGGCGTCAAAACCCGTGGGAATGTGGCCCGACAGCAACAGGACCGGTGATCGTTCCGCGTTCGTATTGACGAGTCCGCCGACGGTATTGGCCACACCCGGGCCGTCGAGGGCGATCACCGCACCGAATTTCTCCGAGGCCCTGGCATAGCCGTCGGCCACCATCGCCCCGGCGACAGTCCGAGGGCAGGAATCGGGTGGAGAGCGCGCACCACTCCTCGTCGGAGATATTCGTTTCCGAAATCTTCCTGCCGTTGATGCCCAGGCCGTGGCCGACCTCCACCCACTCAATCCCAGCCGCGGTCACGGCGGAGAGCACGGTCTCGACCGTTTCGGGATCGAACCGGAAGTTGACCGAGTACGAGCCGTCGCGGAGGGTGCAATCCATGAAGGTGCGCCGGTGCGGCTGGAGGTCAAGGGGTATGCACTGCTGATCCATCGGTGGTGCATCCTTTCTCGTTGAATGCCGATTGGCAATGTGATAGGCGTATGACAAAACGGGGATGGGGGCGAGTGAGGGAAGCCGGCAGCAAGCGCTCGGGCGCCCGCGATGCCGCACCTCAGAAACGCGACCGGATATGCGGCCGTATAGGTGCGGAAATTTCCCCAAGTGACGGCGGCAAAAATGCCGCACCGCAAAGAGGGGTGCCGGAGCCGTAGAGGAAAAGCTCTCCTACGGTTACGCGGCGCACTCATCGGTGAAGTTGCGTCGAGCCGTTCATGGTTTCCGCTTCAGTGCGCGGCGCCGCAGGGGATTGCGCCGGTGCGGCGGCCGGTCCGGACTGTCTTCCATCCACGGGAGGGGAGCGCTCTTTTTGGCCTCGCATCGAATATTTCAAGTTGCGTTCCGGCATCGCCCCCCGAGGGGATTTATTGGCGTTTCGAGGTTGCCTCACGCACCCCATCCGGTCGCGGCCTTCGCAGCTCCGGCAGGGCCTGCGGAGTGGGCCGTGAGGCTCGGCGCCCCCGCTCCGGGTGGCTGCCCGTGCGCGTTATGGCACGGCGACTCATCCGGCCGATTCCGCTCGGCGCCGGCATCTCTCCCGTCCTCTCGCCGGGAGCCCTCTCCCGATGTTTTCCCGACCCGATAGAGCGATATGAGTCGACTTACCCGAATTTTAAACTGCCTTGATCAGCGAAAGTGACCGCGGTTAGCCTGCGCCACGCCCAGATCACGCCAACGGAAAGTCATATTCGCCATGCGGAAGCCTGCTGACATTTTTGATCCGTCCCACTACGCGCGCACCCGATTGCCCCGTGAACAGGCCGAAACGCTGCCGCATTGGGTGTACACGGATGAGGCGTGGTTCCAGCGGGAGATGGACACCATGTTCCGTCCCGCATGGCACTTCGCCGGTCTGGCCTCCTCGGTTTCCGGGCCCGGCGATTTCATGACCCTCCGCCTGCTGGACGAGCCGTTACTGATCGTGCGCGGTGACGACGGGGAGGTGCGGGCCTTCCGCAACTCGTGCCGGCACCGCGGCGCACCCGTGACCGACCAGCCGTCCGGCTCCTGCCGGGGCCTGCGCTGCCCCTACCACTCCTGGACGTACAGCCTGGAAGGCGTCCTCAAGCACGCGCCCGGCCTGGAGGGCTACGGCCGAGAGGAACTGGCGGGGCTCGGCAAGGACCTCTTGCAGGTTCCCTGCGGCATCCGGGAGGGCCTGATCTTCGTCCACGTGGGCGACCCGGCTTCCTCTCCCACCCTGGACGCCTATCTCGGCAACTATCTGTCCACCGTCGCCGCACCGCATCGCACTGCGGAGATGGTCGCCGTCCAAGAGCGCGAATACGTCCTGGACTCCAACTGGAAGCTCTATGTCGAGGTGGACATGGAGACCCTGCACACCAAGCACATCCACCGCGGGTCGATAGGCGAGCAGCCCGTCACCGTGTCGGAGTCCGAGGGCCACTGGATCGGTGTTTACCACGAGTCGCCCCACACACCCGCTCTGTACCCGGGCGAACGGGACAGCGGCTTCCCCCACATCGAGGGGCTGACCGGCAAGGCCGCCCGCGGCACGCATTTCTCGATCCTGCTGCCCGGCTTCTTCCTCGTCACCGCACAGGACGTCATGTGGTGGATCCACAAGATCCCTGACTCCGCGACCCGCACCCGGGTCCGCGTCGGCTACTCCTTCCCCGCGTCGACCCTGGAACGCGAGGACTTCGACGAGGTCTCCAAGCACTACTACAAGCGGCTCAACCAAGTCGTCGAAGAGGACGACTGGATCACCGAATACCAGCAGAAGGGACTCAATGCCTCGACGCCCGGCTGCTACGTTCCCGAAGAGCACGTCGTGCACCGCCTGGACAACTGGATCCTCGACCAGGTTCTCCATGCCGGCTGAACGCCGCTTCCACGTCATGCGGTGGAGCGGCTACACCGTTCTCACCGCCTGCTTCCTGTCGGGCTTCTTCTATCGGTTCGCGCCGGCCACGTTCGCCCAGTCACTGAGCGCGTCGCTGGGCGCGTCCGCCGCACAGCTCGGCGTGCTCGCCGCGTGGCACTTCTGGGTGTACACCGCGGCGCAGATCCCGGCGGGCCTGCTGGTCGACCGCTGGGGAACGCGCCTGTGCGTCGCCGCGGGCTCCTTCGTGACCGCGGTGGGCGCTGCCGCACAGGCAACGGCGCACAACCTGCTCCAGGCGTCGTTGGGGCCGGTGCTGACCGGGCTCGGGCTATCGGTGGTCTTCGTCGGTGTGATGAAGAACAATGCGGAGTGGTTCTCCGCCCGGCACTACGGCGCCATCACCGGCCTCACGATGCTGCTCGCCAACATCGGAAGCGTCCTCGCCGGCAGCCCCTCCGCCTGGCTGCTCCAGCACCTGTCGTGGCGGACCATCTTCGCCTCGGCCGCGGTCATCTCGTTCCTGCTGGCGGCATCGGTCCTGCTGCTCGTACGCAACCGTCCCGGCACAACCACCGCCCCCGCACCGCGCACCGGCGGCTCGTCCGCCGGTGCCTGGCGAAGCATCAGACACGTTCTCGGGCGACGGGAGCTGTGGCCGGTCTTCTGGTGCACCATCGGGACCAACGGGACCTTCTACGCCTTCTCCGGCCTGTGGGGCGTCCCCGTACTGACCGACGGTTTCCACCTCTCCAATTCCCACGCGGCCCTGTACACCACGCTCGCCCTCGCCACCTACGGCATCGGCTCTTTCTTGATCGGCCTCCTGTCGGACCGGATCGGACGGCGCAAGCCGCTCCTGCTGGCCTCCTCCGCCGCCGCGCTCGCCGGCTGGCTCCTGCTGGGACTCGCCCCGTGGCGGCCCGGCTGGAGCGGCCTGGCGCTCTACCTGCTCGTCGGCCTCGCCGCCTCGCAGGTCACCGTGTCCTTCGCCACCCTCAAGGAGTTGGTGCCCAACAGCATCTCCGCCACAGTCCTGGCGGTGGCCAACACCGGAGTCTTCGCCGCCTCCGCCGCGATCCAGCCGCTCTTCGGCTGGATCGTCGACCTCACGCACCCTGCGGCGGGCCCACCTGATCTGCACGGCTACCGCCTGGCCCTGCTGCTCCCCGTCGCCTTCAGCGCAGTGGGACTCCTCGGCGCGCTGCGTGCCAGGGAGACGTGGTGCCGCAATCTCCCGGAGGAATCCCCGGCGCCGCGAACGACACAACCTGCCGACCCCCTCACCGGCTGAACCGGGCCGTCGCGGCGGCCCGGTTCAGCCGGTCGTGGCGACGGCCGCGCCGGTGTCGTGCCGGATGAGGCCGGAGGGCATCCGGCGCGCCCCGGGAGAGGGTGCGCCGTGGGATCTCGGCGAGTGCCTGCCGGCGGCGAGCGCCGCACCGGGGCACGGCCATCCGGGAAGTGTTGGACGTAGAGATTCCAGGGCGTCGGCAACACTGCGGGTAGACGCTGATGTGTCGTCAATCTCCTTTGCCGGCATCCCTTTTGCTGCCATTGCAGCCGTCGAGGCGCTCATTCCCCCCGCATGCCCCGTCAGGATCAGCGGCAGCCTGGACGAGGTTCTGTTCCAGGCGTTCGAGGGTGTGCAGGGCGGCGGTTCGCTCGTCGGCGGAGAGGCCCGCCGTGGAGAGGTCCTCCAGGTGGCTCCAGACCTGCTCGACCTCGCGGCGCAGGGCATGGCTGGCCGCCGTGGGTTCGATGAGTGAGGCGCGCTTGTCGGTGGGCGAGGGGCGGCGGCGGACGAAGCCGGCCTGCTCCAGGCGCCGGACGGTGCGGGTCATGGTGGCGGCGTCGGAGTCCATCAGCCGCACCAGGTCGGCCTGCCTCTGGGGGCCGAGCTCCCACAGGTGCATCATCACCAGCTCCTGGCCCGGGTGCAGGCCGATCCGGCGCAGCAGTTGTCCGGCGAACATGCGGTGCAGGCGGGCCAGGCGGAAGATCGCGTGACTGACCGGCCCGCCGCCGGCCGCGGCCGGTACCGGAACGGTGACCTCCCGCCCCGCCTCTGCGGGGCCCTTCCCGGCTTCCGGTGTGGACTGCGTCATCCGAACCTCACTTTCCTGCTTAGGCAGCATAAGCCTACCTTCCGACACCTTCCGACGCGATGCCCGGCGGCACCTACGCCGCTACCTGGGCACATACGGACCGGCAGCACTGTGTTACGTGCTTCACATGGGAAAGCGGGAAGGGATTCGGGGCAGTTAACTGTTCGGACAGGTGATTTACTTGTTCAGGCAGGCATCTGCTGGTGCGGGCTCGTGAGCGCCCGGCCGCGGAGCACCACTCACCCGGAGGAAGAGACCCATGACCACTGCTTTCGATCCGATCGCCCTGGGCGGCAAGCGCCTGGCGAACCGCCTCGTGATGGCGCCGATGACCCGCAGCCGCGCCTACGGTCCCGGCGCCGAGCCCACCGAGCTGGTGGCGACGTACTACGCGCAGCGGGCCGCCGCCGGGCTGATCGTCACGGAGGGCATCCAGCCCTCGCCGCTCGGCCAGGGCTACCCCGACACCCCCGGCCTGCACACGCCCGGCCAGGTGCGGGCCTGGCGGACGGTGACCGATGCCGTGCACCGCGAGGGCGGTGCGATCTTCGCGCAGCTGATGCACACCGGCCGGATCGGGCACCCGAGCCTGCTGCCCGACGGGCTGGTGCCGGTGGGGCCGTCGGCGGTGGCCGCCGAGGGGCGGGTCTACACCCACGAGGGGCCGAAGGAGTTCGTGACGCCGAAGGAGCTGAGCGAGGCGGAGATCCGGCAGACCGTCGCCGACTTCGCCGACGCCGCCCGCAACGCGGTCGAGGCCGGGTTCGACGGCGTGGAGCTGCACGGCGCCAACGGCTACCTGATCCACCAGTTCCTCGCACCCAACACCAACCGCCGCACCGACGCCTGGGGCAACACCACCGAGGGCCGGATCCGCTTCGCCGTCGAGGTCGTCACCGCCGTGGCCGAGGCGATCGGCGGCGACCGGCTGGGCCTGCGGATCTCGCCCGGGAACCAGTTCAACGACATCTCCGAGGACACCCCGGACGAGGTCTACCTCGCCCTGCTGGACCGGCTCGCCGGCCTGGACCTCGCCTACCTGCACCTGATGGAAGGGCCGAACCGCGACCTGACCCCGCGGCTGCGCAAGAGCTGGCCCGGCACGTTCGTCCTCAACCCCTTCACCTACCCCGACGCCACCGGCCCCGACGCGCTGGGGCTGATCGAGGACGGGAGCGCGGACATGGTGGCCTACGGGGCGCTGTTCCTGGCCAACCCCGACCTGCCCCGGCGTCTCGCCTCCGGCGGTCCGTTCAACGACCCCGACAAGGCCACCTTCTACGGCGGCGACCACCGCGGCTACACCGACTACCCCACCCTCACCGCCTGACCGGCGACTGTGCCGAGGCAGCCGCACAGTCAGTCACAGCGCGTGCGGTCCCTCTCCGCTCGCCCCCCTACCCCGGGAGTTTCCGATGTCCAAAGCAATCACCTTCTCCGAGTACGGCGCGCCCGAGGTGCTGCGGCCGTCGGAGGTCACCCCGCCACAGCCCGCGCCGGGCCAGGTCCGGATCCGGGTGCGGGCCGCCTCCGTGAACCCCCTCGATCTCAAGATCCGTTCCGGTCTGATGGCGAAGGCCGCTCCGGCACACTTCCCCGTGGTCCCCGGCCTGGACGCGGCCGGTGTCGTCGATGCCGTCGGCGAGGGAGCCGGTGCGGCCGTGGGGGACGAGGTCCTCGGTGCCACCGTCGGCGGCAGCTACGCCGAGTACGCCCTGCTGGAGCGGCCGGTGGCCCGGCCCCGGGCCCTGTCGTGGGAGGCCGCCGCCTCGCTGGTCACGGTTGGCGAGACCGCCTCCCGCGTCCTGCGGCAGCTGGGTGCGCAGGCCGGGCAGACCCTGCTCGTCCACGGCGCCGCGGGCAGTGTGGGCACCATCGCGGTGCAACTGGCCGTCGCCCGCGGCATCACCGTCGTCGGGACCGTCGGCGAGCACGACGTCGAGCGCCTCTCCGCGCTGGGCGCCACCGCGGTCTGTTATGGCGACGGCTGGGCGGAGCGGGTGAAAGCCGCGGCCCCCGCCGCCGTCTCGCCGTCTCGCCGCCGGAGCTGACGAGGCGGCCCGGGGCCGCAGCCGCCCCGGCCGGCCGCGGCCCGCCCTCCGTTCCCGGTCACCTACTTGAGAGCCCGCGTTGCCACAAGGGCGTGAACGGCGCACTGCGTCATCGATCTTGCCCCCACGCTCCGGCGACACAGCACATCCACTCCATTACTTTTCGTGAGCGGGGGTTCGCGGACGCGATCCTCCCATCGGAGGTGGAGCATGCGGCGTGCCGTCACGGCCGTCATCGCCGAGGGCATCGGCCTTTCGCCGGTGCTTGGAGCTGCGGGTACGGACGCAGCCCCACTCGCGACACCACCACCGTGACTCGGACTCCATGCGAGCCCGGCGGCAGTCATGTGCGGTTCGGCGCAATTGCCGTCAATTACCGCAGTGGTGACTGCGACAGCCGGCTCATCGGCGCCATGCGATCACAGTGCGCCCCGCGAATTCCGGCGGGGCGCCTGCTCAAGGATCGCTGCCGACAGCGCTCTGAGCCTGGCCCGTGGTGGCGGGGGCGAGACCGCGCCCCTGATCCGGTCGGTAGGGGTGCCGTGATCCGGTCGGTAGGGGTGTCGTGATCCGGTCGGCGGGGGTGTCGCCACTCCCGCCCGGAATTACCGGAATGAACCATCGGACTGTCGACATGCGACAGAGGTCGGCCGTGTCCGCATCAGTGCTGCCGCGCCCGTAACAGTCTGGCTGTCTTCACACCCTGACTGCTGATGGCGCGTCGCCGGCACCCCGGAGCAAGAGCCCCAGTGCACAAGCTTTGGGGTAGGGCAAACGCAGGACGGGACCATGCATCTGACTCCACATGAGCAAGAACGCCTGATGATTCATTTGGCGGCGGATGTCGCCGGGAAGCGTCGGGCTCGGGGGGTGCGACTCAACTACCCCGAGACGATGGCGCTGTTGATCGTGCATGTCCTTGAGGGGGCTCGGGACGGCAGGACCGTCGCCGACCTCATGTCTTCCGGGCGGAAGGTGCTGACCCGGGAGGAGGTCATGGAAGGCGTGCCCGAGATGATCGAGAACGTGCAGGTGGAGGCCACGTTCCCGGACGGCACGAAGCTGGTCACCCTCCACGGCCCCTTTCCTGAAGCGGGCAAGGACGAAGAACCGACCGTCTGGCCGGGGAAGGTGGACTTCTCCTCCCGGGAGGGAGACGAGGTGGTGGTCTTCAACAAGGGCCGCAAGGTCACAAAGCTGAAGGTCAAGAACCCGGAGGACCGCCCCATCCAGGTCGGTTCCCACTATCACTTCGCCGAGGCCAACGACGGGCTGAAGTTCGAACGGAAGACCGCGTGGGGCATGCGTCTGAACGTCCCCGCCGGCAGCTCCATCCGCTTCGAGCCCGGCATCGAGCAAGAGGTGGAGCTCGTGCCCATCGAGGGCGAGCAGGTGGTCCACGGTCTGCGCGGCAAGGTCAAGGGACTGCCCGAGAAGATCAAGGGCTCGCTCAGAAACACCAGGGGTTCGTTCGAGAAGAAGCAGGTGTGAATTCCATGGCTCGGTGCCCCGACTGCTCCTGTTGCCAGGAAGAGCTGACGCCCTTCGCCCCCCTGCCCCGCGCCGCGTACGCGGACCGGTTCGGCCCGACGACCCGCGACCGCATCCGCCTCGCCGACACGGCGCTGCAGATCAAGATCGAGGACGACTGGTCCGGCGGTCCCGAACGCAGCGGCAACGAGATGGTCTTCGGTGGTGGCAAGGTGATCCGGGAATCGATGGGGCAGTCCATCGCGCCGCGTGACCCCGGCGTCACCGACAAAGCAGCCGGCAGCCGTGTCCTGCCCCCTGACACCGTCATCACCGGGGTCGTCGTGCTGGACCACTGGGGCATCGTCAAGGCCGATGTCGCCATCCGTGACGGCAACATCGTCGCGCTCGGCAAGGCGTACAACCCCGAGACCATGAACCCCCTGCACGAGAACGCCGACAGCCACAACGGCATCGGCCCGACGCCCACCGACTTCGTCATCGGTCCGGACACCGAGGTCATCGCGGGCAAGGACAGGATCCTCACCGCCGGCGGCATCGACACCCATGTCCACTTCATCTGCCCCGACCAGATCGATGAGGCACTGGCCGCGGGTGTCACCACCCTCATCGGCGGCGGCACGGGACCGGCGGAGGGCAGCACCGCCACCACCGTCACACCCGGAGCCTGGCACCTCGACCGCGCCTTCGAGTCGCTGGACGCGTTCCCGGTCAACATCGGGCTGCTCGGCAAAGGCGCCACCATGTCGAAGAAGTCGATGGAAGACCAGGTGAACGCCGGCGTCATCGGGTTCAAGGTGCACGAGGACTGGGGTGCCACCCCGGCCGTCATCGGCCAATGCCTGGAGGTCTGCGAGGAGACCGGCGTCCAGCTTGCGCTCCATGCCGACTCGCTGAATGAGGCCGGCTTCGTCCAGGACACCATCGACGCCATCCAGAACCGGTCCATCCATGTCTTCCACGTCGAAGGCGCCGGCGGCGGACACGCGCCCGACATGATCAAAATGGTGCAGGAGGGCAACGTACTGCCCGCCTCCACCAATCCCACCCGCCCGCTGACCGTCAACACGGTCAAGGAGCACTTCGACATGGTGATGGTCTGCCATCACCTCAACCCGAAGGTCGAGGAGGACCTGGCCTTCGCGGACTCCCGGATCAGGCCCTCCACGATGGCCGCCGAGGACATCCTGCACGACCTCGGCGCCATCTCGATCATGTCCTCGGACGCCCAGGCCATGGGCCGTATCGGCGAGATGATCATGCGCACCTGGCAGACCGCGCACGTCATGAAGGTACGCCGCGGCTTCCTGGCGGAGGACCTGCCGGAGGACAAGGCGGAGGACAAGGCGGAGGACAAGGCGGAGGTGGAGGACAAGACACCGGAGCCTGAGCTGCCGCCGGCCGACAACAGGCGCGCCCGTCGTTACGTCGCGAAGTACACCATCAACCCGGCCATCGCCCAGGGAATCGACAAGGTGGTCGGATCGGTGGAGACCGGCAGGCTGGCCGACCTGGTGCTGTGGGAGCCGAAGTTCTTCGGCGTCAAGCCGCACATGGTCATCAAGGGCGGACAGATCGCGTACGCGCAGGTGGGTGACGCCAACGCTTCCATCCCCACCCCCCAGCCGGTCCTGCCGCGCCCCATGTGGGGAGCCACCGGCCTGGCGCCCGGTGCCATCTCCTACAACTTCGTCACCCAACGGGCCATCGACAACTTCGCCGCCCAAGAGGCCGACGACGCCGCAGGCAAGAAGGCCGACGGCAGTGAGCGCTCCGAACGGCGCAAGCTGAACAAGGAGTTCAAGGCCATCACCAGCACGCGCGGCGTCTTCAAGAAGGACATGAAGGAGAACAACGCCACCCCCGACGTCCGTATCGACGCCGACACCTACGAGGTCATCATCGGCGGCGCGAAGGTGACGGATGTGACGACATTCGTCGAAGACCAGATCGTCGACCGTGCCTACGTCTGCGAACTGCCCCTGGCACAGCGGTACTTCCTCTTCTGAGTCCCGAAAGGGCACCACTCGGTGACGCGGAAGGTGAGCCATGGGCAAGAGGAACGAAAGGTGACCTGCGAACGATGAACCGCGCAGCGCTGTTCATCCTGGCCGACGGCCGGTTCCCCGCCGGAGGGCACGCACACTCCGGTGGAGCCGAGCCCGCCGTTGCCGCGGGCCGCATCAAGGATGCGGACTCGCTGGAGGACTTCTGCCGGGGACGGCTGCACACCGCGGGCCTGGTCGCGGCGGCCCTGGCCGCCTCGGCCGCCGCCGGCCACGACCCGCTGGAGCTGGATGAGGCCGCCGACGCCCGCACCCCGGTGCAGGCCCTTCGGGCCACCGCCCGCAAACTCGGACGGCAGATGATGCGGGCAGCCCGCGCCACCTGGCCTTCGGCCGAGCTGGATGCACTGGCCGCGGCTCGGCCGCGGGGCGCACACCAGCCGGTGGTGCTGGGCCTGGCCGCGCGATCGGCCGGACTGGCACCGGTGGATGCCGCGTATGCGGTGGCGTACGAAACCGTCAGCGGGCCGGCCACGGCGGCGGTCCGGCTGCTCAGCCTGGACCCGTTCGACGCCACAGCGGTCCTCGCTCGTCTTGCCGCCGACCTCGACCGGACCGCTGCCGCAGCCACCGCGGCCGCCGAACGCATCCCCGAAGAAGGGCTCGGCGCACTGCCCGCCGCCTCCGCGCCGCTGCTGGACATCACCGCACAGCAGCACGCCGCCTGGCCGGTACGCCTCTTCGCCTCCTGACCACGCGACACCACAAACCCCGGAGACTCCATGCACCTCGACCACGCAGAGACGTTCCCCGAGCGCCACACCTCCAGTGCCGGCCCCCACCGCCCCGACGGTTCCCGCCGTGCGCTGCGCATCGGCCTGGGTGGCCCGGTCGGCTCGGGCAAGACCGCCACCGTCGCCGCGCTGTGCCGCGCGCTGCGCGACGAACTGTCCATCGCCGTCGTCACCAACGACATCTACACCCGCGAGGACGCCGAATTCCTGCTCCGCGAGGCCGTACTCCCCGCCGAGCGGATCACCGCCGTCGAGACGGGGGCCTGTCCGCACACCGCCATCCGCGACGACATCTCCGCCAACCTCGAAGCCGTCGAGGACCTGGCGGACACGGTCGGAGCGCTCGACCTCGTCCTGGTCGAATCCGGCGGCGACAACCTCACTGCCACCTTCTCCAAGGGCCTGGTCGACGCCCAGATCTTCGTCATCGACGTCGCCGGCGGCGACGACATTCCCCGCAAGGGCGGCCCCGGCGTCACCACCTCCGACCTGCTCGTCATCAACAAGACCGACCTGGCCCCGTACGTCGGCTCCGACCTGGAAGGCATGGCCCGCGACGCCAAGGCCCAGCGCGGCGAACTCCCCGTCGTCTTCACCTCCCTCAAGGCCGAGGGCGGCGTGAAGCAGGTCGCCGACTGGGTCCGCGAACGCCTCACCGACTGGACCGCGGGCCCTGCATGACCCTCACACCCTCGGAAACCATGCCGCCGCCCGAGGGCCCTGCGGTGGGCGTGTGTGCCACCGCTCGCCTCGTGACAGCCGCCAGGGGCGGCACCACCACACTGCCCGTCCTCGACGGTGACGGCCCCTTCGAACTGCGACGCCTGCGCTCGCGCGGCACCGAGGCGCGAGTGTGCATCATCGGTGCCATGACCGCCCCCCTCGGCGGCGACCGGCTACGGATCGAAGCCACCGCCCGGCAAGGCACGGCGCTCCACATCACCTCCGCCGCCGCGACCCTCGCTCTGCGCGGGCCCACCCCCTTCCACGCCACCTACGATGTGCAACTCACCGTCGAGGAGCAGGCACGGCTCCACTGGCTCCCCAAGCCGCTGATCTGTGCAGCAGGCTGCAACCTGCGCCAGACCTGGACCGTCGACCTCGCCCCCACCGCACAACTCGTCCTACGTGAAGAGCAGATCCTCGGGCGCACGGGCGAGCCGCCCGGCCATGTGGCAACCCGCCTTACCGTGCGACGTGGCGGGCGTACGCTTCTGGACCAACAGACCGAGTACGGGCCGGGGGCACCCGGCTGGGACGGCCCAGCCGTCCTCGCGGGCCACCGTGCGGCCGGGCAGCTCCTGATCGTCGACCCGGCCTACGAGGACGCGCCCCCCGAAGTCCAACTCATCGGAACCGCACCGGAAGACGGCCAGGCCATTCTGACCCCGCTCGCCGGCCCCGCCGCACTCGTCACCGCCGTCGCCCCGGACAGCTTCCGCCTGTGCCACCTCCTCGACGCGGCACGGACCTTCTCCCGCCACCCCGCCGCAGGCGCCGGCCCCTCGCACGACACCCGACATCAACCAGCGTCCGCCCGCAACACTTCAGCGGTCACCTGATCCGGCGGATCCGGGATACGCCGGGGCAGAAACCGACGTCGCCGATCGGCTCGACGTCGTTCTGAGGAACGTCTTACGTCTTTGAGGCGTCGTCAGCTCCAGCTTCCGAGTCCTCCTCTGCGAGCGGCCCCTTGCCCCCTCGGCCCCTCGGCCCCTCCCCTCTCCTCGTCGAAGTGGTCCCTCAGCGTCTGGTCCCATCAAGACAGTCACGCCTGAACGCCCAAGGCCGGCGGCGCTGATGGCGTCGGCGACAAGCGCGCTGCGGTGCGCCGCTGCGCCGCATTAGTCGTCCGTTAGCAAAACGCCAGCCCGGTCTTCGAAGCTGGTTGTCGTCCGGGAGCGAAGAGAACAGAGCAACAGGAGTACACGATGAACACCGCCACCGCCGCCAACCGCTTCCGCGGGCGGGCCGGCCGCCGCCTCGCCACCACCATCGTCGCCGCGGCGGCGCTGGGCCTGGGTGCCACGGCCTGCGGGCAGGGCTCCGGGGCGGCGGGGGCCGCCGGCTCCTCGGGTTCTTCGACCGCGTCCGACTCGCAGCACGCCTCGGCCTCGGCCTCGGCCCCGCGCACGAGCGGCTCCTCCTCGGACCACTCCGGCTCGCAGGGCCAGAACGGCGCCAAGTCCACCGGGGCGTCGTCCGCCGCCCACACCGGCAGCGGGTCCGCCCACACCGGCAGCGGGTCCGCCGCCGGGGGCGGCGTCGCCCACGCGGGCAACCACCGCACGCTCGTCGGCACACTGGAGTACCTCGCACCCGGCAAGCTGATCGTCAAGCCCCAGGGCGGCGGCATGGACCAGGCGTTCTTCGTCGCCAACGCCACAAAGATCCTCGGCGCGGCCGCGATCTGCTCCGACGACGCAGGCAGCGTGTCCATCGGCAAGGACGGCTACGGCACCTCGAAGTGCACCGTGGACCAGCTGGAGAAGGCTGCGAAGACCAGCAGCGTGACCGTCCGCGTCACCATGAGCACCAAGTCCGGTGCCGCCGAGACGGTCGAGGAGAAGTACCACCCGTAAGCCCCGCACCCTGCGCCATCCGCGCCCCATGGACCGCTCCCCGATCTACCGGTGCGCGGACGTGCCGACCAGCTCGTACGAGGGCCCCGGCCCCCGGACAGCACTGGCCGGAAAAGTTCACCACCCAGTGAACTTCTGGCCCGGCGAGCGCATCAAACCTGGTGAACGACGCACAGCTCAGGCGGCTTTCGGCCGCAGCGTCTCTCCAGGAGAGCTGTGCGGAGAACGACCGGAAAACAACCAATGGAGGAATTCATGAAGTCCTGGCGCACTCGTATCGCTCTCGGTCTCGCCGTGGGCGCCGCCGCGGTCACCATGCCGCTGACCGCCACGGCCGCTTTCGCCGACACCCAGCCCAATGACGGCTGGGTGCAGGTCGGTGGCCAGTCGTACGACTCCTTTCAGCAGTGCGTCGACCAGCTGCAGAGTGACCTGCCGCTGAACCCCAAGTACCACGAGGCCACCTGCCAGAGCGACCCCAAGCCCGGACTCCCCAACTACTACATTGAGTGGATGCGCTGAGCTTGTTCTCCATGGTCTGACCCTGAACGATTCCCCGGACGTAATCGCTCGTACAAGGATTGCGGGGACGTGAACACGGCCTTCGTCTGATCCTGTGCTCCGACCGAAGTAGCACAGGATCAGCACGAAGGCCTTGGGGTATGAGTCTGCTGCAACCCGGCGCCCGGCGGGAAGCGTTCCCGCGGTGGCGTCACCCGTCCGGAACGGCCTCTTCGACTGCCCGGCCGTGCGCGGGGACACGCCGTTGGAGCGGACCGACGCGTTGCTGTGCGCGGACGGGCCGGTGACCACACCGGTGGACCTCACGCTGAACTCGACGCCGCCGTTGCCCTTGGTGGTCTTGGGGTTGATCCCGGCGTAGACGGCCTTGGAGCCGCTGAGGGCGATCGCCGGGCCGACCGCCTGCTCGGCGGGGTTGCCTTCTCCCTTTCTGGTTCGGACGTCGCATAGTTCGCTGCGGAGTGCCGGGCTCCCGAAGTCCTCCCATGGCTTCGGAGAATGAGTTGCCTGCGGCCCTCCGTTGAGAATTCTTCTTCAGGGATCGAAGCGGACCTGGCATCCGCCGCCCCGACTTTCTGGGCGCCCCATTTCTCCGGGCGTCCCACATACCAGAACTTCGAACGAATGCGATGGGGACCGTTATGCGTGAATTCAGCCGCCGGGGCATATGTGGACTCGGGATAGGAGCCGCAGCCGCGCTCTCCGTCGCCGGCTGCTCGGCCTCCGGCTCGTCGGCTTCCGACACGGTCGGAGCCGAGCCCGGACAGACGGCGAAGGGCAAGCCGATAGGCGACGGCTCCACCGCATACACCGGAAAGCAGCCCCACCAGCCGCCCGCGCCGGAGAAGCTGGCGCCGGGCCAGAAACCACCACAGTTCGTCGTCTTCTCCTGGGATGGTGCCGGGGAGGTGGGCAACGGCCTCTTCCCGCGGTTCCGCAAGCTCGCCCAGGACCACAACGCCTCGATGACCTTCTTCCTTTCCGGGCTGTACCTGCTGCCCGAGTCGAAGAAGCGCCTGTACCGCCCGCCGAACAACCCCGTCGGCGCCTCCGACATCGGCTATCTCACCGACGCCCACATCAAGGAGACGCTGAAGAACGTGCGCGCGGCGTGGCTGGAAGGCCACGAGATAGGCACCCACTTCAACGGCCACTTCTGCGGAACCAGCAGGGGCTCGGTCGCCCACTGGACCCCCGCCCAGTGGGACTCCGAGATCGAGCAGGCCATGGACTTCGTCACCAAGTGGCGGACGAACACCGGTTTCACCGACCTCGAATCGCTGCCGTTCGACTACAGCAAGGAACTCGTCGGCGGCCGTACGCCGTGCCTGCTCGGCCAGGACAATCTGCTGCCCACGGCGCGCAAGCGCGGCTGGCGGTACGACGCCAGCTCCCCGGGCGGCCTCCAGGTCTGGCCCACCAAGAAGCACGGCATCTGGGACTTCCCGCTCCAGTCGATACCGTTTGCCGGGCTCCGCTCCGGGGTCCTCTCGATGGACTACAACATGTTGTACAACCAGTCGAAGAACTCCACCAAGGGCCCGCCGGCCAACTACCCGCGCTGGCGCCGGCAGGCCACCGACGCCTACGTCGCCGGCTTCCAGCGGGCGTACGAGACAAACCGGGCCCCCTTCTTCGTCGGCAACCACTTCGAGCGGTGGAACGGCGGCATCTACATGGACGCCGTCGAGGAGGCGGTCAAGCGCATCGCCGACGAGAAGCGCAAGGACGTCCGGCTGGTCTCCTTCCGCCAGCTCTGCGACTGGCTCGACGCCCAGGACCCGCAGGTCCTCGCCGGCCTGCGCCGGCTCGGGGTCGGGCAACAGCTCACCGGACACAGCTGACAGCACCGGGACGGGTCAAAGGTCCCCGCCCGTCCTGGAGGCGTACCGGGGCATCCCGTACATGGGTACGCGGACACGCCTCCCGGCGATGCCAGGTGGGCAGCACCCGCCGCCTACACGGGGCCGCCGCTCCCGAGCGGCCGGCCGTCCCCGCTTTCCAGGCCCCCCGCTGATTCGGGGGCCGCGGTGGTGTAGTGGTGTGGGGGCCAAAAGGTCCGCTGCTCCGGCCACTTCTGCGCGTACCCGGGCAGTTCCGCCAGTGTTCGCCGTGACAGCCGCAGCCTGTCGGGCCGCCCACCGGATGACCGAAAGGGAAGCCCGGCGCCGAGGACCGCCTACCCGGGCCGGATCGCGGGCGTCGCCGTACCTGGACGTTCGTTCCTGGATTCCGTCAGGCCATGCCGTCCCCCGTCACCTTCACCTCACGCCGGCCTTCTCCTGCCAGGCGATCCGATGGAAGTGGAGCGGGCGGAGCATGTCCTCAGGGGTGGGGAAGGCCGGCGCGGGAGCGTCGCTCTTGCCGGCCTTGACCTTGTTGACGGCTGCGGCGTTGCGGCCGATCGCTTCCACGCGCGGGCGGCGCAGGGCCTCGTAGGCGGCGAACGCCTCGCCGGGCGTGGGCAGATCCCGCAGGCAGCGGGCCAGCTCGACCGCGCTCTCGATGGCGAGCGAGGCGCCCTGTCCGGAGCTGGAGGACGGGGCGTGCACCGAGTCTCCGACCAGCACCATCCGGCCGCGGTACCAGTGCGGGACGGACGGCATGCGCTCCATCCGGCCGGCCACCATCAGCTCGCCGGGGCCGGTGTGCCGAAGCAGCCGCTCGCCGGGGACATGTCCGGCGTACAGGGCACGCAGCCGGCCCAGCCACTCGGCGGCGGGCACGCGCGCCAGGTCGGCCGGGCTCGGCGGGGTGTCCATGGGCAGTCCGGCGAACCAGATCAGCCGCCCGTCCGGACCCCGCCAGTAGCCCATGAAGGCGCGGCCGAACGCGAAGTACATGGTGCCCGGTTCGCACCGGTCCGCACCGTCCACCGCCGCGTAGCCGCCGAAGCTCAGCACGCCGCTGTACTCGGGGACGGGTGCGTGCGGGTCGATCACGGTGCGGACGGTGGAACGGATGCCGTCGGCGCCGATCAGTATGTCGGCGGACGCGGAGGTCTTGTCGGCGAAGTGGGCGGTCACGCCGTCGGGCGTCTCCTCGGCGGCGACCAGGCGTTTGCCGTACGCGTACCGGACGCCCGCGGCGACCGCGCTGTCGGTCAGCGCCCGGAACAGCCGTTCGCGCGGCAGCGTCAGTGTGGCAGGCAGTTCGGGGAAACCGTCGAAGCCTGCGAGGTGATTGCCGGCGCCGTCCGCCATCACCACGCCGGGCACCGGCTGCCCGGCCGCCGGAGCGGACCGTCTACGAGGTCACCGATGAGGGCCGGGCCGCCACCCGCGAGTGGCTGGAGCAGATGCTGGCGGTGCCCAAGGCGGAGTTCCCCTTGTTCCCGGCAGCGCTGTCGAACATGCTGATGCTCGCCCCGGACGAGGTGGCGCCCCTCCTGGAACGGCGCGCGGCGCGACTCGCCGCCCGGCACGCAGACCTGGAGCGCCAGTCCGCCGACGCCCCGGCCGGGCTGCCGCGCATCACGCTGATCGAGAACGAGTATCTGCTCACCGTCCTCGACGCCGAGGAGCGCTGGCTGCGAGGGGTGCTCAGCGATCTGCAGGACGGCAGCCTGACCTGGTCCCCGGAGATGCTCGCGCGATTCCAGGAGGCGTCCGAATCAGATGCGGCGCCGACCTGACGGGGCGGCCGGAGCGAGGGGAGGAGCCGGCCGTACGCGGGGCCCGGCCTGCCCGTTCCGTCATGGAGCTCGCACTGCATTCCGTCATGGAGCTCGCACTGCATTCCGTCATGGATCTCGCACCGGCTCCGCGGACCGGCTCCGCGGACCGATCCGGTGTGGGCTGTCCGTACCGCCCGCCTCCATGGCGGCATTCCACAGTTCGAACGCCGACCACCGGGCCGGCTTCCCAAGGCTGCAATCCGCTGTCGCGTCCAGTGGCCCATCCCGGGATTCGTCGGCACATGTCCGGAGTGCTGAAAGTCGGCGGTGAGGAATCTGCACCGAAGCGTCACACGGTCTTCGCGTTGCCCCCGGTGGGGGCCGTTAGCGTTGCTGCCCGCTCGATCCCGCGTGCGAGCTTGATCATGTCGCCGGCGTCCCTGGCGGCGCAGTCAGCACAGAAAGATCGCAGATGGACTACTGCTCGTCGTGCCGTCGGAGTCTCAACGGGGCACTCGTGTGTCCGGGATGTGGGGATTACGCGCCGGACATAGCCCCGCCCAGCCACCGCCATCAGCGCGCGATGTCCGCGGGCGCGGCGTGGGAGGCATGGCATGCGGAGGAAGCCTTCGGCCTCGGCGCCCACCACCAGGGCTCCGTCGGCTTCGGTGTCGATCAGGGCACTCAGCGGCACGTCGCTCAGCCGTCCGGTGCCGCGCAGCCCGGCAGCAGTGCATTCGAAGATCTCGAAGAGTTCGAAGAGTTCGAAGATGATGTGAGGGCGGGTGCCGGTGCAACCGGCGGTGCCGGAGTCGCCACTGCTACCGGGCAGGGCCGGGCGGCCCGGCGTCGGCAGCTGGCCCGGTGGAAGAAGCACCGGCGCCGGGCCGCGGCCGCGACGGCCTTTGCCCTTGTCGGCGGTGGCCTGACCTTCTCCCTGCTGCAGAACAAGCCGTCCACCGGCCATGCGCAAGCGGCCTCCTCGCCGGAGCCGGGGAGTGTGGGCGCGCCGCGTACGGAGGCTGCCGCCTCGTCGTCGGAACAGCCGGACACCGCGGCTGCACAGCACCCCGATACGCATCCGCACCACACGGCCGGCCGTCAGCAGCACACCGCCGCGCCGCCCGCTGCCCCTACGGCCGGGCAGCAGCACTCCATCGCCCCGTCGCACTCCCCCACGCCTCCGAGCACGGCGCCGCACACCGCACCCGCCTCGCACCATCAGGCGCAAGTCAACCACGCCGGTGTCGCGGCACCGGCGGCGACGACCGCACCGGCCTCCACCGGAGGCTCGGGGGCAGGCAGCTCACCCGTGCACCCTGCGCCGACCACGTCGACCGCGCCGAGCACACCGACCGCATCGACGACCGCACCGGCGGCCGAGCCGACGTCGCCGACGCATGTGTGTCTGCTGGGACTTGTGTGCGTCAGCTGACGGCCGGGCGCACACCGGCGTCGCCTGCCGGTGTGCGCGGCTCGCGCTGAGGGGATCGCCTCCGCGGTTCCCCGCGTCGCGGGTGCCGGCCCTGATCTCCTGGCTCTGCACGGGCGCGGCCGCCGGGTTGTTTGCTGCCCGTGCTGTCCGTGCTGTCCGTGCATTCCGTGCTATCCGTGCATTCCTTACAGTCCGTACTGTCCGTGCTTTCCGCGCGACGGGAGCTGCCCTTCCTCTCTCGCTCCCCTACTCCCGCAACTCTGCCTACTGCCAGGCGTGTTGGTCTGCCTGGTCTGCGATGTTCCGTGCCCGTCGGTGGCCGGTGGGCAGGTTCTGCGGGGGCTTGGGTACGTCGGCTGCCGGGGTGGGCGGGTGGTGCGGGGTGGCGAGGGGGCCGGCCGGCGGCCGGCGGATGCGGGACTTGAGTACCTGGGCGGCGAGGGCGAGTGTGACGCCCAGGAAGAGGACGTAGAAGACACCGATTTTGCGGAGATCGTCCAGGAAGAACCAGACGGAGGCCAGGGCGGTGAACCAGAACGCCACGAGCGCAAACCCGCCGGAGCCTTCGTCCTTGTATCCGGCGGCCAGGCACAGTGCGGCGACGATGCCCAGGACCAGGGCGATGATGACGTAGTGGGTTTCCCAGCCGACATTGCCGCGGGCCAGCCCGGACCACACGGCGACGGCCTCCGCCACCGGGCCCCAGGCCACCGCACAGGCGAGCCGGGCCGACCACAGCAGGAGCACCGCCCCGGCGACGGCGGCGAGCAGCGCGACGCGGGTGAACTGGCCGGCCTCGATCATGTCGGTCCGGGATATCACCAGGGAGAGGAAGCAGCCGAGCAGTGCCACCCCGCCTTCGGCCGTCGGCCGGAAGACCACACGGGCGGGCCTGGGGCGGGCGGGCGTTGGCGCCTGCTGTCCGTACCCGGGGGGCGCGGGGGAGGCGACGGCCGCCGGGGCCGATGCTCTGGCCTCGGGCGCGGCACCCGCCGCCGGGGCCGGCTCCCTGGCGGCGGGGCCGAGGGCGGCGGAGCCGGCTGCGGCGGAGCCGAGTGCGGCCGGGTCGAGGGCGGTGGGTGTGTGGGTGGGGGGAGCGGGTGGGGTGGTCCGGGCGGCTTCGTCGAGTGCCTCGTGCATCGTTGACGCGCTCGCGAAGCGGTGCTCCCGGGCCTTGCGCAGTGCCTGGACGATCACCGCGTCCACGGCGGGCGGCAGGTCCGGACGGAGCCGGGAGGGGGGCATCGGTTCCGCGGCCAGGTGCTGGTGCATCACGGAGAACGGGGAGTCCCCGGTGTAGGGCGGCCGGCCCGTCAGCAGCTCGTAGAGCAGACAGCCCACGGCGTAGAGATCCGTACGGTGATCGGTCTCGCCGCCGTTGATTTGTTCCGGGGCCAGATAGGCGGGGGTGCCGACCGCGACGCCCGTACCGGTCAGCCGGGTGGCCGCCTCGCTGAGCGCCTTGGCAATGCCGAAGTCGACGACCTTGACCCTGCCCGTGCCGGTGAGCATGACATTCGCGGGTTTGATGTCCCGGTGCACGATGGCGTGCCGGTGGCTGTGCTCCAGGGCCTCCAGCACCTGGCCCGTGAAGTCGACCGCCTGTGCCACCGGCAGCGCGCCGTCCTTGAGGACATGGCTGAGGGTTCTGCCTTCCACGTACTCCATGACCAGATAGGGCTCGGCGGCACCGCCGGCGGCGTCCTCCCCCACGTCATGAACGGTGGCCACACCCGGGTGGTTGAGCGCCGCGGCGGCGTGCGCCTCGCGCTGGAACCGGGTGAGGAACTCGGGCTGCAGCGCCAGCTCGGCGGAGAGGGTCTTCACGGCGACGGTACGGCGCAAGCGGTGGTCGACGGCACGGTACACCGTTCCCATCCCACCGTGCCCGAGCTGCTCCACCAGCTCGTACCGCTGCCCCAACATCCTGTGCTCCACCGGGTTCCTCCAGGGACCGTCAACGCCAACACGTACGCGGGAAGACGTACTGGAGTGCGAGTGGGTTCCTCCGTGGGGTCGTCCATGGATCGTCCGTGGGGTCGCCCGTGGGGTCCTCGGCTGGTTTCGCTCAAAAGCTGTTTCTGAGCCCTACATGACGAAACCGGAAACCCACGCAGGACAGCCGACGAGAGGTGTCGCGGTCAGCTCCGATGCTGCAGACGAGCGGTGCCCGCGCACCTCACAGCCGGAACACCTCAAGCATGCGAGCTGATCAGTTGAGGCGAGGGCAACCGTCCGGTGAGAGGGGCGCCGCCCGGCGGATGGTGCCGGTCATCCGGTTCGGTCAGGTGACTTGTAGAGGTCGTCAAGGCGGAGTGACGCGGGCTGGGGCAGGGGGGCGCCGTCCGTCGGCAGGCAGGACTGGAGGAAGAAGGCGAGCAGGCGGCGGGATGCGGCCATGGAGGCCGCCACGGACTCTCGCATGACGCCGTTGTTGGCCAGGAGCAGGAGAGTGACGTCGCTGGTGTCGAAGTCCTTGCGCAGCTGCCCGGTGTCCTTCGCGCGCTGTACCAGCTGGGCGAGGCCTGCCTCGGCGCGGGCACGTTCACGTTGGACGTCGGGTGCGTCGGGAAGTTGGGAGACGAAGGCGGCGCTGAACCCGCGGTCCTGGGCCTGCATGCTGCACACCTTGATGAGCGCGGTGCGAAGACCGTGCCAGGGATCGTCGTCCTGTAGGGCCTCGTCGACGGCTGAGACGCACTGGGTGAGTTGTTCGGAGAACGCCGCGGCGATCAGTGAGTCTCGGGTCGGAAAGTGCCGGTAGAGGGTGGCGGCACCCACGCCCGCCCTGCGGGCGATGGCGCTGGACGGTACGTCGGTGCCGTTGAGGGCGTACGCCTCGCGAGCGGCCTGGAGGAGCCGGGCGCGGTTGTGCCGGGCGTCGGCTCTCTGCCCCGGGACGGGGGTGTCGGAGGCGGAGGGAGGCGGCTTCCGAGACGGTTGAGCAGGCATGTCTCCCACTTAATCACAAGTGGAAGAGGCTGTTCATTTAGAAGGTTAGCTTGATCTGGTGCCGTGGTGCCCCGCGGTCAGCTCTCTGCCGCAGAGCTGACCGATGGCGAGTTCTCCTGCTGCACGACGTGTCAGACGTGTCATATGTACGGAGGTTGTCCGTGTTTGCTGTGCAATACCACCGCTATGGCGGTTCCGAGGTCCTTTGCCTTGAGGAAGTCGAAGAGCCGCACGCCGGGCCCGGTCAGATCCGCATCGCGGTGCGTGCCACCGGCGTCACCCCTTCTGACTGGTACCTGCGCTCAGGGATGCTGCAGGACCTCGCCACCGTGGACTTCCCCCAGATCCCCGGCGTGGATGCCGCCGGAATCGTCGACGAGGTGGGAGAGGGGGTGACCGGCACCGCCGTGGGAGATGAGGTCTTCGGCCTCGTCCCCTTCGCGGACCAGGGAGGCGCCGTGGCCCAGTACGCCGTACTGGAAGCCTGGGCGCCCAAGCCTCAGTCGTGGTCTTTCGAGGAAGCGGGTGGCGCCGCAGGCAACATCGACACGGCCACGCGAGTACTGGACGCCCTCGAAGCCGCCGAGGGCATGACCCTGCTGATCGATGGCGCCGCCGGGGGCGTCGGCACTATTACCGCGCAACTCGCCCGCGCCCGCGGCCTCGCTGTGATCGGTACTGCGAGCGAAGGCAACCACGGCTTCCTGGAGCAGTTCGGCGTCGTACCGGTCACCTACGGGGCAGGGCTGGCCGATCGCCTTGCCCCACTGGCTCCGCACGGTGTCGACGTGGTGCTGGACGCGGCCGGTAAGGGCTCTCTTGCCGATCTGGTGGCCATCGCCGGCGACCCGAACCGCGTGGTGACCATCGCAGACTTCGACGCCGCTCGGCACGGGGTGCGGTTCTCCCGCTCCGAAGCAGGGCAGTCGCCGGGCTGGGCAGGACTGCCACTGGCGGCCCGCCTTGCCGACGACGGCCGCCTCACCGTCCCGCTGCACGCCGTGTTCCCGCTGAAGGAGGCCGCCGCAGCTCACGACGTCAGCGCCACCGGCCACGCGCGCGGCAAGATCGTCATCACCGTGCCCTGACACGGCGGATAATTCGGCCCGCAGCCGGCGGCCCGCAATGCGCCCCCACCGCCCTTACGGCTCCAGTTATGGCTCCGGTTACGGCTCCGGCTCCGGTTACGGCTCCGGCTCCGGGCCGTCCTTGGTGCCGTGCCCTGGTCGACGACGTCGGGGGCGGTCAGGGGTGTACGTACCGGTGCCGAGCCAGTGGTCGCGGCGGTCTTCGACGGTGGCTGCACCGGCTACCCCTTGTCCCAGGTGACGGGGAGTTGGTGTACCCCGTAGATGCTCATGCCTTCCCGTAGCGGCACTTCGCCGGGCGGGACGGCCAGCCGCAGCGTCGGGAAGCGGGCGAACAAGGCCGGGACGGCGACCCGCATTTCGACGCGGGCCAGTTGCTGGCCCAGGCACTGGTGGATGCCGTGGCCGAACGCCAGATGCCCGGTGGCCTTGCGGTGCAGGTCGAGGGTGTCGGGGTCGGGGAACCGTTCCGGATCGCGGTTGGCGGCGTCTATCGAGAGGGTGACCGTCTCGCCTGCCTTGATCAGCTGGCCGTCCAGCCCGACGTCCGCCAGCGCCGTCCGCGCCCCGCTGTGGGCGATGCTCAGATAGCGCAACAGCTCTTCGACGGCCTGGTCGGCGAGGTCCGGTTCGGTACGCAGGGCGGCGAGCTGGTCCGGGTTGCTCAGCAGGGCGAAGGTGCCGAGCGCGAGCATGTTGGCGGTGGTCTCGAGGCCGGCGGCGAGGAGGAAGGCGCCGATACCGGCGAGCTCTTCATCGGTGAGGTCGCTGGTGGTGAGGTCGCTGAGCAGGTCGTCGGTGGGCTCGGCGCGCTTGGCCGCCACCAGCTCGGCCAGGATGCCGTGCAGCGCGGTCATGGCGGCGGCCACCTCTTCCTCGGTGGCGCTCTGGGTCATCACCGTCCCCGTATGACGCTGGAAGACGTCCAGGCCGGCGTAGGGGACACCGAGGAGTTCGCAGATCATCAGCGCGGGGAGGGGCTTTGCATACGCCTCCACCAGGTCCAGCGCCGGCCCTCGGCGCTCCATGGCGTCCAGGTGCCCGGCGGTGATCTCCTCGACGCGTGCGGTGAGCCGGCGCATCCGGCGGACGGTGAACTTGCCCATGAGCAGCCGTCGGTAGCGGGTGTGCTCGGGTGCATCGAGCCCGGTGAGGTCGCCGACCGGTGCCGGCGGCAGTTCGCCGGTGTATCCGCCCTCGAATGGGTAGTGCATGAGCTCGTAGCGCGAGCTGAAGCGGGGGTCGGCGTGTACCGCCCGGACCGCGGAGTAGCCGGTGGCCAGCCAGCCCATGTGCCCGTCGGGGTAGCGCATCCGGGTGAGCGGCCGTTCCGTGCGCAGCGCCGCCAGCCCGGCGGGCGGGTCGAAGGGACAGCCCGCGGGACGGGCCGTCGGCAGTTTTACCGGGTCGCAGGAGTGCGGTGATTCTCTCTGGGGCGCCTTCTCGGGCAAGGCGGTCTCGTTCTCGGGCAAGGCCGTCTCGTTCTCCGGCAGGGCTGTCTCGCCTGCTTGCGCGGAAGCGGGAGTCGGGGGAGTTGCCGGGGGTTCGGAGTGCATGGGTGTCCTCCGGTACGGAGTGCGGAGCGCACAGTCGTGTGCGGTGCAGGGTGAGGTGTGTGCGGGGCGCAGTGGCCCGGGATGCCGGGCGCAGTGGCCCGGGATGCGGGGCGCGGTGCCCGGGTGCGGGCCCGCCTCTAGCGCGTGGCGCCCCGTCGGAAGGCTGCCCGTGCCCACAGGTAGCCGGCCAGGCTGAGGGCGATGCCCCATCCGAGGGCGATCACGGCGTTGTTGCCGATCTCCGTGCCCAGCAGGAGGCCGCGGAGCGTCTCGTTGACGGGGGTGAAGGGCTGGTATTCGGCGAACCAGCGCAGCCCGGTCGGCATGGAGTCGGGGGTGACCACGGCGCTGCCGAGGAAGGGCAGGAACGTGATCGGCATGGGGGCGTTGCTCGCGGACTCCACGGTCTTGGCCGCCATCCCCATCGCGGCCGCCAGCCAGGTGAGGCCGAAGGCGAGCAGGACGAGCAGGCCGAGGGCGGCGAGCCACGCGACGAAAGTGGCGTGCGGCCGGAAGCCGACCGCCAGTGCGGCGGCGATGACCAGGACGAGGCTGAACAGGGTCTGGATGACGCTGCCGACGACATGGCCCGTCAGCACGGAGGAGCGGGAGATCGCCATGGTGCGGAAGCGGTTGATGATGCCTTCGGTCATATCCATGGAGACGGACACGGCCGTTGAGATGGCGCCGGAGGTCACGGCCATCACGATGATGCCCGGAGTGAGGTAGTTGACGTATGCGCCGCGGTCGTTCGCCCCGCCCGGCAGTCCGATGCCGCTGCCGAGCGCGCCGCCGAAGACGTACACGAAGAGCAGCAGCATCACGATCGGCATCGCGACGACCTGCAGCGTCAGGGACGGATAGCGCCGTGCGTGCTTCAGGTTGCGGCGCAGCATCGTCATCGAGTCGCGCATGGCGTACGAGGCGGTGCTCGTGCTCATCGGGCGCTCTCCTCAAGGGGGTTGGTCCGGACGCCGGGCTGCGGGGGCCGGCCCGTGAGGGTGAGGAAGACCTCGTCGAGGCCGGGGGTGTGCACGGTGAGTGCCTCGGCTTCGACCGCGGCGCGGTCGAGAGTGTCGAGGACGGTGCGCAGGGCGGGGATGCTGCCGTCGCCGGGGATGTGCAGGGTGAGCGCTTCGTCGTCGCGGGCGGCGGAGGCGAAGAGGGCGGCGGCCGAGGCCAGTGCGTGCGGGTCGGCGAGCCGGAGGCGGATATGGCCGCCGGGGATCTGCCGCTTCAGCTCTTCGGCGGTGCCTTCGGCGACCAGCTTCCCGTGGTCCAGCACGGCGATGCGGTCGGCGAGTTGATCGGCTTCCTCCAGGTACTGCGTCGTCAGGAAGACGGTGACGCCGTCGTCGGCGACCAGACTGCGGATGATCTGCCACATGGTGCGCCGGCTGCGCGGATCGAGTCCGGTGGTCGGCTCGTCGAGGAAGATGATGCGCGGATCGCCGACCAGGGTCATCGCGAGGTCGAGCTTGCGCCGCATACCGCCCGAGAAGGTCGCAACGGGCTTGGCTGCGGCCTCGGTCAGCTCGAAGCGGTGCAGGAGTTCAGCGGCGCGGCGGCGGCCTTCGCGACGGTCCAAACGGTGCAGGTCCGCCATGAGGAGCAGGTTCTCCCGGGCGGTGAGCAGGTTGTCCACCGCGGAGAACTGGCCGGTGACGCCGATGGCGGCGCGTACGGCATCGGCCTCGCGGACAAGGTCGTGGCCCGCGACCCGCGCCTGGCCGGCGCTTGCGGGGATGAGGGTGGAGAGGATCTGCACGGTGGTGGTCTTGCCCGCGCCGTTGGGCCCGAGCAGGGCGAAGACCGTGCCCTCGGGGATGTACAGGTCGATGCCGTCGAGCACCGCCTTGTCGCCGTAGGACTTGGCTAACCCGTCGACGGCGATCGCCGCCGAGCGGGGCGTGCGTGCGGGCGTGGGTGCGGGCGTGGGCCCAGGCATTTGCTTGATCACGAAATTCCTCGTCTCGGTGCTGTGGTGGGGCAGGCGGCGGACTCGTGGATGCCGACCCGCCCTACGGCGTGACACCCACAACGCCACAGTGACACCATCATGGCGCCATCACAAGCCACTTTGGCGCCAAGGCGGCGGCAGGTGCTGCCACCATGGCGGCATCCGTCGGGAAAATGCCTGGTCACGCACCGGCTCGGGGGTCTGGGGCGGAGTAGAGTGAAGAGACCGGGAGTACTTCGCACACCGGCGCCTGGCGGTGTCGTTCCCGGCGAGCAACAACACCGGGCCGCCGCAGGCGCGCCCGGGGGCAGGTCCGCGCCATGACCGTGACCGTCGGCCGTACGACAGCACCATCCCGTGAGCGCGTTCCCTCGCCACCGGCCCGTGTGGCCCTCACCCCGGCCAACGCCCTTCCGGGCCTCCTGGACGGCGCCTGGTGGCCGCGCTCCTTTGACCTCTCCCGCGAGCTCCGCGCCCTGTCGGAGCTGCTGGACACCCGCTGGGGCCGGATCACCCGGGTCACCGTGAACCCGGCCCACTGGCCGGTGATCCCACGCAAGGTGTCCGTGAACGGGCATACCGTGCACGTGGGTTGGTTCGCGGCCGAGCAGGACCCGCACAAGCTGCTGCTGTTCTCCTACACCGTCGGCCGCTGGGACCTGCTGGTGGTCCCGCCCACCACCGATGCGGCTGCCGCCGCCCGGCTAATGTCCGCCGCGACGGTTCCCGGCAACGTCCGCACCGCCAGTCAGCTGCTGGCCGACGAGATCACGGCTCGTGACGCGAGCGAGACCCGCAGCCGGGAGGAGGAGTGGGAAACCGAGGGCGGCTCCGCGGCACCGGCGTCCGGGAATCCGACCGGGTTCCCGAGCCCGGCCCTCGGCCGGAGGGCGTGAGCACGAGAGGGCGGCAGCCATGGCAACACTGCGCGAGCGCAAGACGTACCGCGAGCAGGTGATGAACTCCCTGTACGAGGCCACCGAGGGCAACCGCCTGCTGGGCGTCACCGGTGCGAAGCTGCATGAGGCTCTCGGGATCGACGCCCAGGATCTGGCGGCGGCCTGCACCTATCTGGTGGGCGAGGGCCTGATCACGGTCGACTGGACGGCGGGCAACACCCCCGCCATGGTCATGCTGACCCATCAGGGCATCCGGCTGATGGAGGCCGAGGAGGAGGCCCATGAGTGACGGGAGTTGCGGACGGTGCCCGTCCCCAGTTGCGGACGGTGCCCGTCCCCTTTCGCGCGACGGGCACCAGCAGGGCGGCGAAGGTGAGCAGGGCGCAGACCGGATAGTTCCAGCCGAGCGCGGCCAGGTACCAGGGGCGGCCGAACTGCCAGATGTCCGGCTGGGCCATGGCCAGCCAGTGGATGGGGTGGCCGGCGAGGGTGAGTCCCCAGGCGGCCAGGGCCGCGGTGCGACACCGGGTCCGGCGCGGGGTCCGGGTCAGCCACAGCACCGCCGCGACGGCCCATACCCAGTGGTGGCACCACGAGATGGGGCTGATCAGGAGGCCGAGGAGCTGCACGGCGAGCAGAGTGCCGAGCGGGTCGGCGCGGCGGACCGTGCGCACCACGGCCGTCAGCGCCAGCAGCGCGGCCGGCGCGGCACAGGCCCACCATGAGGCGGACCAGCCGACGTCATGGCCGAGTGTGCGGGACAGCGCCCCGCGCACCGACTGGTTGAGCACCGAGCCGACCGGGCCGACCCGCGCGGCCTCGCCGACCGCGTGGAGCCAGAAGTCGGCGGCGGGCCGGGGCGCCGCCCACCACCCGGCCGCGACGGTGGCGGCGCACACCGCGCCGGACCAGCAGGCGGCCGGCCAGCGCCGGTGCGCCAGGAAGTAGAGGCCGGTGACGGCCGGGACCAGCTTCACCCCGGCGGCGAGGCCGGTGCCGAGCCCGGCCGCGGCCGCCGAGCGCCGCTCGACCGCGAACGCCACGCACGCCGCCAGCAGCAGGTTGATCTGCCCGAGCGCGAGTGTGACGTCGACCGGTTCGGTCCACAGCAGGGCGGCGCTCCACAGCAGGACGTGCCGGCGGTGCCGGGCCGGCGGTGCGGCCGGGCCGGCCATCTTCAGGCAGCAGTGGACCAGGATGCACAGCGCCAGGACCGAGGCCGCGGTCCAGGCGGCACTCACCAGCGGCCACGGCGCCCCGGAGAGCGGGAGGAAGAGCAGCGCGGCGAACGGCGGATAGGTGAACGGCAGCGGGAAGATGTCCGTACCGGGCAGCCGCAGCCGGAAGGCGTACAGATCGCCGCTGAGCAGGTGCGGGGCCGCGGTCCGGTAGACCCGCAGATCCACCATGCCCGTGCCCAGGAACGCCGGGACCCACACCAGCAGCAGCATTGCCGTGGCGGCGAGGAGCAGCACCGTGCCCGGACGGCGGGCCAGTGCGCGGCGCGCCGCCGCGCCTCGTCGCCGGCCCGGCCGGGGGCCTCCCGGTGCGCCGCCGGCCGGTGCGCGGGCCGCGGGGCTCATGCGTCCCGGCCCGGGTCCGGACCGGGAGCGGGCTCCCGGAATTCCCCGCTCCGGGACGCGGCCGGGGCCTCGTAGACACTGACGGCGAACGGCCGGGCGGAGTGCGTTTCCACCTGCTCGGACACCCGGCGGAATCCCGCGACGGCCTCGAAGTACGCGCAGAACCTGCGTGATTCCGGCCAGGGATGCACCAGGACCAGCAGTCCGCCGGGTGCCACGGCCCGTGTCAGATGGGCGCAGGCCCGCCGCAGATGCTGGGGCCGGCCCAGGTAGTACAGCAGCTCGGCGCAGAAGACGAGGTCGAACCGGTCCTCGGGCGGCGCGGTGAGGATATTCAGCCGTGCGAACCGGGGGGCGGGGGCGCTGCCGGGCGCCGGGGCATGGCCGGGCGCCGGGGCATGGCCGGGCGCCGGGGCATGGCCGGGCGCCGGGGTGCGGGCGCGGGCGAGTGCGCGCTCCGAGATGTCCACGCCGGTGACCTCGGCGTGCGGATACGCCGCCGCGAGGCGGTGGGTGAAGGCGCCCTCGCTGCACCCGACGTCCAGAATCCGCCGGTAGGGGCGCCGGGGAAGCTGCCGCAGGGTCGTCGCGTACTTGCGCTGCTCGTAGTCGTCCACAGCCAGCCCCCACGGGTCCGGCCGCCGGTGCCACCAGTCGAAGTACCAGTGCAGGACGCGCCCCTGGCCGCGGATGCCGAGGAGGGAGAGCGAGGCGAAGACGATGCGGTGAGCGCGGTCGAGGAACCGGTGCATGAAAACCTTCCGGCCGTTGCGGTGGCCACTGTCCGGGAGGCCGCCGGATGTCTGCGCTATGACGGTGCGTCAGCGGGTGACGTCGTCATAGGCGTGGGCGAAAGCTTCGGTGACCACGGGCCAGGTGCAGTGCACCGGCTCGGTCTCCCAGTTGTGCGCGGCCAGGCTGCGCCGCGCCCCCGGCGTACGGGCCAGCCAGAGCACCTCGTCGGCCAGGGCGAAGGCCGAGTGGCCGCACAGCGCCCCCTCGCGGTTGTGCCGTACGAAGTCGGCGACGCCGGTGTGCACCCGGGCGAGGACCGGGAGTCCGCTGGTGCGCGCCTCCAGCGCCGCGATCCCGAAGGACTCCCGGCGGCAGGGATTGACGAACAGATCCGCCCCGGCCAGCAGCTCCCGGACCTCCCCCGGCGGCAGCCGGCCCGCGAGACGGATCCAGCTGTCCATCCCGTTGCGGCGCAGATAGCGCTGTATCGGCCGCACGCTCGGCCCGGAGCCGGCGAACGTGGCGCGCAGCGCGGTGCCCCGGCGGGACATCCGCGCATGGGCGGAGTGCAGCGCCGCCAGCAGCTCCATCGGTTCCTTGCGCGGGACGAGCCGGCCGACGGCGACGACATGCACCCGGCCGTCCTGGCGCTCGGCCGCGGCGCGGGGGCTGCGCCACCACGCGGCGTCGATGCCGTTGGGGATGACCCGGGGAGTGACGTCCGGAAGGGCCTGCCGGATGAGGCGGGCGGCCGACCGGCTCACGGTCGTCACGGCCACCGGGGCGGTGGGGCCGTGCCCGGTCCGGCTCAGCAGCCGGTACAGGGCGCGCACCACGGGGTCCCACATGCTGTGCACGGTGGCCACGGTGGGGATGCCCCGCCGCCGGGCGCAGGCCAGCGCGGCCCAGGCGAACGGGGAGGCCGCGCCCAGGTGCACATGCACCACCCGCGGGTGACGTGCCGTCAACAGTCGGTCGATGGCGTGTCCCGCCCTCGGGTGAACGGGCAGCTGGCCGGGCAGCCGCGCGCTGATCCTGTGCACGGGGTACGGCCACGAGGTCAGCTCCGGCCCCGGCGCGGCGGGCGTTGCGGTGACGACCTCGGCGGCCTGCCCCGCCCGGTGCTGCGCCGCGGCCAGGGCGGCGACCTGGATTTCGATACCTCCCGTCCGTGGTGCAAAGCAGTCTGAAATGTGAAGGATCATGGCTGCACTTCCGAAATGGGGCGTGAAGTCCCCCAGTATGGGGTGGTAAAGCATGGTTCGTGAGACATACGTGCTTGTTCTTTCACGCGCACCCGGACGACGAGGCGCTGCTGACCGCGGGCACCATGGCGCGCCTGGCCGGTGAGGGACACCGCGTGGTGCTGGTGCTGGCCACGGCGGGCGAGCGGGGCCTGGCGCCGAAGGCCCTGCAGGACCGCGGCCTGGGCGGGGTACGCCGCGCGGAGGCGCACGCCTCCGCCCGGATTCTCGGCTGCTCCCGGGTCGCCTTCCTCGGCTACGCCGACTCCGGGCACACACCCGGCCCGGCCCCGGCCCGCGGCGGCCCGCAGCCGTTCGCCACGGCGGACGTCGAGGAGGCGGCCGGCCGGCTGGCCGCGCTGCTCACCGAGGAGCGCGCCGACCTGCTGACCGTCTACGACCCGGCCGGCGGCTACGGCCACCCCGACCACGTACAGGTCCACCGCGTCGGCTACCGCGCGGCCCGTATGGCGGGCACCCCGGTGGTGCTGGAGGCCACCGTCGACCGAACTCTCCTGCTGCGCGGACTGCGCGCGGCCTCCTGGGTCTACCGCTTCCCGCCGCACTTCGACCGGGACTCCTTCCGGCAGGCGTACGGCGCACGCGCCGAGATCACCCACCGGGTACCGGTCAAACGGCACTGGCGGGCCAAGCGCGCCAGCCTGTCCGCACACCTCAGCCAGGCCCGGGGCGGCGGCTCCGAACGCACCCTGGCCGCGCTGGGCCGGCTGCCCGGACCGGCCTTCCGCCAGGTGATGGGGACCGAGTGGTACATCCAGCGCGGGCTGCCCGCCGGCCCTGTCCACCGCGATCCGCTGGCCACGCTGCGCCACGCCAGGGCAACGGCACCCGGCCGGTGACGCGGCCCGCCGTGCGTCTGCCGAAGTCCGCCCTGCGCCTGCTGGGCCTGCTCTCCTCCGCGGCCGGCCTCGTCCTGCTGGCACTGGCCGTACCGCGGGCGGCGGGCACGGACTGGGCCGCCGTCCGCGCCCACCTCGGCCACATCAGCGGCCCGCAGGTGGCGCTGCTGTGCGCGCTGGCAGGTGCCGCGTTGTGGAGCTACACCTACGTACTCACCGCCGCGCTCCCGGGACTGACGCTGCGTCAGGCACTGCTGGTGAACTGCACCGGCAGCGCCGTCAGCAATCTGCTGCCGCTCGGGGGCGGTGCGGGGGTCGCGGTCACCTACGCCATGACGCGCCGCTGGGGCCATCCGCCGCAGGCCGTGACCGTGTGCGTCGCGCTCACCGGAGTGTGCAACGTGGCCGCACGGCTGGTGCTGTCGGCGGTGGGCGCCCTGCTGCTGGCGGGGACCCCCGTTCCCGGCATCGGCTGGGCGGCGGCCGCGGGCGGGGTGGTCCTCGCGCTGCCCGTGGCGCTGGCGGCCGGATGGCCTGCCGTGCGCCGGCGCCGGGCGCCCGGTGCCCGCCGCCGGGCCGCGCCGGCCGGCCC
>NZ_JBSHBP010000079.1:0-33588 GCF_053612065.1 Streptomyces sp. NPDC054765 | reverse complement strand
ACAGGTTCTCAGCCAGCGCGTTGTCGTACGAATCGCCCACCGACCCCATGGACGCTGCAATTTCTGCCCGCATCAGGCGTGTGGTGAGCTTGATGGAGGTGTACTGACAGCTGCCACGACGAGAAGCCGGCCCACGCCGAGATCCCCGCCCAGTGGTCGGATCAACTCGGCACCGCTCCACCAACACAGCGGACATGACCGCAGCCGGAGGGCAGGATGTTGTCCATGGGACTGCACGCCGCATACGGACTCACTCGAATCATCAATGCGCGGGGGCCGTACACCCCCTTGGGTGTCTCGCGCAGTGGGGAGGGAGTTGCCACCGCGGTCGCCGCGGCGCTGTCGGAGTTCTTCGTGATGGAGGAACTGCAGGAGGCGGCCGATCAGGCCCTCGCTCGATTCACCGGGGCGGAAGCGGGGACCGCGGTCCACTGCACGGCATCGGCGATCACCCTCACGGTCGCAGCCGCGATGACGGGAGAGTCCCCGGAGCGCATCGCGGCGTTGCCGGACACGACCGGTATGCCCGGGGCTGTCGTTCTCCCGGCAGGACACGCCGTCAATTACGGACACCCCCTCGTACAAGCCGTCCGGCTGGCGGGTGCGGTGCCCGTTCCCGTGGGAACTGATGCGGCGTACACGCGGGAGGATCTGGAGAAGGGCCTCTCGCGGCCCGACGTTGCGTGCCTGCTGCTGGTGTCGTCCCGCCTCGTGCGCGGGGCCGGTGTCGAGCTTTCCGAAGCAGTGGCGGTCGCGCATCGTCGCGGGGTCCCCGTCGTCATCGACGGTGCCGCCCAGGACTTCCGGATCGAGGAACTGCTGGGCACGGGGGCGGACCTGGTGACCTTCAGCGGGCAGAAGTACCTGGGGTCCCCGACTGCGGGACTGGTGGTGGGCCGAGCCGGTCTGGTGGCGGCGGTCCGGGCACAGGAGCGGGGCATCGGCCGTGCGATGAAGGCGAGCAAGGAAGCCGTCATCGGTGTCCTCGCCGCGCTGGAGGCGCGACAGGAACTGGACATGGCGGCGTGGAGGCAGCAGCAGGCGGACAAGGTGGCGGACTTCGTCGAGCGGGCCGGTGCCCTTCGGGGAATCACCGCCGCGTCCGTCCCCGACCCCACCGGGCTGCCCTTTGAGCGCGCCCGGCTCGAGGTGGACCCCGCCGTATCGGGAAGGGATGCCGCCGCTCTGGGCACCGCGCTGCGAGCGGGCTCACCGTCGATCTGGGTCATGTCCGGCCGGCCGGACGCGGAAGAGCTGCTGCTCGAACTCGTGGCTCTGACACCGGCCGAAATCGACTCCGTCCTCGTCAGGCTGGCCGAGCTGCTTCCGGCCTGACAGCCATGGCCGGTGGGTGGATGCGCGAGCAGGCGGAGGAGCCGTGACACCACGTCGACGGCCGCCCCCGAGTGACGACCGGACTCCGAAGCGTCTCGTGGCACGCCCTCGCCCGCCGTCGAGCCATCAGGTGCGGTGCGAGGGGAGCCAGCCGTCCTGGACCGCGTGGACGCCCGCCTCGAAGCGGCTGCGTGCCTCCAGGGTGTCCATGAGTTCGGCCGCGAATCGGCGGGCGGTGCGGGTGGAGACGCCGAGGCGTTTGGCGATGGCTTCGTCGGTGAGTCCCTGGGCGAGCAGCCGGAGGGCCTCGCGGTGCTGGGGGGTAAGACCGTCGGTGTCGCGTTCCACGGTGGGTCCCAGGGGCCTGGCGGCCTGCCAGGTTTTCTCGAACAGCTCGCACAGGGCCGTGATGATGCCCCGGCCCGTGAGGACCACGGCGCCGGTCCTTGCGTCCGTGGTGTCCAGGGGGAGCACGGCCTCGTTCCGGTCCGCGATGATCATCCTGATGGGCAGGCTGGGAGCGGTGCGGACGCGCCCGCCGCGCCGGCGGAGCCACTGGACATGATGGAGCGTGGGCTGGTGGTTGCGGACGCTGTCGAGGTAGACGGTGCGCATGGTGACACCGCGTTCCAACAGGGTCGCGTTCGGCCCTCGGCTGGCTTCGAGGTCGCTCTCCGTGTGGGCCCCGCCCGGGGCCAGGGTCATGATCTCGTGCCGGACGTCGACGGCGAGCCGGGCGAGCCGGTCGCGTATCTCCTCCGCACCGGTCAGCTCCTCGGTATGGAAGCCGGCGGAGGGTCTGTGGAGGGAGGAGCATTCGGCGACGAGTTGCGCGGCGGCGGCCCGAGCGGTTTCGACGCGTTCCTGGTGGGCGGCGAGTTCGGCCTGCTGGCGGGCGAGCAACAGGCTCATGGCCCGCTCCGGTCCCAGTACACGGAAAGCGGTCTCCGCCTGCCCGGACGGACGGACGAGTGCGAGGGAGCTGAGTCGGTCGAGGCAGTCGCGCAACTTGTCCTCGGGCAGCGCGAGCTGCTGGGACAGTGCGGATATCCCCTCGTCGGGTTGGGCCAGCATGGCGCGGTAGACGCGTTCGGTATCCGTGTCGAGTCCCAGCACGGCCAGCATGAGATGTATCCCCCGATCGGTGGTCGTGTCCATGAAAGGCGGTGGAGGGGCGGCGCGGTGGTCTCCGCGACGGGCATGTCCACCCGGGCGATCAGCCTCTGGGCGGTCCTGCGGACACGCTGCGACATTTTCCGGTGGGTGCGTGGTGCATGGTGCATGGAATGAACTTCCGTTGGGTGGGTGATCTTGTCAAGGTCGCCTTTCGGCCTGAGAGCGCTTCGGTGTGTGGCCCGCTCGCTCTGTCGTGCCTGGTGGAGGCCAGTGCGCCGGAACCGGTCCGCCGGCTTGCGAATGGCCGGTCGGCTCGCCGGAATTGATGCTCCGCTGCCGGGTGTTTCCCCTGTTGTCACTCCGCATCCCCCCGGCGATCACCGCATCTCGTCGGCATCGGTCGGTCGACTCCCCACGCAGGGCAGGGCGGGGGGCACCGCCCACCCGCCGGGAGAGCAAGGCGCGTCCTGATGACGGCAGGTCCTCGCGAAGGCGTCGTCGCGCGCCGCGCCATTGCGCCGCGCTCATCGGCCGGCTCCCGGCCGGGCGGGGAGATGAGCAGGTGGAACAGCGCCGGCAGATCGCGGCCCAGGCCGTCGGCTACGCGTCTTCGAGGAAGACGGGGCGGTTGAGGAACGCGCCGCCGTAGGCCGTGGTGCGGAGTTCCGAGTCGACGGCCTGGTGGATCGCCTCGTTGGTGGCGCGGTGGTCGACGGCCGCGAGGGAGTGCGGTGTGACGCCGTCGGTCACGGTGCCTTCCCGGCCTCCCCGGCCTCGCTGCGCTCTGTCACGGGTGTGCCGGATGCGCCGGGGGCGGTGGCCCCCTGCTCCGTGCCGAGCGAATGGCGCGACCCGGCACGCAGGCCGAATGCCCAGGCGGCAGCGGTCGTCAGGACACTGAGTACACCGGCTGTCATGAACACCGGCCGCGGGTCACCGTGGTTGAGCGTGGTGAGCGCACCACCGGCGAGCGCACCGACCGGGCTTGCCGCCAGCGCGGCCACCCTGGCCGTGGCGGTGACCCGTCCCAACAGCGCGCGGGGGACCAGGCGTTGGCGCAGAGTGCGGATGAGCACCACCGCCGTCACCGTGGAACCGCCCAGCAGCAGGTTCAGCAACAACAGCGGGACCAGGGACGTCGCCACCCCGAGGAACGCCAGTGTGGTGCCCAGACAGGCCGCGCTGAGCGCGATGAGCGTTTCGTGCCGCATCCTGCCGCCGAGCCGGAGTGCCACCGCCGTCCCGAGCATCCCGCCCACGCCGCCCGCCGCGACGACGGCGCTCGCCGCGGAGGCGCCGACGTGGAGGGTGTCGCGCAGATAGAAGACCAGGAGGTAGCCGACGGCGAGGAACAGATTGGCGCTCGCCTGGAGGCAGGTCACCACGAGTACGACACGCAGGGACCGCAGGCAGCGGAACCCCTGTGCCAGGTCCCCCCTCACCCCACGCAGTGCCGCCCGCAACGGTGGGGAGGGCGCCGGGCTCGTGCGGCCCTTGCCGTGCAGTACGTGCAGGACGGTGGCGAAGGACACGACGAACGTACAGGCGTTGACCAGGAGGGCCACTTGCAGGCCCCACAGCGCCGACAGCACACCGACCAGACCCGGGCCCACGATCTGCGCGCCCTGATTCGCCGCTTCCAGGAGCGAGTTCGTCCGTACGAGCCGTTCCTCCTCGACCAGGTCCCGCACCGCCACCGTCAGCGCGGTCTCGAAGAACACGCCGGCCCCCGCCGCCACGAAGGCCAGGGCGAGGATCACCGGGACGGACAGGCGCGAGGTGGCCGAAAGCACGGCGAGGGCGAGGAAGACCCCGAACCGTATGACGTCCATGGCCAGCATGACGTTGCGGGGGTTCAACCGGTCCACCAGCGCACCGGCGGGCAGGCCGACCAGCAGATAGCCGACGGTACGGGGGATGGCGGCCAGCACCGCGGCGTACGGGGATCCGCTGACCTCGAGGACGAGCAGCGGAATCGCGAGAATCGCGAGGCCGTCGCCGACCAGCGACACACTCTGCCCGCCGAGGAATATGCGGAACGCCAGGGGCGAGGGGCGGACGGGTGCCGCTGGGGTCATGGCATTCGTCATGGGGGCTACCGCCTCAGCCGATCGTTCTGGATGCTTCGGACTCCGAAGTCACGAGTCGCATAAAGGGAATCGACGCGGGGTGACGGCATCGATCCGCCCCGGATGCCCCGCCCCCGCAGAATTCGCGGCGTCGCATACGCAGAACACGATGCGATCGGTGAGGGGCCGGAATCAACACTTCCGATCTGGACGGTATCGGCCACTGCATTCATCGGCCAGCCGTGGAGCGGGGCAGACCGGCCCGGGGCCACTCCGGCGGCGGGCGTCGGAAAAGGGCCCCCACGGCTTCGCTGGTGGTGTATCAATGGTCAGTCGAATGCCGGACGGACGACCGGCCCGGCGGCCACCGCGGTCGCGGCCGGCTCGGTCCCCGGCATACGGCATCCGGCACCCGGAGCAGGACTCTCCCCCCACGGTCGCCGGGCCGCAACCGGCGCCATAGGGTCGCTCGGTGCCGCGGAAAAGTTTCCATTACCTTGACGGGCAACGAGCGTCGGAACCGCGCGTGCCGGGGACGACTTCTCCCGGGGTGCGGCCTTGGGTCTCCTCACGAATGAACCGGCCCGGACCGTGCGGCACTTGCGCCCACCTGCCCGTACCTCGTGGACGGCCTGACACGGATCCGTCCGACGGACGCGGGGCGAGCGTGAGGGATCTTGCGAGTGCCGGCGGGCTGACAGGCATGTGCGCGTTGCCGGTCCCGGCCGGGAACGTCGCGGCACGGCACGCGCACACGCGCGATCGGGAAGGGAGAACCATGTACCTCGTACATGTCCGTCTGGACGGGCCTGTGGATGAGGCGCTGCCCGGTGGGACGGGGACTCTCATGACGTGTTGCGCCGGCCCCGACGACGGCCTGGAGCACGTCAGCGTGCACCCGGGCGGCCCCCGTGGGCAGGTCGTCGGCCTCTTTCTGACCGCGCCAAGCCTGGCCGTCGCGGAACTCCGGGCCGCAGCCGTCTGCACGCGCGCACTCGCCACGCATTCCCAACTGGCGCCCTTCCGGATGGCCTCCTGCGGCATGGTGCTGATTCCGGAGTACTGGGACCTCCTGGCCTCCCCGTCACCATTGGACGGGATAGGACACAACATGTTCCGTCCACCGGGCCCCCCTTCCGGCAGAACCGGCGAGTTGTCAGAGTAGTTGCACCGGCGAAGCGGGAAGAGCCCAAAAGGCGCTTCCTGGCGGACGCCGGCAGTCTGCCGAAAGAACAGAAAGCAATTCACCGAAGGGTCCGTCAGTGAGATTCACCCCGACTTTCAGGACCGTCGCTGCCGGCTGCATCCCGCTCGGCGCCCTCTTCTTGACCCAGGCGGCCTTCCCGGGTGGTACCCCGTCCCTCGCTCAGGTCCGTGCCGACGGTCCGCCGACCGTGACCGTGCCGGACGGCAACCCGACCCACCTCAACCCCGATCGGATCGTCCAGGGCGACGTAACCTGGGGCAGCTGAGCCCCGGCGCCCCATCCGCCACAACGGGGAGTGCGCGCGACGCCTCAGGACGCGCGCCCCGCCGGGCCCCCAGGACCGGGCAGGGCCGGTCGAGTACGCAACGACCCGGCCCGGTAACGCCACAGCGTCCATGAACGAGCATGCGCCGACCCGCGCCGGTCATCCCGGTCCGCCGCAGCGCGCCCGGCCGCCGGACCCTTCTCCCCGACGGCGGCCCCGATTCGGCCGTCGGCGCTGAGCACTTCGGGAACCCCGATCACCCCGGACGCCCGCCCCGGGGCCGCGTCCCCGAGGGATGCCTCCTCAGTCGTGCGCCGCACCCCGATGCTCCCGACGGTGCCTGCCTCCCCCACCGGGGCGGCGGCGCCACCCGCCGCACCCGTCCCATGTGTCCCCACCCCAGGAACAGACATGGAGCAGCACAGACCATGACCACTGCCATCACCCCACGCACCCAGGAACTCCTCGACCAGGGCCACACCCTGCTCGAGGGCGTCACCACCGACGAAGAGGCTGCCGAGGCCCTGCGCGACCTCGGCACACTGATACCGCAGTACGACGGGCAGCTGCGCTACCAGGTGAAGGCCGCCCCCGGCTTCGAGGACCGGCGTTACTCCAAGAGCACCAACACCATCCTCGTGCACACCGAGGCACCCGGCTGGAACCCGCCGCCCCGGTACCTCGCCCTGCACTGTCGGGTCCAGGCCCGGTGCGGCAGCGGACATACCGAGCTCGCCGACGCGTACGCCTTCACTGCCTCCCTCAGCCAGGCGGAGCGCCGGGTGGTGCACGGCGAGGGCATCGACTGGGTGGGCCACAACACCGCAGGCACCGGCACCGCCGGAGTCCGCCGCCCCGTGGTGGAGCGCACGCCCGAGGGCCGCGACATCGTCCGGTTCAGCTACAACCTGCTGACGGCCGGCCACTACGACCCCCCGGTCGACGCCGACGTACCCGCCGACGACCTGCCGTTGGGCGCCCTGGGCGCCGAACTGGCCGTGCGGGCCGAGACGTTCTTCCGCGCGCACAAGGTGTCCGTCCTCATCCCGGAGAACTCGATTCTCGTCTGGGACAACCACCGGATGCTGCACGCCCGCTCCTCCTACAGCGACGCGCGGCGCCACCTGACGCGTTACTGGCTCCAGGAGTCCTGAGTCCGGCCGCACCCCACCGCCACCGGCAGGTGGCGCCCCGACCACCAGCGGTGCCGGCCGGCACCGCTCCCCTGTGAGGAATGTGATGAACGGCGATTCCCCGACCCTCGAAGGCCGCCCCGATGAGGCGGTCGCGCAGGAGGTCCCGGGCCCCCCGCTCCCCGAGGGCGTTCCCTCCTTCGACCCGAACGACCCGGTGGAGAACGCCGTGATCCGCCGACTCGTCGGCAACTGGCACCGCCGGGCCACCGTCAAGCGGGACGAACCCGACCTCGACGAACTCTTCGATCCGTCGCGCGCGGACTACCCCGAGCGGATCCTGCCCTTCCACGACCACCCGACCTACCTGGCCCTGGCCCCGGAGAAGCGGTCCGAACTGCTGAGCTGGGCGTGGATCGCGTACAACCGACACACCGTCATGGCCGAGCAGAAGGTGGCCAACCCTGCCTTCGCCCTGGTCATGGAGGGTGAGTACCCGGGCCTCGGCGGGGAGGCGCTCCACCTGTCGCTGGCCCAGGCGATGGTCGACGAGCAGTACCACACGCTCATGCACCTCAACGCGAGCGCGGTGACCCGCCGCCGCCGGGGCCGCGCCATGCCGGACGATGCGCTGCCGCTCTCCCACACCGCCCGCGTCCACCAGGAACTGCGGGACCGGGCCGGGGAGCGCTGGGAGAAGTCCCTGACGACGCTGGCCTTCGCCACGGTCTCGGAGATCTCCATCAATGCCTACCTCGACCTGCTCGCCGAGGACACCGCGATCCAGCCGATCAACAGCACGACCGCGAAGCTGCACAACCGCGACGAGTACTGTCACGCGTCCATCTCGCACGTGCTCGCGGAGATGGTCTACCACCACCTCGACGCCCCCCAGCGCCGGTACTTCCTGGACATGCTGATGCAGGGGCTGGACGCCTTCGTGGCCAACGACTACTCGACCTGGCACCGGATCGTCGACCGCGCGGGCATCGCCGGCGGGCACGAGATGCTCGCGGACTGCCAGGCGGAGGCGGGCCGCGGACGGCTGGTCCGTGACTACACCGGACTGCACAAGCTGGTCGAGCAGATGGGCGTGGCCGACCAGGTGGACTTCGACTGGTCCCGCTCCCACATCGCCCTCTGATGCTGCCCTCGCACACGACAGGTGGCGGATCCCCTGCCACCGAGGACCCATGAGGATTCCGCGTGAAGACCTACTCCCACGAACGCCTGGCGGCGCTCGCTCGCGACCGCGGGATGTCCGACGAGTACCTGCGCGACCTGCGGGTCGTCTCCTCCGTCCTGCCCTTCAAGGTGAACGAGTACGTCGCCGACCAGCTCATCGACTGGTCGGCGGCGCCTGACGACCCGATCTTCCGGCTCACCTTCCCGCACCGCGACATGCTCCCGCCGGAGATCTTCGACAGCATCGGGGCGCTCCACGACAGCGACGCGCCGCGCGATGTCCTGCGCAAGGCCGCCGCCGACGCCCAGGAACTTCTCAACCCGCACCCCGGCGACCAGCTCGAGGCCAATGTGCCGACACTGGACGGACGCAGGCTCGACGGACTCCAGCACAAGTACGCCGAGACCCTGCTGGTCTTCCCCTCACAGGGCCAGACCTGCCACGCGTACTGCGGATACTGCTTCCGCTGGGCCCAGTTCGTCGGCGTGGCCGAACTCCGGCAGGCCCTGCGTACGCCCGCCGACCTCACCGGCTATCTGACGGCCCACCCCGAGGTGACCGACGTCCTGTTCACCGGCGGCGACCCGATGATCATGAAGACCGCGGTGCTGAAGCGCTGGATCGAGCCGCTGCTCGACCCGGCCATGGAGAGCGTGCGCACCCTGCGCTTCGGAACCAAGTCGCTCTCCTACTGGCCGGCCCGGTTCACCACCGACGCCGACGCCGACGATCTGCTGCGTCTGCTCGAACGCGCTGTCGCGGCCGGCCGCCATGTCGCGGTGATGGCGCACTTCTCCCACCCGAGGGAGCTGGAGACCCCGGTCGTACGGGAGGCCATCGCCCGCCTGCGATCGACCGGTGCGGTGATCCGCGCCCAGGCGCCGCTGATCGCCCATGTCAACGACCGCGCGGACGCCTGGTCCCGGATGTGGCAGCAGCTCGTGGAGCTGGGCGTCGTGCCGTACTACATGTTCGTCGAGCGGGACACCGGCGCCCGCAGCTACTTCGGTGTCCCGCTCGCCAAGGCCCTGGACCTCTACAACGACGCCATCCGCGGAGTCTCCGGACTGGCCCGCTCCGCCCGGGGCCCGGTGATGTCGGCCTCCCCCGGGAAGGTGCTGCTGGACTCCGTCAACACCGTCGCGGGGGAGCGGGTCTTCTCACTGCGGCTGCTCCAGGCCCGCGACCCCCGGCTCGTGGGACGGCAGTTCTTCGCCCGGTACGACCCGACGGCGGAGTGGTTCGACGACCTCCGTCCCGCGCTGGACTCGTGGTTCCCCCGGCTGCCGGACACCGAAGCGCCTCAACCGTCGCGAGCGTGCGGCCAGTGAGGATCACCGCACACGAGACCGCCCTGACGCAGCGTCATCTGTGGCGCTCCGCGCGGGAGGCCCTCCCGATGACGCGAACCGTGATCGTCGAGGTCGAACAGGACGGCGTGTCCGGCTACGGCGAGGCGTCCTGCTTCATGACGGACCACTACAACTCCGGCCTCGACCGGATGCACGCCGATCTGCGGCGGACAGCGCCCCTGCTGGCCACGTTGGACCTCGACGGCGCCGGTGGCCCCGGTGGCGCCGACGCCGTCTGGCGCCGCCTGGCCGCCGCGCTGCCCACGTCGCCCTTCGTGCTCGCAGCCCTCGACACCGCGATCCACGACCTGCGGGCCCGCCTGCTCGGGGTCCCGCTGTGGAAGTCCCTCGGCCTGGACCGGCCGCAGGGCCTGCGCTCCAGCTACAGCATCGGACTGGACACCCCCACGACGATGGTCCGCAAACTGCGCGAGCGGCCGGGCTGGCGTGCGTACAAGGTCAAGCTCGCTGACCCCGGCGACCTGGGCATCCTGCGGGAACTGCGCCGCGAGACCGACGCGCCCTTCCTCATCGACGGCAACTGCGGCTGGGAACCCGCCCGGCTCGTCCCCGCCCTGCCCCACTTGCGCAGCCTCGGGGTCCAACTGATCGAACAGCCCTTCCCCCGGGCCGCCTGGGACGACGCCCGCACCCTCAAGGAACTCAGTCCGATCCCCGTCATCGCCGACGAGAGCATCACCTCCCCGGCCGACCTGGACGCCTGCGCCGAAGCCTTCCACGGCATCAACGTCAAGCCCATGAAGGCCGGCGGCATCACCCCGGCCCTCGCCCTGCTGCGGGCCGCCCGGGAACGCGGCCTGATCACCATGCTCGGCTGCATGCCCGAGTCCGCCGCCGGTGTCTCCGCCACCGCCCACCTCGGCGGTCTGGTCGACCACCTCGACGTCGACGTGGTCGACCTGCTCGCGGTGGACACCGGACAGGGCCTTACCCTCGACGCCACCGGCCACGTCGACCTGCCCGACCGCCCCGGCTCCGGGTACCTCCCGGACCCCGTGGCCCACGGCTGGTACGTCCACCGGGTCCCGGCCGCCCGTGTGCACCCCGTCCGCCGGCAGGTGCCGGACCCCGCACAGCCCACGCCGAGTCCCGCCCACCCGCAGGACGAACACCCCGACACCCGGCACCTCGCCGTTCTGCTGCGGGGCCGCGCGGTGGGCGCCGCCTCCCTGTACGCCGAGGACCCACCGGCCGGGTACACCGTGCCAAAGGCGCACCCCGGCCGCGGACGGCGCCTGCACGGCATGGCCACGCTCGACGAGGTCCGCGGCACCGGCGCGGGCACCGCGCTCCTGCGCACCGCCCTCACCCTCGCCGCCCTGGACGGCGCCGACACCGTCTGGGGCCACATCCCCGACACGGCCCTGGGCTTCTACCGCAAGCACGGTTTCGACGTCCTCGGCCGGCCCCTTGACCTGCCGGAAACCGGCCTCCACCACTTCGTGCACAGGAGCCCTCGTTGATCACCGAAGACCCGACCGGGACACCCCACGCCGAGACCGCCCCTCCCGCCACGGGCCGGACGATCCACGCGCCACAGGCACGCACCCTCGCCCGGGAGGCACTCACCGCGGCGGGCCTGCCCGCGGCGCAGGCGGAGCAGGTGGCCGACGCACTGGTGACCACCTCGCTGCGCGGCATCGACACGCATGGCCTGCGCCTGCTCCCGCAGTACCTCGCGGAGCTGTCCACCGGGGTGGCCAAGGCGGCGGCAAGCCCCGTCGTCGTGCAGGACAGGGGCGCCGGACTGCTCCTGGACGCCGACGGCTCCCTGGGCGTGCTGGCCGGGCTGTCGGCCGCACGGCTCGCCGCCGAGCGGGCCGCGCGGTTCGGGGTCGCCGCCGTAGGCGTCCGCAACTCCAACCACTTCGGCGCCGCGTCCGTCTACACGCGCACGCTGGCCCGCACGGGCCTGGTGGGCATCGCCGTCACCTCGGCCGCCTCCAGGGTGGCGCCGTACGGAGGCGTCGAGCCGCTGTTCGGCACCAACCCCATCAGCGTGGCTGCGGGCAGCGGCGACGAGGAGTTCGCCCTGGACATGGCCACCAGCCAGGTCTGCTTCGGCGAGGTGAAGCAGCGCCGGGCCGAGGGCCGCGGCCTGGACGGCGGCTGGGCGACCGACCGCCGGGGAGGGCCCACCGCGCACCCTGACGAGGCGTACGCGCTCTCGCCGCTGGGCGGCTACAAAGGACAGGGCCTGGCGATGGCCGTCACCCTGCTCGGGGCGGTCCTCACCGGCACCGCCCCCGACTGGCGGCTCTCCCAGGTCGGCGAGGGCAGCGCAGGAGAGAGCCGCGGCATCGGGCATCTGGTGCTCGCGCTGGACCCGGCCGCGTTCACCGGCGCGGACAGCTTCGCCGCCGGGCTGACGGACCTGCTGACCACGGTGCGTACCGCGACCGCCGCCACGGACCGGCCCGTGGTGGCCCCCGGCGACCCGCAACGCGCCCACGAGCAGCACCGGGAAACCCGCGGCATCCCCCTGGACGCGGGCACCGCGGCAGCTCTCGGCGAGCTGGCCGCCCGCCTCGGCCTCCCCGGGCCCGAGGAGGTCCCCGCGTGATCCTCGTACTGATCAGCCCGCGGCAGACGGGGCTGCCGTTCGCACGGTGGCTGCCGGAGGAAGCGGGCCGGCTCGTCGCGGTCACCGCCGCAGGCGCCTCCGTGGGCACCGGCTTCGCGGAGGTCGTCACCGTCGCCGACTACACGAGCGACGACGCCGTGCTCGCCGCCGCCCGGGAAGCCGCCCGCAGGCACCGCCCCCGCGCCGTGCTGGCCCTCGCCGAGGCCGACGTCGAACGCGCCGCCCTGCTGCGCCGCGAACTGGCGCTGCCCGGCCTCGACACCACCACCGCCGCCGCGTACCGCGACAAGGTCCTGATGAAGCAGTACGCGCGCACCGCGGGAATACCCGTGCCCGCCTACGCACCCGTCGCCGCCGTGCGCGACATCACGGACTTCATGGCCGCCCACCCCGGCCGGGTCGTCGTCAAACCGAGGAGCGGCTCCGGATCCACCGGCGTGCACGTGCTCGACGCACCCGACCAGGCGGATGCTCTCGCCGGTCAGGTGGCGGGCGGCTCCTACGAGGTCGAAGAGTTCATCGAGGGCGCCCTGCACCACGTCGACGTCTTCCGGGTCGAGGGCGAGCCCGTCGCAGCCGTCGCCTCCCGGTACACCGGCGCCGGTTGCCTGACCCACTGGGCCGACGCCCCGCTCGGCTCCCGCAACCTCGACCCGGCCGATCCGCTCCACGAGCGGCTGGTCGCCGAGACATGGCGCCTGATCGACGCGCTGCCCTCGCCGGACACCCTCTGCGCGCACGCCGAGTTCTTCGTCACCGACCGCGGCCGGATCGTGCTGTGTGAGGTGGCCGCCCGCATCGGCGGCGGCCCCATCCCCGCCATGCTCCGCCACGTCCTGGGCACCGACCCGCGGGAGCTGTGGGCCCGCGTGGAGTGCGGACTGCCCGTCGCGCTCGACACCGTACGGCACCATGCGCGCACCGCACCGCGCGCCGCCTTCTGCGGCATCCCGCCGAAGCACGGCCGGGTGCTGCGACTGCCCGAAGCACCCCCCGGCGCACAGGACTTCGTCCTCCACACCCGTATCGGCGACGACTGGAGCGGGGAGCGCTACCACTTGCGCAAGTCCGGCGACTTCCTCGCCACCTGGGTGGTGACCGACCCGGACCCCACCGCCCTGGACAGGAGGCTCGACGCCACCGCACAGCTGGTCGGCGCGGGCTTCGGCTGGGAAGACACCGACGAGCCCGAGCCGGTCGCGGCCGGCTCCGGTCCGGCCGAAGGAGGAGCGCGATGACCGCGACCCCGACCGTCGTGGTGCAGGACGGCGCGTACACGGCCCGCCTGCTTCCGCCCGGCCACCACCCGGCACACCGCGACATCACCGGCGACGACGACCCGGACCTCATCTGGGACGACTCCCGATGGCTGCGCTTCACCGCGCGCACCGACCTCCACGAGACCCACTGCCTCGAAGTGCTCGAAGCGGACCGGCCGGTGGCCCTGGCCACGCTGTTGCTCACGCCCAGGGCCGGCGGGCTGCTCTTCTACGACGCCCCGCGGCTGGCCGGCACGGCCTCACCCATGGCCGAGCCCGAACTCCTCGACCCGGCCGAGCGCGAAGACTGGGACCGGCTGACGGCTTCCCTGCCCGAGGACCGCCCCGACCACTACCCCTCGCTGGCCCTCGCCACCTTCGGCAACCACCACGGCGTGGTCCACGCCCCCGGGCGCTGTGCGCAGCAGCGCCGAGCGGTCATGGCCGCGCTCCCCGCCCTCCTCCAGCAGGTCGCGACCCGACTGGGCTGCCGCAGCACCGCCCTGTTGTACGTGGGCGAGCCCGAGGCCGAGGCGGTGGACGCCGCCGCCACCCGCGCCGGATACCACGCGACGCTCCTCGGCGCCGACGCCGTGCACCAGCTGGCCGCGGACAGCTGGGAGCAGTACGTGGCAGGGCTCAGCAGCCGCCGCCGCAGAGGACTGCGCAAAGAGGTCGCCGAGTACGAGCGGGGCGGCTTCCGCACCGTGGCCACCACCGGCCCCGCGGCCCTCGACGACACGGTGATCGCCCTCCAGGTGGCACACCGGGCGAAGTACGGACTGCCCGGCGGACACGAGCGTGTCCGCCGCGACTTCGATGCCCTGCGGGAGGAGGTCGGAGAGTCGTGCGTGGTGCTGGGCGCCGTCCGCGAGGACCGGATGCTCGGCTTCGCGCTGTACCTCAGGGCAGGCGACTCGCTCTTCCTGCGCACCGTGGGCTTCGCCCCCGAGGCCGCGGGCTGCTACCTCGGCCTCACCTACCACGAGACCACCCGCTGGGCGGTGGAGAACGCCGTCCGTCGCATCCACTACGGGCTCGCCACCTACGAGGCCAAGTTCCAGCGCGGCTGCGCACTCCACCCCCGCTGGGGCTGGTTCGCTTTCCACGGACCGGACGCCGGGACCTACCGCACCGTGCTGGACCTCCAGTCCCGCAGCGTCGAACGCCGACTGGAGCGCGTCGGCAGCCCGGCCACCCCCCTCCCGTCCCGCCTCTCCCCGCCCTCACCCACGGTTTACGGAGCCGCACAATGAAGCTCACCCCCACCAGCGACATCTGGATGGACGGAAAGTTCGTCCCCTGGGACCAGGCACAGGTACACGTCCTCACCCCCAGCCTGCACTATGGATGGGGCGTCTACGAAGGCATCCGCGCCTACCCGACGTCCCGGGGCCCCGCCGTCTTCCGGCTGCGTGAACACCTCCAGCGACTGCACGACTCGGCCCGTGTCTACCTCATGGACCCGGGCCACAGCGTCGGCGAACTCACCGAGGCGAGCCTCGAACTGCTGCGCCGAACCGGCCTGGAGAGCGGCTACCTGCGCCCCCTGGTCTACCTCGAATACGGCACCATGGGCGTCGCCCCCCAGTTGGACAGCGCCAGGGTCGCCATCGCCGCCTGGCCCTGGGGCTCGTACCTGGGCGAAAAGGCCGAGCAGCAGGGCTGCCGGCTGATGGTCAGCAGCTGGCAGCGCAACGGCGTCCACGCGGTGCCGCCGCTGGCCAAGGCCACCGGCGCGTACGTCAACTCCGCACTGGCCAAGGTCGCCGCGATCCGCGCCGGCTACGACGACGCCCTGATGCTCACCCCCGGCGGGCACGTGGCCGAGGCGTCCGCCGCCAACGTCTTCGCCGTACGCGACGGAGTGATCGTCACCCCGCCGGTCAGCGACAACATCCTGCCCGGCATCACCCGGGACACCGTCATCACGCTCGCCCGCGACCTCGGCCACGAGGTCAGGGAACAGAGCCTGACCCGCAGCGAGCTGTACGTCGCCGACGAGGCGTTCCTCACCGGCACCGCCGCCGAGATCGTCCCGATCGCCTCCGTCGACGACCGCCCCGTCGCCGAGGCGGGCTGTGGACCGGTCACCCTCCAACTGCGCCAGGCCTTCCAGGACGTGGTCCACGGCCGGACGGCCGACCACCACGGCTGGCTCACCCACCTGTGAGACCCCCCGTACGCCCGCTCCCCCCGAGGTGAACCGTCATGTCCGAGCACGTCCTGGTCATCGGCAGCGGCCGAGACCTCCCCACCCGTCTGCGCCGCGCCCGGCCCGGCACCCGGACCACCGTCATCTGCCGCCTGGACTACCTCTCCAGACTCCGTGAGACGACGGAACACACCCGGATCATCGGGATGCGCCCCGACGCGCCGGATGACGAATGGATCGAACTCGCCGAGACCGTGCACGCCCGCCACCCGTTCACCCGGATCGTGGCCTTCGGCGAACTCGACCAGGACAGATGCGCGGTCGTCGGCCAGGCGCTGGGCCTGGCCGCGCACTCCCCGCGGACCACTGCCCTGGTGTACGACAAGCACGCCATGCGGACCCGGCTGCGTGCGGCCGGGGTCGACTCCACCGCCTCCGCCCCGGTCTCCGGCGTCGACGAACTGCGGGCGTTCCTCGCCGCGCACGGCACCCCCTGCATCGTGAAGCCGGGCAGCGGCTCCTTCAGCAAGGGCATCGCCCTGGTCCGCGAGAGCGACGAGGCCGCCGCCGCCTTCGCGCGAGCCGGCGGCGAACTCGGGGACGGCCGCGGCACCGGGGTCCTGGTGGAACAGTTCCACGAGGGCCCGCAGTTCAGCGTCGAGGCCTTCTCGGAGGCGGGCGACCACCAGATCGTCGCGATCACCCGCAAGTACTCGGACCCGCTGAACTTCGTCGAACTGGGCCACGTGAGCCCCGCACCGCTCGCCCCCGCCGAGCAGAAACAGGTCCACGACTACGTGGAACGGGTGCTGGACGCCCTGGGCATCGAGTCCGGGGCCACCCACACCGAAATCGTCCTCGGCGACGCCGGACCTCGAGTGATCGAGACGCACGTACGCATGGGCGGCGACGAGATCCCGGCCCTGGCCCACGACGTGACCGGCGTCGACATCGCCGAATGCCTCATCCGGCACACCCTCGGCGAGAAGGTCCTCCCCGGCATCCGCGCCACCCTCGCCGAACCGCGTCCCCCGCGGAGTTCGGCGATCTGGTTCGCCGCCCTGCCCGCCCCCGGAGTGCTCGCCGAGACCACAGGGCTGGAAGAGGCCCGCGAGGTACCCGGCGTCACCGAGGTGCACCTGCTGGTCCCGGCCGACGCCACCATCGGCACCCTGGAATCCTCCGCATCGCGGGTCGCCCACGCCCGCGCGCTCGCGCCGACCGCCGACGAGGCACTCGCCGCCGCCCGGGAGGCGATCAACCGCCTCACCTTCCACCTGCGCGTACGGGCCGCGGACCGAGGAGCACTGTGACGTCCTCTCCGCCGCGGCACACCGCCCCGCCGCACCCCCACCGCATCACCCTGGCCGACTTCCACGACGCCGCCCGCGAGGTGCTGCCCGCCACCGCCTACGACTACCTGCAGGGCGGTGCGGCGGACGAACGGACGGTGCGCTGGAACGCCGAGGCCTACGAGCGGCTGGCCCTGCTCCCCCGGGTCCTCACCGGCACGTCGGGCGTGGACACGCGCCGCACCCTCTACGGTACGGAACTCCCCTCGCCGGTACTGCTGGCCCCGACCGCCTCGCACGGGCTGTTCCACCCCGAGGCGGAAGCGGCGACCGTACGAGGCGCCGCCGCTGCGGGAACGCTCACCACGGTGAGCACCTTCTCCACCCTGACGCTCGAAGAGATCGGCGCCGCGGCCACCGGACCGTGGTGGTTCCAGCTGTACGTGCAAAGGGACCGGGCACTCACCGAGGACCTGGTGCACCGGGCCCGTGCAGCCGGAGCCACAGCCTGCGTCGTCACCGTCGACACCCCGGTGACCGGCCTGCGGGAACGGGACCTGCGCAACGGATTCGCACTCCCCTCCCACGGAGCGCCCGCCAACCTGGCCGGCATTGCCGCAGAACCGTGCCAGGACGCTTCCGCCCCGACGCGCCGGGGCATCCACGACCCGCGGATCGACCCCACGACCGGCTGGTCCGACCTCGCATGGCTGCGCACGGTCTCCGGGCTGCCGGTCCTGGCGAAGGGCATCGTGCGCCCCGACGACGCCCGCCGGGCCGCCGAGGCCGGAATCGGGGTCTGGATGTCCAACCACGGGGGCCGCAACCTGGACACGGCGATCGCCCCCCTCACCACCCTGCCCGCCGTCGTCGAAGCGGTGGCGGGCCGGGTACCGGTCCTCATCGACGGAGGCATCCGCCGCGGCACCGATGTGGTGAAGGCGCTGGCACTCGGCGCGGACGCCGTGGCGATCGGACGCCCGTACGTCTGGGGCCTGGCCGCCGACGGCGCCGAGGGCGTCACCGCCGCCCTGCGCGCCCTGCACCGGGAGACGGAACTCGCCCTCGCCCTGCTGGGCGCTCCTGACCTGGCCGCACTGACCCCGGACCTCGTACACCCGGCCTGGTGACCCACCCCCGCACGGGGACAGGACCGCCGTGCACTGACGGCAGGTACGAGGAGTACAAGGAGCCCCTGTACGCCGCTCCCCCGCCGCTCCCCGCCGCTCGCGCGGATGGTCGACGCGGGCCGGCGGGACCGTAAGTCCGGTCCGGGCTTCTCCCCGGGCCGAGCCCCGGGGCCGTCCGCCCGCCGCTCGGGGGAAAACCGGCGGGCGGACCCCGGGCCGGCGGGCGCCCGTCCGCCGGCGTCGGCCCCCGTGGCACTTGCGAGTCAACTCCTGTGCGGGCGCGTACGGGAGCGTGTGAAGCAGCCCGCTCGGGGTGCGTTCTTCACACCCCGTACGAATGCCCGGCCGGCCCGTCACCCCCCGTCACTTCACACGGGGTGTGAACCACAGACCCGCATATCCCCGCCGCACACGCTCCCGCCCTTCGCCGCAGCGCAGTTGACTGATGCCCGTACGGACAACGACGTCGCTGATTGAAGGAATGAGGAGCGGACCGTGACCGCCCACCCCGAACCCGACCTGGTCACCGCCGACTTAGCGGAGCTGAGGCGTCTTCTGGACGTCCGCACCGCCCGGGTCGACGGCCAACTCGCGCTGCTCGCCCAGCGCTCCGAGCAGAACGAGCGGGACGCGGACGACGTACAGTCCCGCGTCACCCGGTTGGAGAGCACCCGCTGGCCACTGCCGTCCCTCACCGCCCTCATCGGGCTCGCGGCGCTGGTGGTCGCACTGTGGCAGGCCATGGGCCGGTGACCGCCGGCCGCAGTCACCGGCCAGGTCCGGTCAGCCCAGCCGGAGGTGATGCAGCATCAGCAACGCGGCGGCCATGTTGGCGGCCGGCACCTCCCCTCGTGCCACCATGTCGGGCACCAGCTTCAGCGGCACCCACTCCCGTCGCTCGGATTCGAAACCGTCCTGGGGCAGGCCGGTGTACTCGCCCTCCTCGGACCAGTAGATGTGATGCCGGGCATCGGTGAGGCCGTTGGAGGGCTCCACCGTGAGGAGATGGTGGAGGGGCCCCGGGCGCCACCCGGTCTCCTCCTCCATCTCCCGGGCGGCCGCCGCCGCGATGTCCTCGCCGTCCTCGACGACACCGGCGGCCAGCTCCCAGCCCCAGGTGTCGGTGATGAACCGGTGCCGCCACAGCAGCAGCACCTCGTTGGCCTCATTGACCACCGTGGCCACGGCGACGGGCCGCATCCGGATCAGATAGTGATCCAGATGGCGGCCGTCCGGCAGCTCCACATCGGCCAGATTGACCCGGAACCAGGGATTCGCATAGACGGGCTTTTCGCTGAGATTGTTCCAACGCACGTATCTGCCACCTTCCGCTGTTGGGCCGGCAAGGTGACACGGGCCCGGTCACAGCGGAACGCGCAGCACCTCGTCGATGAGATCGGCAGCCTCGTCCGTCGCGGAGCTCCCGGTCTCCGCCAGATGCTCGCGCACCGCCCGCAGCCGGTCCCGCAGCCGTTGCGACTCCATGCCCCGAGCCTGCTCGGTCATCTGCGCGGCATTGGCCACGGCCCGGTCCGCATCGCCTTGGCGCAGCTCGATATGGGTGAGCATGGCCAGCCGGTGGACCCGGCCGCGGTCGTGTGCGGGGGTGTCGACAGCGGCGTCCGCCTGCTCCCGGGCGGCCCGCAGGTCACCGAGGCTGAGCAGTGCCTCCGCCACTTGTACGTTCACCAGGCCGGGCTGGACATAGCCCGTCTCGGCGGGCTCCAGGCCGGGCCGGATGCGCTCCGCTGCCGCCTCCGCACGCCGGATGCACGACAGCGCGCCGGCGCCGTCGCCGAGCCGGGCGTAGGACTTGGCCTGCATCGCGTAGAGGTCCGCGGAGAGCGCCGGAGTGATCTGCGGGCCGGCGGCCCGCAGTGCCGCCTCCGCGAAGGCGACCGCCTGGCGGTATTCCCGTACGAAGAGGGACTGGTTGACCAGCAGCGCGATGACATACGCGCCGAGGCCGCGGTCCCCGCTGGCCTTGGCCAGCCGCAGCGCCTGATGGAAGTAGCGCTGGGCCAGCCCGAGAACGTCCGAGTCGTACGCGCAGATGCCCGCGACCGCCACCAGCCCGCCGGTCGCCCGGTGGAGCTGGCGCCCTGTCGCGTCGCTGTAGCTGCCCCGCAGCAGCGGCGCCGCCTCGGAGTTGAGGAATCCCACGATGCGTGCTCTGGTAGCGACACCACCCGCCTTCCGGTACATCGCCTCGTAGTGCGTCCGCGCGGTGCGCAGCATCTCGATGTCGGCCATGCCGACCCGGGTCAGCCCGTCGCGCGACACATCGGAGTCCTCGGGAGGGTTCTCCCACTCCCACACGGGGATCACCGCCGACGTACCGGTGAGTGCCGGCGCGTCGAGGATGTGCGGCCGCTGCTGCTCGTCGGACCGCCACAGCGCGGTGGCCCGTTCGACGAAACCGGAGAGCGGGGTGTCGGCGGTACGCCGCGCCCCCGGACCGCTGAACCCGATGTCATCGAGCCCGACCGGCCGGTGCAGCCGTTCGCCGAGGATCTCGCAGATCAGATCGGGCACCTGTCCGCGCGGCCGCTGTCCCTTCAACCACCGGGCCACCGCCGTGTGTTCGTAGCGCAGTGCCAGACCGCGGCACCGGCCGAGCTGGTTGATGCGCGCGGCGAGCCCGGCATGCGAGACCCCGGCCTCGTCGAGCATCGCGTCCAGCAGGGTGTTGGGCTCCATACCGGCCTCCCGGTGAGCCGGGCCCGCCCGCGGACCCTCGGCTCATGGCCTTGTCGACTCCACGACTCCGTGCATCGAGCGTAGTCAACCGCCCCTCACACGGGGTGTGAAGGGGATTTGGCACCCGCTGATCGTCGCCACACCGCCCATGGACAGGCCCACGGCCGCCACGGACACCCTCAGCGCAACCCGGCCGCACCGGGCGCCGCACGCCACACGCCGCACCACGCACCACGCAAAAGGTGAGGGCGCGGACGGTCTCACCGTCCGCGCCCTCACCCCTCGAACACGCCCTCGCGGGCCACGCTCAGCCGCGCAGCACCGCTCCCGTCCGCTCCACGGCCGCCGCGACCGCCGCGTCACGGGCCGCCGAGGCCTCCTCGGCGGTCAGCGTCCGGTCGGCGGCGCGGAAGCGCAGCGCATACGCCAGCGACTTCTTGCCCGCGCCGAGCTGCTCGCCGGTGAAGACGTCGAACAGCCGCAGCGACTCCAGCAGTTCACCCGCACCGTCGCGCAGCGCGCCTTCGACCTCGGCAGCCGGGACGGAGCCGTCGACCACGAGGGCGACATCCTGGGTCGCGACCGGGAAGGCCGAGATCTTCGGGGCGCGCAGCGGTCCGGTGCCGACCCGCTCCAGGCGGTCCAGGTCGATCTCCATCGCGCAGGTGCGCTCCGGCAGGGCCAGCGTCTTGATGACCCGCGGGTGCAGCTCACCGGCGTTGCCGACGAGGATCTCCTCGCCGTCGGCCAGGGCGAGCAGCGCCGCGCAGCGGCCCGGGTGGAACGGCGCGTGCTGGTCCTGGCGGACGATCAGCTCGACGCCGGCCTCACGCGCGACCGTACGGCCCGCCTCGACGGCGTCCGCCCAGGTCGCCGGGTATCCGCCGCCCCACCAGCCGGCCTGCTCACGGCCCCCGGCGAGCACCACGGCGGCGCGGCGCGGCTGCTGTGGCAGCGAGGCGTCCAGCGAGGCGATCTCGTCGTCGGTCGGCCGGCGGTCGACGACCAGCCGGCGGGCCGGCTGCTCGTCACCGGTCGCCCGGAAAACCGGACCGGTCTCGAAGAGCGCCAGATCGTGCGTGCCCCTGCCGTAATTGCGGCGCAGCGCGTTCAGCAGCCCGGGGACCAGCGTCGTACGGAGGTCGGGCTCCTCGTCGGAGAGCGGGTTGACGAGGGTGACGGCCGCACGGCGCGGGTCGTCGGCCTCGATGCCGAGCTGGTCGAGGACGTGCGAGCCGGTGAACGGGTAGTTCAGCGCCTCGACATAGCCCGCACCGGCCAGCGCCCGGCCGACCCGGCGGTGCAGCCGCTGACGCTCGGTCAGCCCCCGGCCGGCCGGCGGCTTCGGGAGGGTGGAGGGCAGGTTCTCGTAGCCCTCCAGCCGGATGACCTCTTCGGCCAGGTCGTTCGGGTAACCGAGGTCCGGCCGCCAGGACGGCACGGTCACGACCAGCTCGTCCTGGCCGTAGACATCGCAGCCGACCTGCTGGAGGCGGCGGACGACGGTCTCCCGGCCGTAGGCGACACCGGCCACCTTGTCCGGGTGGTCGGCGGCGATGGTGATCGTGCGCGGCCCGCGGGGCGAGACGATCTCCGTGACGCCCTCCCCCGCGGTGCCGCCCGCGAGCAGCACCAGCAGGTCGACGGTCCGCTGCGCCGCGGCGGACGCGGCCTCCGGGTCCACTCCGCGCTCGAAGCGCTTGGACGCCTCCGAGGACAGCTTGTGCCGGCGGGCCGTACGCGCGATGGAGAGGGCGTCGAAGTGCGCGGCCTCGATCACGACGTCGGTGGTGCCGCGCAGCCGGCCCGTCTCGGGGTCCGCGACGGCAGCCGCGATCTCGGTGTGGGCACCGCCCATGACACCCGCGAGGCCGATGGGGCCGCGGTGGTCGGTGATGACCAGGTCCCCGGCGTCCAGCACCCGCTTGGTGCCGTCCAGGGTGGTCAGCTCCTCGCCGGGGGCCGCCCGCCGGACGCCGATCGGGCCGTCCACGCTGGTGCGGTCGTAGGCGTGCAGCGGCTGGCCGAGCTCCAGCATCACGTAGTTGGTGATGTCGACGGCCAGCGAGATCGGGCGCATCCCGGCCTTCTGCAGCCGGCGCTGCATCCACAGCGGGGTGCGCGCCTCGGGCTCCAGGCCGGTGACCGTACGGGCGGTGAAGCGGCTGCAGCCCATCGGGTCGGCGACCTGGACCGGGTAGCCGTGGGCGTTCGGCGGCGGCACATCCAGCAGCGCCGGGTCGCGCAGCGGCAGGCCGTAGGCGGTGGCGGACTCGCGGGCGACGCCACGCATCGACAGGCAGTAGCCGCGGTCCGGGGTGACGGCGATGTCCAGCACCTCGTCGACGAGCTCCAGCAGCTCGATGGCGTCGGTGCCGGCCTCGTACTCGGGCGGCAGCACGATGATGCCGTGCGTACCTCCCCCAGACTCCGTCTGGGGGGACCCCCAGTCGCCCATGCCCAGCTCGTCGCCGGAGCAGATCATGCCGTGCGAGGTCTTGCCGTACGTCTTGCGCGCGGCGATCTTGAAGTCGCCGGGCAGCACGGCGCCGGGCAGCACCACGACGACCTTGTCGCCGACGGAGAAGTTACGGGCGCCGCAGACGATCTCCTGCGGCTCACCGGTGCCGTTGGCGTCACCGACATCGACGGTGCAGAAGCGGATCGGCTTCTTGAAGCCCTCCAGCTCCTCGATGGTCAGCACCTGGCCGACGACGAGCGGGCCCTTGAGGCCCTCGCCGAGGCGCTCGACGGTCTCGACCTCCAGGCCGACGGCAATGAGCTTGGCCTGTACGTCACGGCCGGTCTCCGTCGCCGGCAGGTCGACGTACTCCCGCAGCCAAGAAAGCGGGACCCGCATCAGATCTCCATCCCGAACGGCCGGGTGAACCGGACGTCGCCTTCGAACATGTCACGCATGTCTTCCACGTTGTGCCGGAACATCAGCATCCGGTCGATGCCGAACCCGAAGGCGAAGCCGCTGTACTTCTCCGGGTCGACGCCACAGGCCGTGAGCACCTTGGGGTTGACCATTCCGCAGCCGCCCAGCTCGATCCAGCCCTCGCTGGAGCAGGTACGGCAGGGGCGGTCGGGGTTGCCCACGGACTCGCCACGGCAGACGTAGCAGACCATGTCCATCTCGGCGGACGGCTCGGTGAACGGGAAGTAGTTCGGCCGCAGCCGGGTCTTCATGTCCGGGCCGAACAGCGCCTGCACCATGTGGTCGAGGGTGCCCTTGAGGTCGGCCATGGTCAGGCCCTCGTCGACGGCGAGCAGCTCGATCTGGTGGAAGACCGGGGAGTGCGTGGCGTCCAGCTCGTCGGTGCGGTAGACCCGCCCCGGGCAGACGACGTAGACCGGCGGCTCGCGGTCGACGAGCGTACGGGCCTGGACCGGCGAGGTGTGGGTGCGCAGCACCACGCCGGACTCGCCCCCGGCGGAGCCGCTGTCGGACGCGGTCCCGGTGCCGTTGGCCTGGACGAAGAAGGTGTCCTGCATCTGGCGCGCCGGGTGGTCGGGCACGAAGTTGAGGGCGTCGAAGTTGAACCACTCCGCCTCGACCTCGGGGCCCTCGGCGACCTCGTAGCCCATGGCCACGAAGACGTCCGCGACCCGCTCCATGAACGTGGTCAGCGGGTGCCGGGCGCCGACCGGGGTGCGGTCGTAGGGCAGCGTGACATCCACCGCCTCCTCGACCAGCACCCGGGCGTCACGCTCCGCCTCCAGCTCCTCCTGGCGGACCTTGAGCGCCTGGTTCACCCGGCCGCGGGCCTGGCCGACGCGCTTGCCGGCGTCCGCCTTGGCGTGCGGCGGCAGGGCGCCGATCTCACGGTTGGCGAGCGCGAGCGGCGAGCGGTCGCCGGTGTGCGCGACCTTCACCTCACGCAGCGCCGCCAGATCGCCCGCGGCGGCGATGGCGGCCAGCGCCTCGTCCAGCCGTGCGGTGATCTCTTCCGGTTTCAGGGCTTCGACCTCGACAGGGTCGTACGACTTATTGGGTGCGGACATCTCTTCCCGTGCTTCCGGTGGACTGGCTTGGCTTGGCTCGCGTCGCCTCGGCTCTTCGATCACATAGGCCGCATGCCGGGCCCGCGCTGTGCCCACGATGCCTGTGCGCCAAAGGTGCCAAAGGTCAAGTCTAAGGGGCGGACCGCCGGCGACCGGCCCGAGCCCCTGCGGCGGGGCGCCCGCCGTGTCCGCCCACCCGTTGCCCGCCGCCACCCTGGCACGACGCTGCGCGGCACCCCTAATCCATGAAGGCAGGGGCCGCGACGGGCAGGCTGAACCGGAACTGCGCGCCGCCGGCCGGGGCCCGGCCGACCGTGATCGTCCCGCCATGGGCCTCGACGATGCCCTTGACGATGTACAGGCCCAGGCCCGTGCCGCCGCGCTTGCTGCCCCGCCAGAAGCGGGTGAACACGCGGCTCATCGATTCCTCCGGGATGCCGGGGCCCTCATCGCTCACGGTGACGCTCGTCCCCTCCGTGCTGGTCGCGTCCGTTACCGGTCCGACCTCGATGGTGACGGTTCCCTCGCCGTGGCGCACCGCATTTTCCAGCAGGTTGCCGAGCACCTGGTCGACCTTGTCCGGGTCCGCCCACAGATCGGGCAGCGGCCCCAGCATCCGGATCAGGAAGCGGTCGGGCCGCTGGCCGGCGGTGGTCTGCGCCTGGACGTGCCGGCGGACCGCGGCGCTCATGTCGACCCGCTGCCGGCGCACCTCCAGCCGCCCGGAGTCGATCCGGGAGATGTCCAGCAGCTCGGCGATCAGGCGGGTGACGCGGTTGGCGTCGGCATCCACCGTCTCCAGCATCAGCCGCTTCTGGTCGTCGGTGAAGCGTTCCCACTTCTGCAGGAGGGTGGCGGTGAAGCCCTTGACGGAGGTCAGCGGCGAGCGCAGTTCATGGGCGACGGTAGCGATCAGCTCGGCATGGCTGAGTTCCGTACGGCGCCGGGCCTCGGTGCCGCGCAGCGCGATCACCAGCCGCTGGACGGGCCCCTTTGGCCGGCTGCGGACATAGCGGACGGAGACCAGCACCTCACGGCCGCCGAGCAGCAGATTGCGCTCGGGCTGGCCACGGCGGATGGCGAGCCCGCCGTAGGGGTCGGTGAGCCGCCACCAGCGGCGTCCCTCGATGTCCTGCAGCGGCAGGGCGTGCTCCAGGGGGCGGCCGAGCGCGTCCTCGGGGGTGATGTCGGTGATCCTGGCCGCAGCGGTGTTGAAGCAGATCACCCGGCCGGTCTCGTCGGCGACGACCAGACCGTCGGGCAGATCGTCGGGATCCAGCCCGAGACCGACTCCCAGGGTGTCCGGTACCGCGGCAGCGACGGACGGCGGCCCGTCCGCAGGTCCGCCGGACGGGCAGCTGTCAGTGGTGACTGCGGTGCCGGAAGTCCTCACACTCATCCCCGTTACCCCCTTCCGGGCCCCCGAGCACGCAAGCCTACTAGCTCGGATCGGAAGTGCCGCGGAGTTCCGGAGTACGCCCCTCAGGCGGGTGACACCGCGCGGCATCCACCGGGGCTGCGCTGGGCCCGCGCGGAGGCGTAGAGGCAGACCGCGGCGGCCGTTGCGAGGTTGAGGCTCTCGGCCTTGCCGTGGATGGGGACCCGTACCACCGCGTCCGCCAGCGCCCGGGTCTCCTCCGGCAGCCCCCAGGCCTCGTTGCCGAAGACCCAGGCGGTGGGCCCGCCCATCGAGCCGGTGTCCAGTTCGGCGTCCAGGTCGCGGTCGCCCGCACCGTCGGCGGCGAGGATCCGTACGCCCGCGGCCTGCAGTCCGCCGACCACCCGCTCGACCGGTACGCCCACCGCGACCGGCAGGTGGAAGAGCGAACCGACCGAGGCCCGTACGGACTTGGGGTTGTACAGGTCCACGGAGGCGTCGGTCAGCACGACGGCGTCCGCGCCCGCGGCGTCCGCGCAGCGCAGCACCGTGCCGGCGTTGCCGGGGTCACGGACGTTGGCGAGCACCGCGATCAGCTGCGGGCGGGCGGCGAGGATCTCCTCGAACGGCGAGTCGAGAAACTCGCAGACGCCGAGCAGGCCCTGCGGGGTGACGGTCTGGGAGATGTCGGCGACGGTCCGGTCGTCGGCGAAGTGGACCCGCACCCCGGCCGCGCGGGCCGCCTCGACGATCTCGGTGTGCCGCTCGGCGGCCTCGACGGTGGCGAACAGCTCGGTGAGCGTGGACGTGCCGCCCGTGCGGTGCGCGATGGCCTCCCGTACGGCCTGCGGGCCCTCGGCGATGAACCGGCGCTCCTTGCCGCGGAAGGCGCGGCGGGCCAGCCGCCGGGCGGCGGTGACACGCGGGGAACGCGGGGAGATCAGCTCGGGGGTGCCCATGGGCGGCGGCTCGCTTCTGTGGTTCGGTGCGGGGACGGCCCGGCCCGTCCGGGGAGACGTGGCCCGGTCCGGAAAAGCGGCGGACCCGCAGGCCGGGGCCTGCGGGTCCGCGTCACAACGTCGTCAGGCTGAAGTTCAGGCAGCCTTCGGGGCGTTGACGTCGCTCGGAAGCGCCTTCTGGGCGACCTCGACGAGCGCGGCGAACGCGTTGGCGTCCGTCACCGCGAGGTCGGCCAGGATCTTGCGGTCCACCTCGACGTTGGCGGCCTTCAGACCCTGGATGAAGCGGTTGTACGTCATGCCGTTGGCGCGGGCAGCGGCGTTGATGCGCTGGATCCACAGCTGACGGAAGTCGCCCTTGCGCTTCTTGCGGTCGTTGTAGTTGTAGACGAGGGAGTGGGTGACCTGCTCCTTCGCCTTGCGGTACAGGCGGGAGCGCTGGCCACGGTAGCCGCTGGCCTGCTCGAGGATCGCCCGGCGCTTCTTGTGGGCGTTGACTGCCCGCTTGACGCGTGCCACTTGTTAACTCCTTGTAGCGGGGCCGTGGTTGTCGTCACACGGCCCGAATCGATGTAGGTCCCGGACCGAGTCGCGCGCCCCCTCGTGTCGGTGGGGCGCCGCGGCTCACTTGCCGAGAAGCTTCTTGATCTTCGCGGCGTCGCCCGGGGCCATCTCGGCGTTGCCGGTGAGGCGACGCGTCACGCGGGACGACTTGTGCTCGAGCAGGTGGCGCTTGCCGGCGCGCTCACGCAGCACCTTGCCGGAGCCGGTGATCTTGAAGCGCTTGCTGGCACCGCTGTGCGTCTTGTTCTTCGGCATGCGCCGTTCTCTCCTCGTCAGTGGCGCTCCCGCAGGCACGAACCGGCAAGCGGGAGCGTCAGATGTATCGATAGGTGTCCGGGGCGAGGCGCCCCGGCGGCGGCCGGGGCTCACGCCTCGGGGATCACGCCTGGGCGTGCTCCTCGGTGGGCTCCTCGGCGGGCTCGTCCACGGACTGGTCCGCGGGAGCTCCACCCTGGCGCTCCGCCTTGCGGGCGGCCTGCGCCTCGCGGGCCTCGGCCATCGCCTCGGTCTTCTTCTTGTGCGGACCGAGAACCATGATCATGTTTCGGCCGTCCTGCTTCGGATTCGACTCGATGAAGCCGAGGTCCTCCACGTCGGACGCAAGCCGCTGCAGCAGCCGGAAGCCCAGCTCGGGGCGGGACTGCTCGCGACCACGGAACATGATCGTGATCTTGACCTTGTCACCCTGCTTGAGGAACCGGACGACGTGACCCTTTTTGGTGTCGTAGTCGTGCGGGTCGATCTTCGGCCGGAGCTTCATCTCCTTGATGACCGTGTGCGCCTGGTTCTTGCGCGCCTCACGGGCCTTCATGGCCGACTCGTACTTGAACTTCCCGTAGTCCATGAGCTTGCAGACGGGCGGGCGAGCGTTCGCCGCCACCTCGACCAGGTCGAGGTCGTACTCCTGAGCAAGCTCAAGGGCCTTGGCAAGCGGAACAATCCCGACCTGCTCGCCGCTGGGACCGACAAGTCGCACTTCGGGAACGCGAATCCGGTCGTTGATGCGGGGCTCGGCGCTGATGGATCCTCCTCGGTAGCACCACGCGACGGCCTGGCGGACTGCCGCGTAACGTCTTTTCGGTGTGACCAACCGCGCCGGTACATGAAAAATGCCCCGGACGGGACACAGGCGGGGCTCCACATAGATCTGGAGCACCGCCGCGAAGTCTCCGCGGGGCGCAGCCGGACCGTTGACCCGCCAGCCGTGAGGCCGGTCGGGTGGGAGAACGGAGCCTCCACTTGTGGGCCGGTCACATGCGTGTCCGGCCGGTCGGAACACCAGGATACACGAGTCAAGGGGTGGCACCCACTCGTGTGCTGTCGCGGCCGTCGCCCCGCTTCCAGCGGTGACACTCCCGGACGCGGGGTCCGGAGCCGGTGCCCATAGGCTGGAGCCGACCCCTCAGCAGGAAGAAGCCCGAAGACATGAGCGACCAGACACCGCAGCAGCCCGACGCGCCGAACGCGGCGAACCCTGACTTCGACTCCATGACCCGTGACATCGCCGAGGTGCCCGCGGTCGAGGTGATCACCACGGTCGCGGTGCATCTGATGAGTTCGGCGGCGGTCAACCTCGGGCTCGCCGAGGAGGGTGCGGCGCACAAGGACCTCGACGAGGCGCGCAAGCTCATCCAGGCGCTGGCCGGGCTGGTCACCGCCAGCGCCACCGAGATCGGCTCGTACCACGCGGCGCCGCTGCGGGACGGTCTGAAGTCGCTGCAGCTGGCGTTCCGTGAGGCCTCGGTCGTTCCCGATGAGCCCGGTCAGGGCCCCGGGGAGAAGTTCACCGGTCCCGTTTACGGCTGAGCCGCACCGCACCGCATCCCTCCGCTGCCTCCGCAGACGACGAGCCCCGGCCGTTCCCCGGCCGGGGCTCGTCGTCTGCGGGGCGCGTGCCGGCCGGGCCCGTCAGTCGGGTGCCGTGGTGCCGGGTGACGTGGTGGGGGTGTGCGGCGTGGCGTCGTCGGCGACGAGGACCGGGTCGTTCGGCGGGTGGGTGATCTGGTGCACCGCCGCCGCGATGGCGCCGCCGATCAGGGGCGCGACGATGAACAGCCACAGCTGGGTGATGGCCGCGCCGCCCGCGAACAGCGCCGGGCCGATGGAGCGTGCCGGGTTCACCGAGGTGCCGTCCAGCGGGATGCCGATGAGGTGGACGGTGGCCAGCGCCAGGCCGATCGCCAGGCCGTTGAAGCCGATCACGGCGACCTTGTGGGTGACCGACAGCCATACATAGACCAGCAGGAAGGTCATCACCATCTCGGCGACGAAGGCACCGCCCAGGTTGAGGTGCACCGCGGAGCGGTCGCCCCAGCCGTTCGTGCCGAAGGAGGCGTGGGTCTGCAGCCCCGGGACCTGCCGGGCCACCAGGAAGAGCAGGGCGGAGCCGACGATGGCGCCGACCACCTGGGCGATCCAGTACTCGGCGGCGGTCCGCAGCGTGATCCGGCGGGCCAGCAGCATGCCCAGCGTCACCGCGGGGTTGAAGTGGCAGCCCGAGACCGGGCCGAGGGCGTAGGCAAGCGCCACCATGGTGAAGCCGAAGGCCAGGGCGATGCCGAAGGTGCCGATGTACTCGCCCGCCAGCACTGCCGAGCCGACGGCGAAGAACACCAGGAGCAGGGTGCCGAGGAACTCGGATACGACCGGGCGGGTCAATACCGTCGAGATCTCCGTTTTCTCCATGGGGGCTCTCCTCGCGTGGATCTTGAGCTCTCCTCGCATTGTGCGGCCCTGGAGACGAACCCGCCCGTCGGCGCCCGGGGCCCGGCGGGCGGGCCGGTGCCCCGGCGGTGGGGGTCAGCGCCGGTAGAGGCCTTCCCCGGCCGTCGTCGTGCCGGGCGGCAGAAGGGCCAGGTCCAGGCCCCGTACGAGCCGGGCGCGCAGGACCTCGTCGGCGGCCAGTGCGCGGGCCAGCCGCTGGGCGACCTCGGCGGCCGGGGCGTCGGGGGCGAGGCCGAGGGCGAGGGTGGCGTCGGTTTCGCCGGACGGGGCGAGACGGGCGACCAGGACAGCCGGCTCGGCGTCGAGCAGGGTGCGCAGGGCGTCGGTGACGGCCGGGTCGGCGAGCGGGTCGGCGTTCGTACGGCCCTCGGCCAGCGCGCGCAGGGCGGGGCCGGTGAGCTGGTAGGTGACCGGGCCCGCCAGATCGATGACGACGGTGTCGGCCTTCTCGTGGGACGCGGCGAGCAGCGCCTGCTGCAGCGGGACCGCGACGGGGCGGGCGTCGGGGCGCCAGCGCCGGAGGGTCTCCATGGACGTGAAGGCGGGGAGGGCGCGGCGGCCGTCCGGGGCCTGGAGGGTGGGCACGGCCATGTCGCTGGTCTTTTCGCGGCGCAGCCCGTCGGGGCCGGTCTCCACCTCGCCGAGGACGGCCACCACGGGCACGAGGACACGCGCGCCGGCCAGCGCCGACAGGAGTTGGGGCTCGGCGCCCCGGTCGGATCCGTACGCCGCGAGGGCTGCCGCGAGCGCGGGGTCGGCGGAGCCGTCGTCGTCGGAGAAACCGGGGTCCGGGATGTTCTTCTGCACGACGTGAGCGTATCGGCCGGGAGTGGTGGTCCCGCCGTCCGGGCCGGTGGGGTGCCTGCCCGGACGGCGTGCGCCGGTCAGCGGGGGGACGGGCGGCCGCGCCACAGGACGACGGCGGCCACGAGGAGCGCCAGCCCGGCGGCGCCGGCGGTCCAGGGCAGCCGGTTGGCGGGGGTGTCCGCGGCGTCGTCGGCGGTGGGGCCGGGGCCGAAGTAGCGGGTGGCGTAGCCGGCGGGGGCCGGCTTCTGCGGGGTGGGCTTCAGGTCTGCCGCGGCCTCGAGGGCGGCGGCGGGGTCGATCAGCCCGGCGCCGTAGTCGTCGTCGCGGCCGCCCTCGGGACTGTCCTGTGCGGTGGAGGTGAGCAGCCGGCGGATCTGGGCCGGGCTCAGATCGGGATGTGCGGAGCGGATCAGGGCGATGGCGCCGGAGACGAAGGCGGCGGCGGGGCTGGTACCCCAGCCCGAGAGGTAGCCCTCGTCGGTGTCGGCCATGACGATGTCGAAGCCGGGCGCGCTGACCGTGGCGTACCAGTGGCGGGTGGAGAACCGGGCGCGGCCCCCCAGATGGGTGACGGCGGTGGCGGCGATGACGCCCGGGTAGGCGGCCGGGTAGGAGACGTGGTTGCCCTTCAGACCGCCGTTGCCCGCGGAGGCGACGACGGGGATGCCCTTGCCGAGGGCGTATTGGATCGCGGCGTCCTCGCGCGGTTCGGGGTGCGCGGATTCGCTGTCGTCGCCCAGCGACATATTGATCACGTCGGCGCCGTGGTCGGCGGCCCAGCGGATGCCGTCGGCGAGCGCGCCCGCCTTCTCGGAGCGGGCCCGCTCACGCTGCGGGTCGCTGTCTTCGAGGATCACCCGCACCGGCAGGATCTTGGCGGCCGGGGCGAGCCCGAGCACTCCGTTCTCGCGGCCGGCGCCATGGCCGTGCCCCGCGATGATGCTGGCCATTCCGGTGCCGTGCCGGGCCCAGGCGGCGTCTCCGGGGCCGGCGCCGAAGCCGACCAGGTCCTGTTCCGGCAGCACCTGGCCGGCGAGGTCGGGGTGGTTGGCGTCGACACCGGTGTCCAGGACGGCGACGGTGATGCCCTCGCCCTTGGTGGTGTGCCAGGCCTGCTGGGCGTGGACGGCCTGGAGGGCCCACTCCTGGGCGCGGAGGGCGTCGGCCTGCGCGGGTACGGCGGGGAGTACGGCGAGCGCCGCGGAGGCCAGGGTGAGCACGGCGCCGCGCAGCACGGTCTTCGTCATGACGAGGCCGCCGTGGTCCGCGTGGGGCTGCCGGCCGCCTTGCGGAAGTCCGCCTCGACGCGGTCCGCCAGGTCCTTCGCGTCGTGGCCCAGGCCGGATTCGGCCGGGGCGGTGGTGGCGCCGGGCCGGGTGGCGGCCTCGGCGGGCTGCGGTGTAGTGAACGTACGGCCGTCGGTGAAGCCGGAGACGGCGTAGACGACGGCCGGGAGGTCGGTGAGCACCCGGACGGTCCAGCTGGCCCGCTGGGCGCGCCCGAAGTCCGCTGCCGGGGTGCCCTTGGCCGCGTACGGCAGCGGCATCAGATCGGTGCGGATGCCCAGGTTCTTGGTGCTGAAGCGGGTGTTGAGGGCCATCATCCCGCTCTGGTCGGCCTTGGTGATCTGCGCGCCGACCGTGATGAAGCCGCTGCGGGTGGCGTCGAGGTAGGTGGCGCGCACCAGCCGGACGCAGCCTGCCGGGGCGAGCGCGGCGGCGAGCTTCGGGTCGAAGGCGCCGGCGCAGCTGCCGTCGGGGGCGACGGCGATCCGGGTCCAGGTCCGGTCGGCGCCGCCGGGGCCGACGCCGAGGCCGTTGACGGTGCGGGGGAAGAGGGTGTCGACGGGGGCGTCGTGCCAGACGTCGTGGCCCTTGGCGAACGTGGCGCCGGCGTCGGGTGCGGCGCCGGAGGTCTCATCGGTGAGCCAGCTGCCGGCCGCGGCACCGCCGATGAGGCCGACGCCGAGGATGAGGCAGACCGCGGCGGCGAACACCCGGGCGCCGGGACGGCGGGAGGCTGCGGCCGGAGCGCCGGGGGCGGGGGCAACTCCCTGGAGAGGGAGGGGAGTTGGGGGCCAGGGCGCTGGGGACGGGTGCTCGGCCGGCGGGCCGGACGGGCGGCTGCCGGGTACCGCCGGCGGGGTGGCGGAGGCGGGCCGGCGGGTGCGCTGTGGGGCGGCCGGTTCGGTTCCGCGTTCGCCGGGGCCGCTCCACAGTTCCTGGCTGTGGGCCAGATGGAAGGCGGCGGTGTCACGGAAGGCGGCGGGGCGGGCGGGCGGCGGCGGGGTGCCGGGGGCGGACGGCCCGGCGGGGGCCGCGGGGCCGGGCGCGCGGTCCGGACG
>NZ_JBSHBP010000078.1:5524-35388 GCF_053612065.1 Streptomyces sp. NPDC054765 | reverse complement strand
GCACTCCGGCGCTCCGGCGCTCCGCGCCTCCGGCCCAAGGATGACCTACACCCCCGCCCTGAAGGGCGGAGCACTGGCCAAGATCAGAGGTAGAGGGCCGCGGCGCCGGCGTCGCCCGGGTTCGCGGCGGCCCCGCCCGGCGCAGGAGCCCGTGCCTCCAGCTGGGCGCCGATGGCGTACTCGGCGGCGGAACAGGCGCGGGCCGGCAGCAGTTGCCACTGCATCTCGGCGGCGAGGGTGAGCCGGCTGTTGCGCCTCGCGGCCCCCTCCGCCGTACTGGAGCGGCTCTTCGCGCTCACCGGACTCGACACCGTGCTGCCCCTGTTCGCGTCCGTCGGCGAGGCCGTGGAAGCCTGAACGCCGGCCGCCTGCAAAGCGCCCGGTCTCGTGCGGAGGTCAGCCGCCTTCGGCGCCGACGGCAGCGACCACGACGGCCGGCTCACCCAGCGCCGTGACCAGCGCGCCTCGTTCGGATCACACGGCTTCCCCGCCGTACCCCGTCCCGCCTGCCAACGGCCCTGTGCCGGCGCTCATGTCAGCGGGAAAGGGCCGCCTGCACGATTTTGCCGCCGGGACAGGGCCGGACGGTGACGTCACGGGCCAGCGTGCGGACCATGGGCCAGCCGAAGCCGCCCCCGCGGCCGGTCAGATCGGGGCTGCGCCCCTCCGGCCGTGCGGGGCTGGGGTCCGCGACAAGGACCCGGATGCTGTCGTGATCCGCGGTCAGACGCAGCGCCGTGACGGCACCCGCGTGCCGGAGCGCGTTGGTGACCAGTTCGGACACCAGCAGGAGCAGGTTCTGGGTGGTGTCCGCAGCCGGCGCCGGATGGAGCAGATCGGCGAAGCTCCTGGCGAAATCACGGGCGTCCGCTGCCGTCTTCGGGCGGCAGACGCCCTGGGCCGGCTGGGACGAGAGGTCGTCAGTCGCAAGCGGTTGGTGCATAGGCTTTTTCACCCCGGTCGGTGGAACTCCTCGTTCGGCTGGTGTGCAGGAAGTGCCCTCAGATGTTCGAGACGCGTCTACCCAACAGAACCCAGGCGCAACAGGACACATGGTGTGCCCCTTGGCCGGCGCGGCCCGGACGTGCCGGGGCGGCGCCGGCCGCCGGTGTGCGGCAGAGGGTCGAACGGAGCGGCGGCACGGACGGCGGGGCCGCTCACCCGTCCCCGTGCGCCACCGCCGGGGCGTCCCGGCGAGGCCGGCGGACGGCGAGGGCAAGGGTGTCGTCGGAGTGCAGGATGACGGTGTGCATGTCCGCCGCGACGGCGCCGGGGATCTCGTCCACCGGCCGGCGGGCGTGGGCGCGGGCGCTCGTGACGAGCCGCGCCTCGCCTTCGATGGGGTCTCTGCGGCTCTCGGTCAGACCATCGGTGTAGAGCACCAGAAGGTCGCCCTCCTGCAGCGTGGCCTCCAACACGGACTCGCTGCCCGGAAGCGGAAACCCGATACCCCGGCCGCGGATCTCCAGATAGTCGGCCCTCCCGTCGGCGCGCAGCAGCAGGGCGGGCGGGTGGCTGCCGTTGGCCAGCCGGAGTGCGCCGGTCCCGGGGTCGATACGGGCCAGCAGGACCGTCGCCATGATGTCGGGGTCGAACGGGGCGAGGACTTCGTGGGTGCGGGCGACGATCGATTCGAGCGGATGGCCTTCGAGTGCCAGGGTGCGCACGGCATGCGTGACGTTGAGCGCGCTGCGGGTGCTGCGCACGCCGTGCCCCAGCGCGTCGACGACGGTGATGTGCACGGTGCCGTCGGGGAGGCGGAGCCAGTCGTAGAAGTCGCCCCCCGTGGGCGCATCGGTGTCGGCGGGCTCGTAGTGGACGGCGAATTCCAGGCCCTCGACGGTGATCGGCGAGGGACGCAGGGCGTCCTCCAGCTCACGCAGGATCTGGCCGTGGGCCCGCCGCAGCTGTTCGTCGCGCTCTTCCAGCTGCACGTAGAGGGCGAGAACGCCGCTGTTGGTCTCGGCGAGTTCGTTCTTGAGGCGGTGCAGTTCCGTGGTGAGGGTGTCCACCCGGGAGAGCGCGGCGCCGAGATCGCCTTCGAGCGCCGCGATCTCCGCTTCGTACACCTCGGCGGCCGCCGCCTCGGACGGACCGCCCTGGAGGGGCACCGCGGTGCGCGGGGCGGGGTGCGGCGCGGGGGGCCGGGGATCCGGCGGACCGTCGAGGGGCAGGTGCCAGGACACTCCGTCGGGCGTGGCCCGGCCCGGCAGCGGGAGATGGGCCGTGCTCAGCGGTGCCGGTGCCGGTCCGGCCCGCAGGGTGACAGCCAGCAGCGTGGTGCCGCCCGGGGCGGTCCGCTCGGCGGCCTCCAGGCGGACGGGGCCGCCGGCGCGCAGGGCGGCGCCGGCCGCCTGGGCCACGGAGAGCACCAGCCGCCCTCCGGTCCGGGAGGGCAGCCGGTGTGCTGCGCAGATCCGTCGTACGGCGCGGCGCAGGGCCGGCAGGTCGTGGAAGGTGTGGGGGGTCACGAAAGTCTCTGGCGGGGACGGGCGGCGAGCACGGTCGCGTCGTCGCGGGGCAGGCGGTGGCTGTGGGCGAGGGACAGGGCGAGCAGGGGCGGCGGCAGGCGGTGTACGAAGGGGGAGGGTGCCTGGGCCCAACGGTGGTCGATGCCGTCGGAGTGGAGCAGTACGGTGCCGGCGGCCGGTACGGGGAAGGTACGCACCCGCGGGGGTGTCATGTTCAGTCCGGCTATACCCGGCTGACCGCTCAGGCGGTGGCCCAGGTCGAGCGGGGTCAGCGTGACGACGCGTACGTTGCCGATACCGCAGTACTCCGCCTGGTCGGGGTGCAGGCGCAGCAGGCCGACGGCCGCCCCACGGGTGCGGCGCAGTGACCGGTGCACGGCGGTGAGGAGTTCGGGCAGCGGGCTGTCGGGCGCGCGGTGGAAGGAGCGCAGCGCCACTTGGGCCGCCTCGGCCGCGGGCGGCCCGTGGCCGAGGCCGTCCACGAGGATCGCGGTGCGCGTGGGGCCGTGCTCGACGAGGGCGCAGGCATCGCCGCTGGTCTGTTCGCGTTCTGCCGGTACGCAGATGACGCCCACCTCCTGGTCGGCCGACGCGGTCTCGTCGGGCGCGGTGAGGCGGGCACAGACCAGGGTTCCGGCCCCGGGCCGGGTGCGGATGGTGAGGGTGGTGGCTATCCGTTTCACGGCTCCCAGGCCGGCCCCGAGGGTGTTGTTGGTGGTGTAGCCGTCCGCGAGGCACTGCTGCAGCTCGTCGATGCCGGGCCCGTGGTCCGCCGCGAGGATCTCCATTCCGCCGCCGAGGGGCAGGGGCTGGATGAACAGCGCACCGTTGGTCGCATGGTTGGCCAGATTGCTGGCCAGCTCCGAGGCGATGACCGCGGCCCGGTCGGGCAGCGCTCCCGGCAGCCCGCACCTCCCGGCGACCGACCGCGCCGTCTCGGCGGCCAGATGGACGGCACTGTAGTGGTCCACGGCGATATGGGCCGTCGGCTGTGGATGGGGGTGGGGGTGGGGGTGGTTCAACGACTCGCCCATCGCGTGGCGATCACGGTCGTGCCCTGGCCCGGGGCCGAGTGGAGTGCGAAGTCGTTCATCAGCCGCCGGGCGCCGCCCAGTCCGTGGCCGAGCCCTGCGCCGGTGGTGAAGCCGTCGGTCAGGGCCGCGCCGACATCCGCGATGCCGGGCCCGTCGTCGGCGATCGTCAGCCGGAGCCCCGCGGCGCCGCGCGCGGTGAGGTACTCGATGGTCACGGTCCCCCCTCCGCCGTGGATATAGGCGTTGCGCGCCAGCTCACTGGCCGCGGTGACCACGCGCGTCTGGTCGACGATGCTGAAGCCGGCCTGCAGGGTGGCCGCCCGTACGGCGTGACGGACGGTCAGCAGGTCCTCTTCGGTCCGCACCTGGTACACGGACAGGGTGCCCTCGGCATCATCGGTGTCCCGGGCGGCCGCGACGAGGCGCACGGCATGGGCGCTACTCCGTGCGGAACTCACGCAGGCCCCCTCCGGAAGGCTGCAGGCTCTGATGCCAGCCCAGCGCGGCCATGCCTTGCTCGGCGTTGAGCGCCGTTTCCACCCCGGTCAGCTGCAGGCCCAGCTCGACCAGGGTGATGGCGACCGGCGGCCGCATCCCGGCAACGATCACCCGGGCACCCAGCAGCCGCGCCATGGTGGTCAGCTCCATCAAAGTACGGGCCACGAAGGAGTCAACGATTTCCAGCCGGGAGATGTCGATGAGCACACCGCGTGCCCGGTCGCTCGTGATGCGTGCGGTGAGCTCCTCGGTGAAGGCCACGGCCGTTTTGTCGTCGAGTTCGTTGAGGAGCCCGGTGACCAGGACGTCGCCCAGCCGCAGAATCGGCACGCCGGCCGAGGCGGGGACGTTCACCGCTGCGCCAGGGGAGCGGACTTCGACGGCGCCGCGTCGGTGAGTTTCACGGCCTCTCCCAGGGCGTCGGCAAGGGTGGCCCGGGTCATGATGGTCGACAGATCGATGCCGAGCTGGGCGATGGTCTGGGCGATCGGCGGCCGGATACCGCTGATGATGCAGTCCGCGCCCATGAGGCGTACCGCATTGACCGTGTGCATCAGATGCTGGGCGACGGCGGTGTCGACGGTGGGTACGCCGGTGATGTCGATGATGGCGACCAGCGCCTCGTGCTCCTGGATCGCCTGGAGCACGTTCTCCATCACCACCTGGGTGCGTGCGGTGTCGAGGGTGCCGATCAGCGGGACGGCCAGCACCTGGCGCCACAGCCTGACGACCGGGGTGGACACCTCCAGCAGCTGCTGGCTCTGCCGGCGGATGATCTCTTCCCGGCCCTCCACGAAGATTTCGAAGGAGAGCGCGCCGGCGCTGTCCAGGAGGCGGTTGATCAGCACCGCGCTGTGGAAGAGGTCCTCCCCGTCATGGCTCTGCCGCACGATCGCCTTGAGCAGGGCTTCTTTGAGCGACAGCACCGCCAGCGACGTCGCGGTCGGCGAGACTCCCCGGCGGGCACGGCGCAGGGAGAATTCGGAAACCGCCCGGTGTATGTCCTCGTCGGAGGTGACCACGCGTTCCACCGGCAAGCCGCGCTCCAGACCGGCGAGCAGGGCGCTCACCAGGGCGTCGGCTTCCTCGCCGAGTTCGGCCTCGCTCACTTCCCCGTTCATGGTCGGCTGCGCCAGCTGCAACCGCACCCAGCGGTCCGAGATGTCATCGGCCTCTTCGCGCAGCACGTTCGTGACGCGCTCGCGTGCGGCAACCTCAGCGGGTTCCAACTCATCGTCCTTTCGGTCCGGCCGGCCCGGGTGGCTGCCTCGGGCCGGTTCGCCCTGCGGTTGTGGCCGGGCCGGCCCGCACACCGTTAACAGTTGTCGCCCGGCAAATGTTAGCGAGCACGATCAAGGGCCGGAACCCGTGGGCCCGCGCTTCACCCCCCGGCGGTGGTGCACAGCCCGGCATCCGAATCCTTGCGTTCCGTCCGCCCCGTTGTACCGGTCGCCGCGTACGCAGGCACAACCACCCGGCCCCCCTCCCCTCGTCGGCCGCGCCTGTGGCGGAGCGGCCGGCAATGGCCGGTGTTCACCACTGACCGTCGCCGAACCAGTCAAGACATAGCACCAAGGCGTCATCCAGGGACTCCGCGTCACGGTATCCGGCCATGTCACGCAGCAGTGCACGCGGCACCATCGCGGCCGGCAGCAGACTCGTGGCGTGGATCGCCCGTGCGAGCGCCCGCTCGGCATATCTCACGCCCGGTGGCGAGAGCGTCTCCTACACCCCGTCGCTACGAACACCAGCCGGTCTCCCGGGGCGAGCGTGAACTCCTGTGGTGCGTAAGGGGACTCCTCGAACATGCCCAGGGGCAGCTGGGCATCGAGATCGATGCGCTCGACCGCCTTCCCCCGCATCCGCCACATCTGCGGCGACCCGGCGTCGATGGCCTCCACCCGCCCCGTCGCGAGCGTGATGCGCAGGAGCAGCGTCGAGAGGTAGGACACGCCCCGGTAGTGGTCATGGACGGCCTGGTCGGCCAGTGCCGGGCGGCCGGCCCGGCGGGCCCGCTGGTAGATGTCCGTGTCGCGCTCGGCGACGAGGATCTCGCGTCCGAGCAGGTCCGCCACGTGCCTCAGCTCGTCGAGGACGTCCGGCGTGGCGCGCTCGCCGCGGCACGCAGCGCTGCTTCCACTTCGAGGCGTGGGGTCATGGTTTCGCGGACACCGTTCGTCCAGGGCCAAGGGCAGGGTCGGTCTGACAAGGGGACGCACAGGGTGACACAGTGCTCGTGTGTCCCGTTTCACCGGTCGGCCCCATCCCCACGAGCGCGCGAGCGCGGCGGCCCTCGCCACTTCCGAGTTGCTCGAGGTGCTGTGGGGACGCGGGCAGGAGGCGGCACGCTCGGCGGAGGTCTCGCTGTCCCAACTGCGCGCGCTGCTGGTGATCGAGAAACGTGAAGGCACCAATCTGCGCACCCTCGCCGAAGCCCTCGGCTCGCGTCCGCCGGCGGTCAGCAGGCTCTGCGACCGCCTGGAAGCCATGGGCCTCGCGGAACGCGGCCCCAGCGCGACGAGCCGACGGGAGGTCGAACTGCGGCTCAGCCTGCGCGGCCGGTTGCTGCTGGAGCAGTACCGGGTGGCCCGCAGCCGGGAGGTCACGGCCACCCTCGACCGTATGGAACCCGCCGATGTCGCACAGCTCGCGGCGGGCCTCGAAGCCTTCCACGCGGCGTCCGCCCGGCTCGCCGCGGACCAGCAGGACGCGGCCTCCGGGGACGGCGGTGTCGCGGACAGCGCCTAGCGTCACACCGGCCCCGCTTCTCCTTGGGCGCCGCACCACCGGATGACGGGCCGCGTGGAGCGGACCGTAGCCGTGGTGCGTCCCGCGGCCTGCTGTTGACGAGGGACGGGCCGTGGCCGCCGCAAGATCCGTCAACCGCATGCCTCCAGTATCCCGCCCTGGGAGGGCAGCGGTGCACGAGCCGGTGCCGCCGGGGGATTTCCGCCCTACGGTCAGCCCATGGCCGAAAACGAAAGACCCCCTTCGACCCCTCTGGCGCGTGCCGAGCAATTCGTCTGGCTGACCGCGCGGGTGCTCGAGCAGCGGCTTTTCGAGTACCACTTCCTGGGCGGCGGGGCCGACCCGGTCGAAACCGCGCTCGCCGCGTACCGCAATGACGACGACGGCTTCGGCCACGCCCTGGAGCCCGATCTCCGCGGCCCGGTCAGCCAGCCGCTGCACACCGCCCACGCCCTGAAGGTCCTCGATCTGATCGGGCGCTGTGACGGCCGCCAGGTGGAGCGGATCTGCCGCTATCTGACGAAGGTCTCCACCCCGGAGGGTGCGCTGCCCGCGCTGCACCCCTCGCAGCGCGGCTATCCGGCCGCGCCCTGGATCCCGTTGGTCGACGATCCGCCGAGCGCGCTGCTGGCCACCGGTCCGGTGGTGGGGGTGCTGCACCGCAACGAGGTCTGGCACGCCTGGCTGTTCCGGGCCACGGACTACTGCTGGGCGGCCGTGGAGTCGCTGACCGGGACCCATCCGTACGAGGTCGAGGCGGCGGTGGCCTTCCTGGACGGCGCCCCGGACCGGCCGCGGGCCGCCGCCGCGGCACGGCGGCTCGGCCGGCTCGTCCGGGAACAGCGGCTGGTGCTGCTGGACCCGGAGCGGGCCGCGGATGTCCCGGTGCCGCAGGGTTACGCCCCCGGGGAGCACCACCTGGCGTACGACTACGCCCCCACGCCCGGCTCACTGGCCCGCGACTGGTTCACCGACGAGGAGATGGACCGGGCGCTGGACCGTCTCGCCGCGCTCCAGGAGGAGGACGGCGGCTGGCCGGTCAACTGGCGGGTGTGGGCGCCCGGGACGGCGCTGGAGAGCCGCCCGATGGTGACGCTCAAGGCGCTGGGGACCCTCCGGGCGTACGGGCGCCGCCTCACCTGAGCCTCACCCTCCCAGGGCCCGTACCCCTGCGGTGACGACCACGGCGACGGCGACGACCAGCAGGAACGGCGCCCGCAGCACGAGCGCGACGGCCGCGGCGGCCACCCCCGCGGCCTTGGCGTCGAGCATCAGGTGGTGGCCGTCGCTGAAGGTCTGCTGGGCGGTGAGCGCGGCCAGCAGGGCGACCGGCAGCAGTGCGGCCAGCCGCTTGACGAGCGGGCGCTCCAGTACGCCGGCGGGCGCCGACAGCCCCAGGTACTTGACCAGGTAGCAGCCGACGGCGGTGACGGCGATCGCGATCCAGACGGTCATGCCCGGTCCTCCTGCAGGGCGTTGCGGAGCTCCGCGGCCCCGTCACGGGGCGCGGGCGGCACGGCGGTGGCGGCCCCCTGGGTACCGGGCCGCGGTGTCCGCGCCGCCCCCGTTGCCCGCTCCCGCCGCCCCTGTACGAGGAGGACGGCGGGCGCGGCGAGCGCCGAGACCAGCACCGGCACGCCGGTGGGCAGCAGTGGCAGGGTGATCATGACCAGCACCACGGCAAGGCCGGCCGCGGCCCGCTCGGCGGTGTCCTGGAGCATCGGCGCGAGCAGCGCCAGGAAGACCGCGGGGCCGGCCGCGTCCAGTCCCCAGGCGGCGGTGTCACCGAGCGCCCCGGCACCCAGGGCGCCGGCCAGGGTGGTGAGGTTCCACAGGGTGTAGAGGGTCAGCCCGGTGACGGTGAAGCCCAGCCGGGCGCTGCGGCGGTCGGGCTGGGCCAGGGCGACGGCGGAGGTCTCGTCGATGACCCAGTGGGCGGCGAAGGGCCGCACCCGTGCCCGGTAGCCGAGGACGGCGGACAGCCGCAGCCCGTAGAAGGCGTTGCGGGCGCCGAGGAAGAACGCGCCGGCCGCGGCGGTGAGCGGGTTGCCGCCCGCCGCCAGCGCGCCGACCAGGGCGAACTGCGAGGCTCCGGTGAACACCAGCAGGCTGAGCGCACAGGTCTGCAGGAGGCCGAGCCCGGCGCCGGCCGATGTCACACCGAAGGCGAAGCCGGACAGACCGACGGCGATGCCGACGCCGAGCGCGTCCCTGATGACGGCGGAGCCGGGTTTCGCGGGCTGGGCCGGCAGCGGCGGCGCGGCGGTCCGCTCCGTGGTGGGTATCTCTGTTTGTTGTGCCACACCCGGACATTAGGCGCCCGCGGCCCCGGCGGTCTTGTACGTTCTTGCGCCCGCGTTCCCCGTACGGGGCGACAGGTCCCGGGCCGGGCGTTCCCTGCGGTACGCGCCGGGTGGCACACCGACGATGCGGGTGAAGTGCCGGTTCAGATGCGGCTGGTCGGTGAAGCCGACGGCCACGGCCGCCTCGGCGGGCGCGCTGCCCGCCTCCAGGAGCCTGCGGGCCCGGCGCACCCGGGCGTCGGTGAGCCAGGTGTGCGGCGGCATGCCGTATGCGCCCCGGAAGGCCCGCAGCAGCGCGAACGGGCTGGTCCCGAGTTCCTGCGCCAGCGTCTCCAGGGAGGGCGGGTCGGCCATCCGCTCCTCCAGGACGGTCCGGGCGCGGGCGGCGGTCCGGGCGCCCGCGCCGCGGGGCGTACGCGCCGGGAGCGGGCCTCCGTAGCGGCGCAGCAGCCGGGCGACAGCGATCCGCAGCAGGCTGTCGGCGGCGAGGGCGTTGCCGGCCTCGGCGGCCCGGTGGATCTCGGTGATCATGTGACTGAGGTGCGGGTCCTCGGCAACCGTCTCGTCGAACCCCGCGGTGCCGCGCAGCGCCGTGGTCTCCCCCGCTATCCCGGCGACGACCTCGGGCGAGGGGTAGAGCGTGGCGTAGGCCCAGCCCTCGGGCACGCCCGCCCGCGCGGTGTGCGCAACCTCCGGGTTGATCATGATGATGCCGCCGTGACCGGCCCGGACGGTGCCCTGCCGGAGTCCGACCTCCTCCACACCCGAGGTGACCGCACAGACGACATAGCCGTCGTGCGCATGACGGGGGAAGGAGTGCCGGACGTAACGGGCGCGCAGCAGGTCGAGGCCGGGCAGCCCGGCGTAGCGCCAGTGGCGTGCCCACTCACCGGGCGCCCGCGGCGTGGCGCCCGCACCGGGCACGCCGCCCGCCGCGCGCTGTCCGCCGACCGTGACCATGCCCCCATTCTGCGTCCGCCGGACGGCCGCCGGCCTGCGCGTCCGCAGCATGGACGGGCAGGCCGGCGGCGGGCGGCGCAGCGCGCGGTGACCGCGTTGTCAGTGGTCCGGTGCACGATGGAGGACATGGCCGAGGCAGTGCTCGATTCGTTCTCCCCCGCGACCCGCGGTTGGTTCGCCGGGGCGTTCAGTGCGCCCACCGCCGCGCAGGAGGGGGCCTGGCGGGCGATCGGCGCGGGCTCCGACGTCCTGGTGGTGGCGCCGACGGGCTCCGGCAAGACCCTCGCCGCGTTCCTCGCGTCCCTGGACGCGCTGGCGAGCGCTCCCCCGCCCGCCGAGCCGAAGAAGCGCTGCCGGGTGGTGTACGTCTCACCGATGAAGGCACTGGCCGTCGATGTGGAGCGCAATCTGCGCAGTCCGCTGACGGGCATCCGCCAGGAGTCGGTCCGCCTCGGGCTGCCGGAGCCGGACATCACGGTCGCCATCCGTTCCGGGGACACCCCGCCCGCCGAGCGCCGCTCGATCGCCAACCACCCCCCGGACATCCTCATCACGACCCCCGAGTCGCTGTTCCTGATGCTGACGTCCTCGGCCCGCCAGGCGCTGGCGGGCGTCGAGACCGTGATCGTCGACGAGGTCCATGCGGTGGCCGGGACGAAGCGCGGTGCGCATCTGGCGCTGTCCCTGGAGCGGCTGGACGAGCTGCTGGACCGCCCGGCCCGCCGGATCGGGCTGTCGGCGACGGTGCGCCCGGTGGAGGAGGTGGCCCGCTATCTGTCGCCGCGGCGCCGGGTGGAGACCGTCCAGCCGCCGTCCGGGAAGCGCTTCGACCTCTCGGTGGTCGTCCCGGTGGAGGACATGGGCGAGCTGGGCGGCTCGCCGGTCCAGGAGGGCGGGACCGGCGAGAAGCCGTCCATCTGGCCGCAGGTCGAGGAGAGGATCGCCGATCTCGTCCAGGCCCATCGCTCCACGATCGTCTTCGCCAACTCCCGCCGCCTGGCGGAGCGGCTGTGCAACCGTCTCAACGAGATCGCCTACGAACGCTCGGCGGGCGCGGTGCCCGACGAGGACGGCTCCGCCACGGCGCTGGCCGAACACCACTCCCCCGCGGAGCTGATGGGCGGGTCCGGTGCCGCCAAGGGCGCTCCGGCGCTGCTGGCCCGTGCGCACCACGGCTCCGTGTCGAAGGAGCAGCGCGCCCAGGTCGAGGAGGACCTGAAGGCGGGCCGGCTGCCGGCCGTGGTCGCCACCTCCAGTCTGGAGCTGGGCATCGACATGGGCGCGGTCGATCTGGTCATCCAGGTGGAGTCGCCGCCGTCGGTCGCCTCCGGGCTGCAGCGGGTCGGCCGGGCCGGGCACCAGGTCGGCGCGGTCTCGACGGGCGTCGTCTTCCCCAAGTACCGCGGCGATCTGGTGCAGGCGGCGGTGGTCACCGAGCGGATGCGCTCGGGCGCCATCGAGGCGCTGCGGGTGCCGGCCAATCCGCTGGACGTCCTCGCCCAGCAGCTCGTCGCCATGACCGCGATGGACACCTGGGACGTCGGGGAGCTGCTGGCCGTGGTCCGGCGGGCGGCCCCGTTCGCCGGCCTTCCCGAGTCGGCGTTCACGGCCGTGCTGGACATGCTCGCCGGCCGCTATCCCTCCGATGTCTTCGCCGAGCTGCGCCCGCGTCTGGTGTGGGACCGCGTGGCGCAGACCGTCACGGGCCGCCCCGGCGCCCAGCGGCTGGCCGTCACCTCCGGCGGCACGATCCCCGACCGCGGCCTGTTCGGGGTGTTCCTGGCGGGCGGCGACTCGGGCACGGGTGGTGGGGGGCGACCATCAGACACTGCGGCGCGAAGCGGCTCCACTCGGGGTGGTGGTGGGCGACGGGTGGGCGAGCTCGACGAAGAGATGGTCTACGAGTCCCGCGTCGGCGATGTCTTCACGCTCGGCACGACGTCCTGGCGCATCGAGGACATCACCCGCGACCGGGTGCTGGTCACCCCTGCCCCCGGAGTGCCGGGGCGGCTGCCGTTCTGGAAGGGCGACCAGCTGGGCCGCCCCCTCGAACTGGGCCGTGCGCTGGGCGCGTTCCTCCGTGAGCTCGGTGCGCTCGGTCCCCAAGACGCGCGGGCCCGGCTGTCCGCCGCCGGGCTGGACGACTGGGCGGCGTCCAATGTGCTGGGCTATCTCGCCGAGCAGAAGCAGGCCTGCGGCCATGTCCCCGACGACCGCACGATCGTCGTGGAGCGGTTCCGTGACGAGCTCGGCGACTGGCGGGTGGTCATCCACTCCCCCTTCGGCGCGCAGGTCCACGCCCCGTGGGCGCTGGCCCTCGGCGCCCGTCTCTCCGAGCGCTACGGCATGGACGCCCAGGTGATGCATGCCGACGACGGCATCGTGCTGCGGCTGCCCGACGCCGATCTGATGGGCCTCGATCTCCTGGACGGCGACGGCGGTTTCGACCCGGCCGCCGATCCGGGCCCCGGTGCCCGCGGCGCGGAGTACGACCCCGAGCAGTCCCCCGTGGGGGCGGCCGATGTCGCCTTCGAGCACGGTGAGGTCGACCGGATCGTCACCGATCAGGTCGGCGGCTCCGCGCTGTTCGCCTCCCGGTTCCGGGAGTGCGCCGCCCGTGCCCTGCTGCTGCCCCGGCGCAGCCCCGGCAAGCGCACCCCGCTGTGGCAGCAGCGGCAGCGCGCCGCCCAGCTCCTCCAGGTGGCGAGCGAGTTCGGGTCCTTCCCGATCGTGCTGGAGGCCGTCCGCGAATGCCTCCAGGACGTCTTCGACGTACCGGGTCTGACGGAGCTGATGGGGGACATCGAGGCCCGCCGGGTCCGCCTGGTGGAGGTCACGACCCCCGAGCCGTCCCCGTTCGCCCGCTCGCTGCTGTTCGGCTATGTCGCCCAGTTCCTGTACGAGGGCGACTCCCCGCTCGCCGAGCGCCGCGCCGCCGCCCTCTCCCTGGATTCCCGGCTGCTGGCCGAGCTGCTGGGCCAGGCCGAGCTGCGCGAGCTGCTGGACGCCGAGGTGCTGGCCGAGCTGGAGCGTGAGCTGCAGTGGCGGACGGAGGACCGGCGGGTCAAGGACGTGGAGGGCGTCGCCGACGTCCTGCGGCTGCTGGGGCCGCTGACCGCCGCCGAGCTGGCCGAGCGCGGCGCGGATCCGGCCTGGCCCGGGGAACTGGCCGCCGCCCGCCGCGCCATCCCGGTGCGGATCGCGGGCACGGATCACTGGGCCGCCGTCGAGGACGCCGGCCGGCTCCGCGACGCCCTGGGCACGCCACTGCCGGTGGGCGTCCCGGAGTCGTTCACCGAACCGGTCAAGGACCCGCTGGGCGATCTGCTGTCCCGCTACGCCCGCACGCACGGTCCGTTCACCTCCGAGCAGGCGGCCGCCCGCTTCGGCCTCGGCACGGCCGTCACCGACGGCGCACTGCATCTCCTCGCCGCCGCCGGCCGGGTCGTCCAGGGGGAGTTCCACCCCGCGGGCATCGGCCAGGAGTGGTGCGACGCCCAGGTGCTGCGCAGGCTGCGCCGCCGCTCGCTGGCCGCGCTGCGCGAGGAGCTGGAGCCGGTGCCGCCCGCCGCGCTCGCCGCCTTCCTCCCCCAGTGGCAGCACCTCGGCGCCCCGCGCCCGGCTCCGGCGAGCGGAGTGCCCGCACCGCTCGGCGGCGCGTCGCACGGCCTGCGCGGTATCGACGGTCTGGTGCGCGCCATCGAGCAGCTCCAGGGCGCCCCCGTCCCCGCCTCCGCACTGGAGAAGCTGGTGCTGCCCTCCCGCGTCGGCGGCTACACCCCCGCGCTGCTGGACGAACTCACCACCACCGGCGAGGTGTTGTGGGCCGGCGCCGGTGCGCTCCCCGGCAAGGACGGCTGGGTCATGCTCCATCTCGCCGACGCCGCCCCGCTGCTGCTCCCGCAGCCGCTGCCGCTCGAACTGACCGCGCTGCACGAGTCGTTGCTGACCGCCCTCGCCCCGGGGTACGGCTTGTTCTTCCGCCAGCTCGCCGACCAGGTCCGCGCCACCACCCACCCCGATGCCACCGACCCCCAGCTCGCCGACGCCCTGTGGGACCTGGCCTGGTCGGGCCGGCTGACCAATGACACCCTGGCCCCGCTGCGCGCCCTCCTCGGCTCGGGCCGTACGGCCGGCTCGACCGCCCATCGCGCCCGCCGGGCCGTCCCCCGGGGCAGATACGGCTCCCTGACCGCGGCCACGGGCCGCAGTGGCCGCCCCACCGCCTCCCGCTCCGGCCCGCCGACCGTGGGCGGCCGCTGGTCACTGCTGCCCGCCCCCGAGCCGGACCCCACCCACCGCGCCCACGCCCTGGCCCGTACGCTCCTGGACCGGCACGGCATCGTCACCCGCGGCGCGGTCGCCGCCGAGGGCGTCGAGGGCGGCTTCTCCGCCGCGTACCGCGTCCTGGCCGCCTTCGAGGAGTCCGGCCAGGCCCGCCGCGGCTATGTGGTGGAGGGCCTGGGCGCCGCCCAGTTCGCGATGGACGGCGCGGTGGACCGGCTGCGCGCGGTCAGCACCCAGCGGGAGCGCACCGCCGATGACGCCCTGCCGGACGACGGCCCGGCGGGGCCCCGGCGCGGCGGTCCGCAGCGCGCCGTCGTCCTGGCCGCCGCCGACCCGGCGAATGCCTACGGCGCCGCCCTGTCCTGGCCCGAACCGCCCGAGGGTTCGACGCACAAACCCGGCCGCAAGGCGGGCTCCCTCGTCGTCCTCGTCGACGGCGAGCTGACGCTCTACCTGGAACGCGGCGGCAAGACCCTGCTCATCTGGCCGTGCGGACACGAACCGGCCCCGGCCGCCACGGACACCCGCCTCCGGCTCGCCGTCGAGGCGCTCACGGATGCCGCCCGCGCCGGCGCCCTCGGCACCCTCACCACCGAACGCATCAACGGCACCTCGGCGCTCACCTCCCCCTACGCCACCGCCCTGGAGTCCGCGGGCTTCCACCCGACCCCAAGGGGGCTGCGGCTGCGGGGATGACAGCAGGCGGCGGCCGAGCCGCCCGCGCCGCGGGCCCCGCCGTCGCCCCCCCACCCGGCATGATGGTGGCATGCCCGAAGGCGACACCGTCTGGCGCTTGGCCCAGCGGCTCCGAGAAGCGCTGGCCGGCAGCCCGCTGATCCACTGCGACCTGAGGGTCCCCCGGCTCGCGACGGTGGATCTGACCGGCCGCGGTGCGCTGGACGTGGTCTCCCGCGGCAAGCATCTCCTCAACCGCTTCGAGGGCGGCCTCACCCTGCACTCCACTCTGCGGATGGACGGCGCATGGAAGATCTACGCCCCGGACGAGCGCTGGCGCGGTGGCCCCGCCCACCAGATCAGGGCGGTCCTCGGCACCGCCGCACACACCGCCGTCGGCTACCGCCTGCCCGTACTCGACCTGCTGCGCACCGCCGACGAGTCCCGGGTCGTCGGCCATCTGGGCCCCGACCTCCTCGGCCCCGACTGGGACCCGGCAGAAGCCCTGCGCCGGCTGCTCTCCGCCCCAAAACGACCCCTCGGCGAGGCCCTGCTCGACCAGCGCAATCTCGCCGGCATCGGCAATGTCTACAAGTCGGAGCTGTGCTTTCTGCTGGGCGCCTCCCCCTGGCTCCCCGTGGGCCGGCTGCCCCGCCCGGAGCGGATGCCGGCCCTCGCCAAGAAGCTCCTCGACGCCAACAGGAACCGCCTCGCCCGCACCACCACTCCCTGGGGCTGCGGCCCGCGCCCGTTCGAGGGCGGTGCGGGAGCCCGCCCCGACCGCCGGCTGTGGGTCTACGGCCGGGCCGGCCTCCCCTGCCTGCGCTGCGGCGCCGCCATCCACACCGCCGGCCGGGCCCCCACCGCCGAGGAGCGCGTCACCTACTGGTGCCCCGCCTGCCAGCCCGACCGGCCGGCCGCCCGGCCCTCGGACCGACCGCAGACGCCCACCAATTGACGCACCGTCAGATTCGTCCCTACCCTCACCTCATGCCCCTCACGGCGTACGACCTCACGGGCCGCACCGCGATCGTCACCGGCGCGGCGAGCGGTATCGGCCGCGCCACCGCCGCCCTCCTCGCCGAGGCCGGAGCCACCGTCCACTGCGCGGACCTCGACGACCAGGGCGTGCAGGCGACCGTGGCGGCGGTCACCGCGTCCGGGGGCTCCGCGCATGCCCACCGCCTCGATGTCACCCGGCGCGACGAGATCGCCGCCGTCGTCGACACCGCCCGCAGCGCCACCGGCCGCCTCGATGTGATGGCGAACATCGCCGGAATCATGCACTCCTCCGCCGTCCTGGAGACCACGGACGAGGATCTGGACCGGGTCTGGAACACCAACTTCAAGGGTGTGCTGTACGGCTGCCAGGAGGCCGCCCGCGCCATGATCGCCACCGCCACCCGGGGCTCCCTCGTGAACATGGCGTCCGGCGCGATCGACACCGGCGCACCCGGCCTGCTCTGCTACGGCGCCGCCAAGGCCGCCGTCGTCCAGCTCACCAGGACCCTGGCCACGGAAGTCGGCCGGCACGGCATCCGCGTCAATGCCGTCGCCCCGGGCTGGGTCCGCACGGCGATGACCGGGCGTCACACCGCGCAGGAGCGGCAGCAGGCCGAGGGGCCGATGATCCGGATGTCCCCCCTGGGCAGGGTCGGAGAGCCGGCGGACATCGCGCACACCGTGCTGCATCTGGCGTCGGATGCCTCGTCCTTCATGACCGGCCAGATCCTCCGCCCCAACGGCGGCGTCGCCATGCCCTGGTGAACACCGCCCCCCACACCCCCCGCACCCCCTTGGCCCCCCGGACCGCCCGGACCACGGCGCGGCGGCAGCCCCCGTCGCTTCGGTCCGCCCACGGAACACAGTGCACCGGCAGCAGGCTGAGCCCCCAGCCGCCCAGCGTCACGACCCCCTCGACCACCCCCGCTGACTGCGGCCACACCACCAGCCGGACCGCGGCCCACCACCACACCACCCCGACGACGGCCCCGGATATCCAGCGCCCCGGCACGGCCCGTGGGCACCGGCCGGCCCGCCCCCGCTCCGGGAGCCGGCCGGCCGGCCCGCGGGCCGAGACGTCACGCCACCCCATGGCTGCCTCCTCCGACCGACGCTAGACGGGTCCCGGCGCCCGGCGGGAGGGCGCACCGGGGCATTTCCGGCGCGCAGATCGCCCCGCAAGCCCCGGCAACCGCTTCCCCGGCAACCACTCCCCCGGAACGGACAGCCCCGCAAGCCCCGCCAACCACCTCGCCCCCACAGGCTCCGGAGCGGAGGCCGGCACCGCAGGCCGCGGGAGCCACACCCCGGGGTCCGCACCCTCCGCGGGCCTCGCCGCCCGTCAGTGGGCCTCGGCCTGGAACATCCAGTGGTGCTTCTCCAGGTCGGCGGTCAGACCGATGAAGATGTCCTGGCTGACCGGGTCCGGATCCGCGGTGGCGGTGATCCGCTCCCGCATCCGGCCGATGACCGCACCGAGCGCGTCGACCATCGCCCGCACCACATCGCCGTCCTTGATCCAGCCGTCCGTGATCTCGCTGATGCCGCTGGTCTTGGCCACGGTGACGGCCCGCCCGTCGGGGGACACCCCGATTGCGGACGCCCGCTCGGCCACCGTGTCGGCGTGCTGCCGTGCGCTGGCGACCACCTCGTCGAGCTGAAGGTGTACGGAGCGGAACCGCGGGCCGACGACATTCCAGTGCACCTGCTTCGCGACGAGGGAGAGGTCCACCAGATCGACGAGGGCTCCCTGCAGAGCGGTCCCGACGATGCCGCGGTCCCCGTCGGACAGTGTGCTCGTGACGACAGACATTCAGATACTCCCATTTCAGGCGATTCATCCGATTTAGCCATCGTACAAATGAATCGCCCGCTCCGAGCGCCCCGGACGGTCCGCCCGAGCACCCGCCGGGCCCCGGCCCGCCTCGCACACCGCCCGCACCCGGGCAGCACGGAGCCCCGGCGGGCTTGCTGCCCACCGGGGCTCCGGTGCGTACGAACAGGGGTGTCAGGCCGCGACGACATCCACGACATCGGCCGGGGACTTGATGGTCACGCGATCCTCCGGCACACCGGCCAGGGACGTGACGGACACCGAATTGAGCTTCGGCCGCACCGGTGCGGGCACCGGATCGCTCGCGGCCGCGGACGCTGCCAGCTCGGCGAGCGCCAGCTCATCGCTGACCTCCCGCATGAGCTCGGACATGCGCACGTCCAGCGCGTCACAGATCGATGAGAGCAGCTCGGAGGAAGCCTCCTTCTGCCCCCTCTCCACCTCGGACAAATAGCCGAGCGACACCCGGGCGGAGGAAGAGACCTCGCGCAGGGTTCGGCCCTGGCGCTGACGCTGTCGGCGCAGCACGTCACCCAGCAGGCGACGAAGCAGAATCATCGCTGGCTCCCTCCTCGGACCTCGGATCCGGATCCTTCTCGCCCCACCGTACCGCCTCGGGCTGTAGGCGTGCGGGGTGCAAGTACGTGTTCACTCAGGGCTGCAAACATCCATTCCCCCCGTGTTGTTCCGTATCCTGTGCCCGCGTATTTTCTGCAAGTTCGCTCAACAACAGCCCGAGCACGGCCTCGATGGTGTCCTGGCGGATCCGGTCACGGTCCCCCGCGAGCGCCAGCCGCCGCACCGCCCCGGAACCGTCCGGCCCCCGGACCGCCACGAAAACGGTGCCCACCGGATGCCCGTCCTGAGGATCGGGGCCGGCCACCCCCGTGGTGGCGATGCCCCAGTCGGCGCCCAGCACCCGCCGCACACCGCTCGCCATCTGCTCGGCGACCTCGCCGTCCACGGCCCCGCGCGCGGCCAGCAGGGCGCCGTCCACGCCCAGCACCTCCCGCTTGAGGTCCGTGGCGTACGCCGTCACCGAGCCGCGGACGACCCGCGAGGCCCCGGGGACGGCGGTCAGTGCACCCGCCACCAGTCCGCCGGTCAGTGATTCGGCCACCGCCAGGCTCTGCCCCCGCCCGGCGAGCAGCTCCAGCGCCCCGGCCGCGACAGCACCCGGCCCGCTCACCGCGTCGTGTCCTTCTCAGCCTTGCCGGCCTTGCCCGCCATGTCGGCCTGCCCGGCCCGCTCCCGGGCCAGCCCGGCCCGGCGCAGCACCACGGCCTGCCGGATGTAGTCGAACCCGGTGACCACGGTCAGCGCCACCGCCACCGCCATCACCCACCAGCGGAAGGTCGCCAGCGGACCGGACAGCACCAGGACGTACATACCCACCGCGGTGCCCTGGGCCAATGTCTTGATTTTGCCGCCACGACTGGCCGGAATGACCCCATGCTTGATCACCCAGAACCGCATCAGTGTGATCCCGAGCTCCCGGAAGAGGATCACGCCGGTGACCCACCAGGACAGATCGCCCAGCACCGACAGACAGATCAGCGCGGCGCCCATGATCGCCTTGTCCGCGATCGGGTCCGCGATCTTGCCGAAGTCGGTGACCAGGTTGTAAGCGCGTGCCAGATGCCCGTCGAAGATATCGGTGATCATGGCGACGGCGAAGGCTGCCCAGGCGAAGGCACGCCAGGCCTGATCGGTTCCGTTGTCGTGCATCAGCAGCAGCACGAAGGCCGGGACCAGCACCAGCCGCAGCATCGTCAGGACATTGGCGATGTTCCACAGCCCGGCCTGCCGGACGACCGGCGCCGTGCGCGGGCCACCTGCTGCGGAAGCCGGGACTCCGGTCATCTGCCCGCCTCCTCGGTACACCCCGTGCCGTCCACCGACAGCACCTCCGCCACGAGGTCCACGCCCTCGCTCGCCACCACCTTTGCTTCGACCATACGACCGGGCTCCAGCTCCTGGCCGGTCGACAGCAGCGTGCCGCCGTCGGTCTCCGGTGCCTGGTGGGCGGCCCGCCCGACGATGCCGTCCTCGTCGTCGATCCGGTCGACCAGCACCCGCACCGTCTCGCCGACCCGCTCCTCGGCGCGCTGCGCGGTCAGCTCCTCGGCCAGCCGCGAGACCCGCGCCAGCCGCTCGGCGACCACGTCCGGATCGACCTTGTCCTCGTACGAGGCGGCCTCGGTGCCGTCCTCGTCGGAGTAGCCGAAGACGCCGATGGCGTCGAGCCGGGCCTCGGTGATGAAGCGCTCCAGCTCCGCGAGGTCGCTTTCGCTCTCCCCGGGGAAGCCGACGATGAAGTTGGAGCGGGCACCGGCCTGCGGCGCCTTCGTGCGGATCGTCTCCAGCAGCTCCAGGAAGCTGTCGGTGCCGCCGAAGCGCCGCATCGAGCGCAGCACACCGGGCGCCGAGTGCTGGAAGGACAGATCGAAATAGGGCGCGACCTTGTCGGTACCGGTCAGGACATCGATCAGTCCGGGGCGCATCTCGGCCGGCTGGAGATAGCTGACCCGGATCCGCTCGATGCCGTCGACGGCCGCCAGCTCGGGCAGCAGCGTCTCCAGCAGCCGGATGTCGCCGAGGTCCTTGCCGTAGGAGGTGTTGTTCTCGGAGACCAGCATGATCTCCTTGACGCCCTCCCCGGCCAGCCAGCGCGTCTCACCGAGCACATCGGAGGGCCGGCGCGAGATGAAGGAGCCGCGGAACGAGGGGATGGCGCAGAACGAGCAGCGCCGGTCGCAGCCGGAGGCAAGCTTCACCGAGGCGACGGGGTTGCTGCCGAGCCGGCGGCGCAGCGGCGCACGCGGCCCGGAGGCGGGCGCGATGCCCTCCGGCAGATCCTCCGGCGGAGCCGCCGGCTCGGCCGCCCCGGTCTGGGCGTGGCCGGGCAGCGCGACCCCGGCGCTGCCCTGGCGCTCGGCCGGGCTGATCGGCAGCAGCTTGCGGCGGTCGCGCGGGGTGTGTGCGGCATGGATGCCGCCGTTCAGGATGGTCTTCAGCCGGTCGGAGATATTGCTGTAGTCGTCGAAGCCGAGCACACCGTCGGCCTCGGGCAGCGCCTCGGCGAGCTCCTTGCCGTAGCGCTCGGCCATGCAGCCGACGGCCACCACGGCCTGGGTTCTGCCGTGATCCTTCAGATCGTTGGCTTCCAGCAGGGCGTCGACGGAGTCCTTCTTGGCGGCCTCGACGAAGCCACAGGTGTTGACGACGGCGACATCGGCATCGGCGGCTTCCTCGACGAGGTCCCAGCCGTCCGCTGCCAGGCGGCCTGCGAGCTCCTCCGAGTCCACCTCGTTACGGGCGCAGCCAAGAGTGACAAGGGCGACGGTACGGCGTTCGGGCATAGGCCTCAGCCTACTTTGTCCCGGCCGCCCCCCTGGCGCCCAGGGCTCCGCAGCCGGTCCGGGGCCCCCTGCACGGTCGGCGGACGCCCCCGGGGACGGGCTCTCAGCCCGCCTGGGGGTCTCCCGGCGTGTAGCTGAGACGCTCCACGGTGCCCTTGTCGCCGACCTGCTTGACCTCCTTGCCGTTAACGTACAGCTGTACGGCTCCGGCGTTGCCGAGGACCAGGTCGATCCGTTCCTTGTCGGTGATGGTCTTGGACTCGCCCTTCTTGAGCAGGCCGTCCTCCAGGAGCTTGCCGTTGGCGTCCTTGGCGGAGATCCAGCTCTGGCCGTCGCGGGCGGTCACCTTGATCGTGACCTTGTCCTTCGGCAGTCCGGCGACGGCGCTGTCGGAGGGCTCGGGCTTGAGGGGCGGCTTGATGGTCGAGGGATGGCGGGTGGGTGCCGGCGCCGGCTTCGCATTGGCGTCGCCGGCCGCGACCGGCCCGCCGTCGCTCTTGCCGCCGCCCGTGAAGAGCGTGAAGCCCATGAACCCGACCACCGCGACGATCGCCGCGACCATCGCCGCGGTCCAATTGGGGCGGCGCGGCTCGGAGCGGATCCGCTCGGCTTCGAAGAGCGGGGCGGCGGGGGTCGGCGCGGGCCGTCCGCCGTGTTCGGCGTCGAAGTGGTCGATCAGCGGTCCGGGATCGAGGGATACGGCGCGGGCGAGCGCACGGATATGTCCCCGGGCATAGACGTCGCCGCCACAGCGGGAGAAATCGTCCTGCTCAATCGCCTGCACGAGGGGAATGCGCACCCGTGTCGACGTACTGACCTCTTCGACGGTCAGTCCCGCTCCGATACGGGCCTTCTGGAGGGCAGCACCGACGGAAGGCCGGTCTGCTTCGGGGGAGTTGCCGATGGACACGGGGGCGCCTTTCGAGCGTGTAGCCACCTGCTGGAAGTTCAGTCTAGGGGTGGAGCGAAAGGGTCGGGCAAGCGGGAGAGCGGAGTTTGTACGCCATCGGAACGCCGTCGGCGGTGCCCTGGGGCTCGATGGTGAAGCATCGTTCCCTCATCTCCCTCAACTTGACGTATCGGCAGGAGAAACGGTTGCTTTCTTCTCTCGTACGGGTGACCCGGATGTCTGTGCTACTCGGTAGCCTCCCCCCGGATCACCGCCAGCACGCCATCCAGCTCATCAGGCTTCACCAGAACGTCACGCGCCTTGGACCCCTCGCTCGGCCCGACGATGGTGCGCGACTCCATCAGGTCCATCAGCCGCCCGGCCTTGGCGAAGCCCACCCGCAGCTTGCGCTGCAGCATCGAGGTCGACCCGAACTGAGTGGAAACCACCAGCTCAGCGGCCTGGCACAGCAGATCGAGGTCATCGCCGATGTCCTCGTCGATCTCCTTCTTCTTCGCCGTGCCCACGGTGACGTCGTCCCGGAAGACGGGCGCCATCTGATCCTTGCAGTGCTGGACGATCGCCGCGACCTCTGCCTCGGTCACGAACGCGCCCTGCATACGGACCGGCTTGTTGGCGCCCATCGGCAGGAACAGCCCGTCGCCCTTGCCGATCAGCTTCTCGGCACCCGGCTGGTCGAGGATGACCCGGCTGTCGGCGAGCGAGGAGGTGGCGAACGCGAGCCGGGAGGGCACATTGGCCTTGATCAGGCCGGTGACCACGTCGACGGACGGGCGCTGGGTGGCGAGCACCAGATGGATACCGGCCGCGCGGGCGAGCTGGGTGATGCGGACGATCGAGTCCTCCACATCGCGCGGCGCGACCATCATCAGGTCCGCCAGCTCGTCGACGATCACCAGCAGATACGGGTACGGCGCCAGCTCGCGCTCGCTGCCCTCGGGTGAGCTGACCTTGCCGCTGCGCACCGCTTCGTTGAAGTCGTCGATGTGCCGGAAGCCGTAAGCCGCGAGATCGTCGTAGCGCAGGTCCATCTCGCGCACCACCCACTGCAGCGCCTCGGCGGCGCGCTTGGGGTTGGTGATGATCGGCGTGATCAGGTGCGGGATGCCCTCGTACGCGGTCAGCTCGACGCGCTTGGGGTCGACCAGCACCATCCGGACGTCCTCCGGCGTGGCCCGCACCATGACCGAGGTGATCAGACAGTTGATGCAGGACGACTTGCCGGAACCGGTGGCGCCGGCCACCAGGACGTGCGGCATCTTCGTCATGTTGGCCATGACGTAGCCGCCCTCGACGTCCTTGCCGAGCGCCACCAGCATCGGGTGCTCGTCGCCCGCGGCGTCGGCCAGCCGCAGCACATCGCCGAGGTTGACCATCTCGCGGTCGGTGTTGGGGATCTCGATGCCGACCGCGGACTTGCCGGGGATCGGGCTGATGATCCGGACGTCGGGGCTGGCCACCGCGTAGGCGATGTTCTTGGCCAGCGCGGTGATCTTCTCGACCTTGACGGCCGGGCCGAGCTCGACCTCGTAGCGGGTGACCGTCGGGCCGCGGGTGAAGCCGGTGACCGCCGCGTCGACCTTGAACTCCTGGAAGACGGTGGTCAGCGCGGCCACTATGGCGTCGTTCGCGGCGCTGCGGGTCTTGCCGGGACCGCCGCGCGAGAGCAGGTCCAGCGAGGGCAGCGCGTAGGTGATGTCGCCGGACAGCTGGAGCTGCTCGGCGCGCGCCGGCAAATCACCGGACGGCTCGGGAGGTGCCTTGGTGAAGTCGGGTACGGCCGGGGTGTCCTCGGCAGGGGCCGGCTTCGGCTCCGCGCCGCGGGCCGGCGGCACCGTGCCGCCCTCCCCCGCGGTGTCCTCGCCGTGACCCCGGCGCTCCCCGGAGATGCTGCTGCTGAGCCCGGCGACGAGCGGGGACGGCTGGACGCCGTGCAGCACCGCACCGTCCAGCGCAGCGGCGGCCGCGGCAGCCACATCCACCGCGTCCATCGGCCGGTCCACGGCGGGCTGCGCGGAAGCCCGGCGCGGGCGGCGCCGCTTGGCCAGCGCCGCTTCCTCTCTCGCGTCCGGGTCGCCCGAGGCCGGCCCGGCGGCAGCGCGGCGCGGCTTGCGGGCAGGCTGCTCGCGCCACTCCTCGGCGTAGTCCTCGGCCTCGTCGTAGTACTCCTCGGGCTCCTCGGGCTGCACCACGCCCAGCCGGATGCCGAGCGCACGCAGCCGCTGCGGGATGGCGTTCACCGGCGTCGCGGTGACCACCAGCAGCCCGAAGAGGGTCAGCAGCGCCAGCAGCGCCACGGCCAGGGTCTGCCCGACGGTGAAGATCAGCGGCTTGGACGCCACCCACCCCAGATAGCCGCCGGCGTCCTGTATGGCGGCCAGCCCGTCGTCCCGGCCCGGCGAGCCGCAGGCCATCGCGACCTGCCCCAGGACTCCGACCACCAGCGCGGACAGCCCGATGACGATCCGGCCGTTGGCCTCCGGCTGCTCGGGGTGCCGGATGAGGCGTACGGCGATGCCGCCCAACAGTATCGGGACGACCAGATCGAGCCGCCCGAACGCCCCGGTCACCAAGAGCTCGACGAGATCGCCGACCGGGCCGCTGAGGTTGGACCAGGTACCGGCCGCGATGACCAGCGACAGGCCGAGCAGCAGCAGCGCCAGCCCGTCCTTGCGGTGCGCCGGGTCGAGGTTCTTGGCGCCGCGGCCCATCCCGCGGAACACCGCCCCGATGGTGTGCGCCAGCCCCAGCCAGCAGGCGCGGGCGAGGCGGTAGACACCTCCGGTGGGTGACGGCGCCGGCCTGGGGGCCGCGGCCTTCTTGGCGGGAGCCCTTTTGGCCGGTGCCTTCTTCGCGGCCGCGGTCTTCTTGGCCGGCGGCTTCGCGGGCGCCTTCTTCGCGGCGGTCTTCTTGGCTGCGCCCGCGGTCCGTCCGGCGCGCTGCTTCGAGGGGCCCGCCGTGCTCTGGGTTCCCTTGCCGGACGTACGTGAGGCCATGGCGTCGAGATTACAGGCGAACGCGGACATCACACGAGCGCACCGCGCTTCACCCGAACGTGTCGCACGCCCGTCTCATGAAAGGGCGTCAGTTACCTCGCGGCGCTTCCCGACCCCGGCTCCAGGGCGTCCAGTGCCCGGCGCAGACCGGTCAGTTTGCGCTCCAGATGGGCCGCCGTGGCGACCGCCGCCGCGTCGGCCGTCTCGTCCAGCTGCTTGGACAGCGCCTCGGCCTGCTCCTCGACCGCGGCCAGCCGCGCGGAGAGCTCGGCGAGCAGCCCCGCGGACTCCCTCGCCTCGTCGGCGCTCTGCCGCCCGCCCTCCAGCTGCAGCCTCAGCAGGGAGGCCTGCTCCCGCAGTTGGCAGTTCTTCATGTACAGCTCGACGAAGACCGAGACCTTGGCGCGCAGCACCCAGGGGTCGAACGGCTTGGAGATGTAGTCCACCGCACCGGCCGCGTAGCCGCGGAAGGTGTGGTGCGGGCCGTGGTTGATGGCCGTGAGGAAGATGATCGGGATGTCGCGGGTCCGCTCCCGCCGCTTGATGTGCGCGGCCGTTTCGAAGCCGTCCATCCCCGGCATCTGCACATCGAGCAGAATCACCGCGAAGTCGTCCGTGAGCAGTGCTTTGAGCGCTTCCTCCCCGGACGATGCCCGCACCAGTGTCTGATCGAGCGCAGAGAGGATCGCCTCCAGCGCCAGCAGATTCTCCGGCCGGTCATCGACCAGGAGGATCTTGGCCTTCTGCACCATGGCCCGTCCTCCTCGCCCCGGCATGGAACCGGACGCCACCCCAGGGGACGACTCCGTCACGCCGCCCGTCCTTGTGCCGGTCATGGTAGCTGCACCCCGCCTGTCGCCACACCCTGTCACCGCGATGTCACTGTGCACGTAGCAGAAACGCGGACAGAGACCAGAAGGTTCCCCGAATCCTGCGCTTCCACACGTCCACGGCGACACTGAGTCAGCACGCGATGATCCTCTTCCGCCTCCATAGTGGACGCTCCCTCACTCCGCGCGCATCCATTGCTCCATGACCGACAACAGATGATCGGTATCCACCGGCTTGGTCACGTAGTCGGAGGCTCCGGAGTCGATGCTCTTCTCCCGGTCGCCCTTCATCGCCTTCGCGGTCAGCGCGATGATGGGGAGTCCGGCGAACTGCGGCATCCGGCGGATCGCCGCCGTGGTCGCATAGCCGTCCATCTCCGGCATCATGATGTCCATCAGGACCAGCACGATGTCGTCGTGCTGCTCCAGCACCTCGATGCCCTCGCGCCCGTTCTCCGCGTACAGCACCGACAGCCCGTGCTGTTCCAGGACGCTGGTCAGCGCGAAGACATTGCGGATGTCGTCATCGACGATCAGCACCTTCTCACCATGGAAACCGCCCTCGAAGGCCGGGTCCACCAGATCCTGGCCGTTGCCGATCCAGGGCTCCTCGACGGGCTGCTGCGGGGCGGGCTGTGGCGGCGCCTGAGGCATCTGCGGCGGCGCCGCGGACGGGGACCGGCCGGGCAGGGCGAAACGGCGCTGGGGGCCCGAAACCGCCCGGCGGCGGCGCCGGTTGAAGTTGCCCCCGGAATCCTGCTCCAGGCCCTGCTGCTCCTCGGCCTCCTGCCGCCCGACCTCCGTCTCGCGCGCCTCCGCGTCCATCGCGATCCCGCCGGCCACCAACTGCGGGTAGCCCTGCGGCGGCAGCCCGCCCGGGTTGTGCGGCAGGTAGAGCGTGAAGGTGGAGCCGCGGCTGGGCTCGCTCGCGGCGTGGATCTCGCCGCCCAGCAGCCGGGCGATCTCCCGGCTGATGGACAGGCCCAGGCCCGTACCTCCGTACTTGCGGCTGGTCGTGCCGTCCGCCTGCTTGAACGCCTCGAAGATGACCCGCATCTTGCTGGACGCGATGCCGATACCGGTGTCGGTGACCGAGAAGGCGATCATGTCGGCATCCGGGTCGCGCAGCGAACCGTGCTCCAGCAGCTGTTCCCTGATGGCCACCGGGACATCCGCACCGGCCGGCCGGATCACCAGCTCGACGGCGCCGCTGTCGGTGAACTTCACCGCGTTGGACAGCAGATTGCGCAGCACCTGCAACAGCCGCTGCTCGTCGGTGTGCAGCGTCGCCGGCAGCTCCGGGGAGACCCGTACGGAGAAGTCGAGTCCCTTCTCCGCGGTCAGCGGGCGGAACGTGGCCTCCACATAGTCGACGAGCTGGACCAGCGCGATCCGCGTCGGGCTGACGTCCATCTTCCCGGCCTCGACCTTGGACAGGTCCAGGATGTCGTTGATCAGCTGGAGCAGGTCGCTGCCGGCACCATGGATGGTTTCGGCGAATTCGACCTGCTTCGGGGAGAGATTCCCCTCGGCGTTGTCGGCCAGCAACTTGGCCAGAATCAGCAGGGAGTTCAGCGGCGTCCGCAGCTCGTGCGACATGTTCGCCAGGAACTCCGACTTGTAGCGCATCGAGACGGCGAGCTGCTCGGCGCGCTCCTCCAGGACCTGCCGCGCCTCCTCGATCTCGGTGTTCTTCACCTCGATGTCGCGGTTCTGGGCGCGCAGCTGCTCGGCCTTCTCCTCCAGTTCGGAGTTGGACAGCTCCAGCGCCTTCTGCCGGCTCTCCAGCTCGCCGGACCGCTCCTTGAGCTGCTCGGTCAGCTCCTGCGACTGCTTGAGCAGCACCTCGGTCTTGGTGTTGACCGAGATGGTGTTGACACTCGTCGCGATCATCTCGGCGATCTGGCTGAGGAAGTCCTTCTGGATCTGGGTGAACGGCTGGAACGAGGCCAGCTCGATCACACCGAGCACCTTGTCCTCGAAGAGCACCGGCAGCACGATCACATTCGCCGGCGGCGCCTCGCCCAGCCCGGAGGCGATCTTGAGATAGCCGGACGGGACGTTCTCCACCAGGATGGTGCGCCCCTCCTCCGCGGCCGTACCGATCAGCGTCTCGCCCGGCCGGAAGGTCGTCGGCATCCCGCCCATGGCGTAGCCGTACGAACCCATCAGCCGCAGCTCGTACGCGCCCGCCTCGGCGCCGTCCGCGCCGATCTCCCGGCTGTCGGGCTGCGCCGCGAGGAAGAACGCGCCGTGCTGGGCGGAGACCGCGGGCGAGAGCTCGCTCATGATCAGCGTGGCGACGTCCTTGAGGTCGCGCCGACCCTGCATCAGACCGGAGATCCGGGCGAGATTGCCCTTGAGCCAGTCCTGTTCCTCGTTGGCGAGGGTGGTCTCCCGGAGCGTGGAGATCATGGTGTTGACGTTGTCCTGGAGCTCCAGGATCTCGCCGGCCGCGTCCACGTCGATCCGGACGTTGTGATCGCCGAGGGTGACCGCCGCGGCGACCGCGGCGATGGCACGCACCTGACGGGTCAGGTTGCCGGCCATCTCGTTCACCGACTCGGTCAGGTCCCGCCAGGTGCCGGCCACGCCCCGCACCTGCGCCTGACCGCCCAACTGGCCTTCCGTACCCACTTCGCGGGCCACCCTGGTGACCTGCTCGGCAAAGGACGACAGCTGGTCGACCATGGTGTTGATGGTGGTCTTCAGCGCGAGGATCTCGCCCCGCGCATCGATGTCGATCTTCTTGGTCAGATCGCCCTTGGCGATGGCGGTGGTGACCATGGCGATGTTGCGGACCTGGCCGGTCAGGTTGTTGGCCATCGAGTTCACGGACTCGGTGAGGTCCTTCCACGTACCGGCGACGCCGGGGACGCGGGCCTGGCCGCCCAGGATGCCGTCGGTGCCCACCTCACGGGCCACCCGGGTGACCTCGTCGGCGAACGACGACAGCGTGGTCACCATCGTGTTGACCGTGTCGGCGAGCTGCGCGACCTCGCCGCGCGCCTCGACCGTGACCTTCTTCGTCAGGTCTCCGTTGGCGACCGCCGCCGAGACCTGCGAGATGTTGCGCACCTGGATGGTCAGGTTGTTGGCCATCAGGTTCACGTTGTCGCTGAGATCCAGCCAGATACCGGTGGCTCCCGGCACCCGCGCCTGGCCGCCCAACTGGCCCTCGGTGCCTACCTCACGGGCCACCCGGGTCACCTGCTCGGCGAACGACGACAGCTGGTCGACCATCGTGTTGACGGTCGTGACCAGTTCGAGGATCTCGCCCTTGGCATCGACGGTGATCTTCTTGGAGAGGTCCCCGCGGGCCACCGCCGTCGTCACCTCGGCGATGTTGCGCACCTGCGAGGTCAGGTTGTTCGCCATGAAGTTGACGGACTGGGTGAGGTCCTTCCACGTCCCGCTGACGCCCTGCACCTCGGCCTGGCCGCCGAGGATGCCCTCGGTGCCCACCTCGCGGGCGACCCGGGTGACCTGCTCCGCGAACGAGGAGAGCTGGTCGACCATGGTGTTCAGGGTGTTCTTCAGCTCCAGGATCTCGCCCCGGGCGTCCACGTCGATCTTCTGCGACAGGTCACCGCGCGCAACCGCCGTGGCGACCTGCGCGATGTTGCGGACCTGGGCCGTCAGGTTGCCGGCCATGCCGTTCACCGAGTCGGTCAGATCCCGCCAGACACCCGCGACGCCCGGCACCTGCGCCTGACCGCCCAGCCTGCCGTCCGTACCGACCTCCCGGGCGACCCGGGTGACCTGCTCGGCGAACGCGGAGAGCTGGTCGACCATCGTGTTGATGGTGTTCTTCAGCTCCAGGATCTCGCCGCGCGCGTCCACGTCGATCTTCTGGGAGAGGTCACCGCGCGCAACCGCCGTCGTCACCTGCGCGATCTGCCGCACCTGGGACGTCAGGTTCCCCGCCATGAAGTTGACGGAGTCGGTGAGTTC
>NZ_JBSHBP010000078.1:0-5424 GCF_053612065.1 Streptomyces sp. NPDC054765 | reverse complement strand
ACCGCGGTCGTCACCTGGGCGATGTTGCGCACCTGCCCGGTCAGGTTGCGGAACGCGGTGTTCACGGAGTCCGTGAGGTCCTTCCACGTCCCCGCCGCGCCCGGCACCTGCGCCTGCCCGCCGAGCTGGCCCTCGGCACCGACCTCGTTCGCCACCCGCGTCACTTCGTCCGCGAAGGTGCGCAGCGTCTCGGTCATGGTGTTGATCGTGTCGGCCAGCTGCGCGACCTCGCCGCGGGCGCTGACCGTCACCTTCTGCGACAGGTCACCGCTCGCGACCGCGGTGGTGACCTGCGCGATCCCGCGCACCTGCGCGGTGAGGTTGCCGGCCATGAGATTGACCGAATCCGTCAGGTCCTTCCACACGCCGGCAACGCCGGGGACCTGCGCCTGACCGCCGAGTTCACCCTCCGTACCGACCTCGCGGGCGACGCGTGTCACCTCGGAGGCGAAGGAGGAGAGCTGGTCGACCATCGTGTTGACGGTGTTCTTCAGCTCGAGCATTTCGCCGGCGACGTGAACCGTCACCTTCCGGGACAGATCACCCTTGGCGACCGCGGTGGTGACGAGAGCAATGTCACGCACCTGCGCCGTCAGCCGGGAGGCCATGGTGTTGACGGATTCCGTCAGATCCTTCCATGAACCCGACATTCCGCGCACCCGCGCCTGGCCGCCGAGCTTGCCCTCCGTACCGACCTCGCTGGCCACTCTCGTGACCTCGTCGGTAAACGCGGAGAGCTGGTCAACCAGCCCGTTGACCGTACGGCCGACCTTGAGGAATTCACCCCGCAGAGGATGCTCCGAAGAGCTGTCCGAACTGCGCGACCGCAGATCCATCCGCTGTTCGAGGTCGCCCTCGGAGACCGCCGACAGCACCCGTCCCACCTCGGAGACGGGGCGTACGAGGTCGTCCACCAGGGCATTCGAGGCGTCGATGGCCGCGGCCCAGGAGCCCTCGGCGGCGCCGACCTCCAGCCGTTCCGTGAGCTTTCCCTCACGTCCGACGACCCGGCGCACCCGCGCCAGCTCGCCCGTGAGATGCAGATTGCGATCCGCGACCTCGTTGAAGACCGCCGCGATCTCCGACATGACGCCGTCGCCGGAAACCGTGAGCCGCTTGCGGAAGTTCCCGTCCCGCATCGCCACCAGAGCGACCAACAGCCGATTCAGCGCAGCCGTATCCACCTCGGTCGTCCCGTTGTTCCGGGATCGTCCGCCTTTCGCGCGCGTGCTTGCGCCCCGCGCCGCTGCGCCAGACTCCACCGTGTCCCTCCCGCAAGGGTCGACCGTTCTACCCGGGCTTTCTCTTGATACTTGCCCAGTGTTTCACCATGGCCCAACCAGGCCATAACAGTTCGGCAGCATCGCACACCGTCCCAGGGCACGATTGGGGCGGAAACACACGTGACCGGCATCCTCGGGTGCGGCGAAGGTAAGTAACCTGGCATACGGCTGTCCACCCGCCCCGGCCATCCCGCACGGGCGGTGGTGCACGCACAACAGGTTTATTTCGGAGGGGCGCCGCGACCATGGGGGAGCAGATCACCGACACACGCATGAGGAGACCAGTGATCACCGCGCGGGCCGCCGCAACCTTCGAGCCGGTCGGGCGCTCGGTCGCCACTGCCCGTGCATTCGTCCGGGACACCCTCCAGGGCTGGGGCTGTGCCGACATCGTCGACGACGCCGTGGTGCTGACCAGCGAGCTGGTCACCAACGCCGTGGTGCACGCCGGCACCGCCGCCGACGTGCTCTGTCTGCGCAACGACGGCGGCGTACGGATCTCCGTCGCCGACCGCTACCCCGAACGGGAGATCCCGCTCCAGAACGCCGGCCAGGTCGTCGTCCACCCGGACCGCGAGGGCGGCCGCGGACTGCTGCTGTGCGGGGCACTGGCCTCCCGCTGGGGCGTCGAGTACACCGCCGCACAAAAACACGTATGGTTCCAGCTCGACCTGCCCGAGCGCCCGGCAGGCACCCGCTCCGCAGGCCCCGCCCTGCCGGTGGACGCCCTCCCGGTCACCGACCCCCGCGTCCGTGTCGCGTTGATCCAGATCGACCGCGGCGGCTGCATCACGTTCTGGAACGAAGACGCCCAGGACCTCTTCGCCTACGACGCCGAGCAGGTCATCGGCAAACCTCTCACCGACCTCGCCGCCTGGCCGCACACCCCCGGCACCGGCACCGGCATCGTCGAGGCGCTCCAGCTCTCCCGCTGGGAAGGCTCCTACGGGATCCGCGGCTCCGACGGCCGGGTCGTCCCCGTCTACGCCTCCCACCTGCGCGTCCGCGACGCCGACGGCGAGGCCTCCACGGTCTGCCTGCTGGTGCGCGACCACGAGCGCGCCATCCTGCAGAGCCCCCAGCGCACCCCCGCCCCGGACGCCGCCTCACAGGCCGCGCAGTCCGAGGGCCGCTCCTCCGACCCGTTCGAGGTCTTCATCGGGTCACCGGCCCCCGACGACCTCGACGGACTGCTCCAGCGCACCGTCGAACGCGCCCGCGACATGCTCGACGGCGACGCCGCCTACCTCCTCCTCGCCACCGACGACGAAACCGAACTGGAGGTACGCGCCTCCACGGGCCTGCCCTCCGCCCGCCAGCGGTTCGCCCGCGTCCCTGTGGAGGCCGGATCCGGACGCTACGGCTCCGCCCGGATGCCCGCCGTCCACGAGGACCTCACCGCCGTCCCCGGCGCCGTCCCGCTCCTCAGCGGCACGGGCATGCGCTCCGTCGTCACCGTCCCGCTCAAGGTCGAGGGACGGCTGACCGGCTCGCTCGGGGTCGCCGCGGAGGGCGCCGGCCGCTATACGAACGAAGAGGCGCTGCGGCTCCAGTTCGCCGCCGACCGCATCGCCCTCGCCGTCGAACGCGCCCGCCTGACCGAACTGGAAAAGCTGCGCCGCGGCTCCCTCTCCTTCCTCGTCGAGGCCTCCGACCTGCTCGCCGGCACCCTCGACCGCGACCAGACCCTGGCCCTGATGGCCCAGATGACGGTTCCCACCCTGGCCACCTGGTGCGCCGTCTACACCGTCGCCGACCAGGCCTCCGAGCCCGAGCTTTCCTACGTCCTGCACGAGGACGAGGACCGCATCGACGGCCTGAAGACCCTGCTGATGAAGGTCGACCCGCCCGAGCCGGTCCCCACCCCCGGCGCCCGCGTCTGGACCGCACCCAGCGACGCCGCGCACGACGCCGCCCTGCGCACCTCCATGCGCAGCCTGGGCCTGGGCAACTCCGCCCGCCCCTCCACCGGCCCCGGCGCCACCCTCGCCACTGCCTCCGCCGTCGGCGGCGAGACCGTCGTCCTGCCCCTCGTCGCCCGCAACCGCGTCATCGGCATGCTCACGCTCGGCAAGCCCACCGAAGAGCACTTCCGCCAGGAGATCCTGGAACTGGCCGAGGACCTCTCCCGCCGGGCCGCCCTGGCCCTGGACAACGCCCGTCTCTACTCCGAGCGCACGGCCATCAGCCAGTCCCTCCAGCGCAGCCTGCTGCCCCCGGAGCTGCCCGAGATCCCCGGCGTGGAGGTCGAGGTCATCTACCGCGCGGCCGGCGAGGGCAACGAGGTCGGCGGCGACTTCTACGACCTCTTCCCGATCCGCGACGGTGCCTACGGCTTCGCCATCGGCGACGTCTGCGGCACGGGCCCGGAGGCGGCAGCCGTCACGGGCCTCGCCCGCCACGCCCTCCGCCTCCTCGCCCGCGAGGGCTTCGGCGGACCCGCCGTCCTGGAACGGCTCAACGCCGCCATCCTCGACGAGGGCGCCCGCAGCCGCTTTCTGACGCTCCTTTACGGCGAGCTCTGGCCCCAGGACGACGGCAGCGCCGTCCTCAAGGTCGTCTGCGCGGGCCATCCCCTGCCGCTCCGGCTGCGCCAGGACGGCACGGTCGAACCGGCCGCCGAACCCCAGCCCCTGCTGGGTGTCATGGATGACCTCGAACTCTACGAACAGACCGTCACCCTCGACCCCGGCGACGTCCTGCTGTGCGTCACCGACGGCGTCACCGAACGCCGCGAGGGCACCCGCATGCTCGGCGACGACGGCCTCACCGACGTCCTGACCACCTGCACGGGCCTGACGGCCGGCGCCGTCGCCGCCCGCGTGCTGCGCGCCGTGGAACGCTTCGCCGCCGAGCCCGCCTCCGACGACATGGCCATCCTCGCCATGCGCGTCCCCGAAGTCCCGGCAGACTGACCCCTGGTGGGGGACGCGGCCGGCGTAACGGCTCACAGCCGGCCGGCCGCTCCCCCGCCACCACCAACCCTTCCGTACGGTGCAGCTCACGCCTCAGTACATGCTCCGCCGCCCCCCCACAGCCGCCCCTTACCCCCTCCCCGCGAAACCGGCACACCCACTCATCGCAGCCGCATACGACAAAGGCCCCCGCCAAATGGCGGGGGCCTTTGTCTTCTGGAGCCCCAATACGGAATCGAACCGTAGACCTTCTCCTTACCATGGAGACGCTCTGCCGACTGAGCTATTGGGGCGCGGCAACGGAATAGATATTACCCCAACTCCCCGGCAGATTCGAACCGTCCACCCGCACTCGCTAAAACGCCGGCTGCAGCAATCCGCCCAGCGCATTGCAGGCACTCACCATCTTCTGCAGCTCCCGCCGCGACATACCGGCGTGCACGGGAAGCGCCAGCGTCTCGTCCACCGCCCGCTCGGTCTGTGGCAGAAACACATCCCGCCGCAGCCCCGGCATCCGGTACACCGGAGCCAGTACGGGCACCTTGCACGGCACGCCCTTGGCCCGCAGCGCCCGCGCGAACGCATCCCGGTCCGGCCGCCCGTTGCCCGGCACCCGCACCACGTACTCCTCGTAGGTGTGCCCCGCCGTCGGCGTCGGCGTCCAGACGCCGCGGAGCCTGCCGTCCAGGTACGACGCGTGCGCCCGCCGCACATCCGCACCCTCCGGGTCCGCCCCGGGTTCGTTCTCCACGAGCACCAACAGACCGTGCCGCTGACCGACTTCACGGATCCAGCCGGCGTCGGCCTGCCGCCCGAACCGGTGGATCGCCACGACAGCGGCCGTCTGACCGGTCACCACATCCGACACCGCGGCCGGGTCCAGGCAATAACTGTCGCCGTCCACATCGGCGAACACCGGCACCGCGCCCAACTCCACCACGGCTCGGGCCACCTCGGCGTTGCCGTACGCCGGCACCACGACCTCGTCACCAGCACTGACACCGGCCGACTTGAGCGCTCCCACTGTCCGCATGAGACGGATCCTGGTCAGGCGAGATGAACGTCGAGTTACACCCACCAGCCGAAAATCAGAACAAAAAAGCTCCGGTCTCTGAACCATAAAGGTTCAGGGACCGGAGCTGAAAAATTGTTCGGCGGCGTCCTACTCTCCCACAGGGTCCCCCCTGCAGTACCATCGGCGCTGAAAGGCTTAGCTTCCGGGTTCG
>NZ_JBSHBP010000077.1:29309-36601 GCF_053612065.1 Streptomyces sp. NPDC054765 | reverse complement strand
CTCAACGCCTTCGAGATCACCTTCGACGGTCGGCTCTCCGCCGCCCGCCGCTGACTCACTAACAACTCCAGAACCACCGTTAACTTTACAGACCCCTGAGGTGCGTCCGGTGACGGCATGATCACGGGGTGGTGGGCGGTCCAAGTCACTACGCTGAGCACCTTCACACCACGGGAGGTTCGGTTGGTACAGCGGAGCACGCTCGGGCAGGACTTCCGGCGGTTGTGGGGCGCCTACGCGGTCAGCGCAGCTGGCAGTGCCGTCGGCATGGGGGCGTTGCCGCTGATTGCCCTCCTGGTACTGGATTCCTCGGCGTTCCAGGTCTCTCTGCTCGCTGCGTTGTCTGCGGTGGCCAGTGCGGTGATCGCTCTGCCGCTCGGTGTACGTATCGAGCACCAGTACAAGCGGCCGGTCATGATCACCGCCGATCTGGCCCGCTGCGTGATGCTGGCGAGCATTCCGGTCGCCATGGCTTTCGACAGGCTCACCTTCACCCAGCTGTGTGTCGTCGGCGTTCTCCAGACGGCGGCGTCTGTCGCGTTCGACGCGGCGAGTGGGGCGCATCTAAAGGCACTGGTCCTGCCCGAGCACCGTCTTCGCGCCAACAGCCTGTTCGAGACAACCAACTGGATCAGCGTCAGCGCCGGCCCGCCCGTCGGCGGGCTTCTGATCGGGGCACTGGGCGCGGCAGCCACGATGGTGGTCGACGCACTGTCCTTCCTCGGATCGGCCCTGGGTATCCATCGCATCCGGCAGCCTGAACCCGCGCCACCGGCACGCGCCGCCACCTCTCACCTGGGCAGCGACATCGCTGCCGGTTGGCAGTACCTCCTGCGGCACCCAGGACTGCGGCCGCTGTTCTTCAACGCGCTGCTCTTTGGCGGCTCCGTCATGATGGCATCACCGCTGATGGCCGTCCTCATGCTGGATGACCTCGACCTGGCACCGTGGCAGTACGGACTCGCCCTGGGCCTGCCGTGCCTGGGCGGCGTGCTGGGCTCACGCCTGACTCCGCTGCTCACCCGGCGATTCGGACAGCGTCGCATTCTGCTGCTGTCAGGTGTTGCACGCACACTGTGGACGATCCTGCTGCCGCTGACGCCCTCCGGTGCCCTCGGCGTGTTCGTCATTGTGGCCGCCGACTTCGGCCTGCTCTTCTCAGCCGGGGTCTTCAACCCGTCGTTCACCACGTACCGCATGGCGGCCACACCGGACGCGTTCATGTCCCGCGTCGGCACCTCCTGGTCCGTCGGCTCGAAGACATGCCAGGCTGCCTTCGTGATCGTCGGTGGTCTCATCGCCGCCGTAGCGGGGGTACGCGGCGCCCTGCTCATCGCCGGCCTGCTGTGCATGGCGAGCGCGCTGCTCCTGCCATGGCGAAAGGCACGTATCTCCACCGGTCATGTTCCAGCGCCCACGACCGAAGCGGTTCCGTCCCCGGCCACGGATAGTCCCTCCGCGTAGCGGTTCCGCCGGATTGCAGCGATGCGGTGCCGGCGTACACGTGCACGTAGTCCGTACGCCGACATGCGGCTTCGTCAGGAGTGGAAGAGCGGTGCTCGGGTCGCGGTCCGGGACCGGTGAAGGCCAAGGTGATGGTCCTGTCCTTGCTGCTGCGGTCCGCCAGGGCGGCCCGTCGGAGAAACCATTCACGGACTGGTAGCTGACGCATCGTGCGCAGGTCAGTTGAGCAACGCGCATGTCTCGCCGACTGGTCAGCAGGGAGTCAGGCAGGGCTTCGCGTCGCGATCAGCCGGTTGGTGAGCTCCACAGTGGCGAGGTACCACCAGAAGATCCAGTCGAGGAACGCTTCGTCGTACTCGCTTTGCCGGCCCGCGTTTCGGTGGCGTAGGTCGAAGCGGTTGGCGACGTGGAACAGATCACCTTCGTCTTTCTTCAGAAGGTGATCTTTGATGAGGTCACACCGGTCCTCGAGGATGCGACCGAGGTTGAAGATCGCCGATCTCTTGCTGTCGACCGAAGCGTCTCGTCCGCGGAAGAGCGCGATGGCGTGGCGCACGCCGGCGGTACTGTCGGGCGGGCTGTCATTGAGGGCGCGGTGCACTAGCTGGCTGTGGGCATCATCGGTGACGGCGACCAGGCGCCCGAGGTCCTCGCCCTCTGCCGCCAGCTTGTACTCGATGCCGGCCTCCCGCAGATGGCTTCGTTCACTTTCGGCAGCAGCGTGCCGTCCAGGATTTGGAAGAGGCTCACTGAGCATCGCCGTCTCCGGCCCCGCCCGTGCCGCCAGCATGATCACCGCCACCGTGATCGAATCCGCTATGACTCCCCCGCCGGCACCTGCGAGCCTGCGCGCCGGGCTGCCAGTTCCTTTTCCACCTCACGCAGCAGGAGCGCGAAGTCGCGCGCGTCGTAGAAGGGGCCCGCTGCGGCGGCGAGTTGTGAGAAGTATTCGGCGAGGCCCTCCAGGAAGGTGGTGGGGATGCTGCCGAGGCCTTCCGGGTGGTCTCCCTTCACTCGGTCCAAGAGGATGTCCACGGCCTGCAGCAGCTTGTCGCTTTTCCCGACGAGGGCTTCGGCCACGCGGTCGCTGGCTTCCTTGTACTCCTGGTTGAAGATGCTGCGGAAGTCGTGGTCTCGGATGGTCTTCAGGTCGGCTTCGGCGCGGGCGGTGCGTTGGGCGTACTCCGGCGACTCATAGAGGGAGATCAGCCGGGCATATTCGGCGGAGATCGCGCGTGCCTCGGCCACCAGGCCCGCCCCCTGCTCGGCCAGCGCCACGCGGTCCGGGTCGGGCTCGCGCAAGCCCGCCCACTCCAGCCAGCCCGGTGCGTGCTCCGCCCGCCTGGCCTCAATGTCCTCGGCCCGCCGGTCATGCCTTTCCTTGCGCACGTACAGCCCGACGATGCCCTCCGCATGAACCACGTTCAGCATCGATCGCGCGTCCGGTTCGTTTCGCACCCGGTCGAGCAGAGCCCTCAGGCGAGCGGGGTCACCGTCCCCCCTGGCGTCGGCGAGCGCCTGTTGCAGCAGTTGTTCGCACGCGGCGAGTTCTTGGGGTTTGAGAACTTTCATGTTCGTTGCGCTGGGTCCCTGAACGTGATTGATCAGGGTCAGCAGAACGCCGATCTCCTGGCTGCCGCGCACAACGGTTTCCCGTAGCGCCTCGATCTCCGCCAACCGGGCGTGGAACGCGGCGAGTTCAGCCTCCTGCCGCGCATGCTTTTCGGGGTAGCGCCGAGAGAGCACCGCATACGGAAGGACGCGGGACGGAGTGATCTTGTCTTGCTTGTGCAGCAGCTCGCTGATCCTGTCGCCCAGTCGCGAGCGCTCGGCATCGAAACCACGCAGATACGCCTCGGGGCCTCCGGCCACGGCGGCCCACTGGAGCGTCTGGAACTCCCGCGCCACCGCCAGGCGGTCCGCATCGAGAGGGTCCGCTCCAGTCGTCAGCCGGCCGATGAGTTCTTCGACTTCTTCGAGGCCGAGACCGAGCAGCGTGGCCCGGAAGGCCCGTAACTGCGCCTCGCGGACCTGTTGCGCGGTCGGTTCCGGCGCGGCGGCGGGACCGGCGGCCGTGTCCTGCTCGGGGGATGCCTCGGCGGGTTCGCAGATCCGGTGCAGCTCCTGATCCACCGTGTCCATCATCCGCATGGCCTCCGCGCCGAGTTCGCCCGCGACCGTGACTGCGGTCTGCCCGGCTTGGCGGGCGGCTCCGTAGATGTGCGCGGCGGCGTACGAGGCGGCCCAGCGCAGTGTCAGTCGCGTGCACCACTGTGGGAGTGGAACAGCTTCGAGCAAGGCCTGCTGGGCTGCGGAGGGGAACCGGACCAACGCGCCGCCCGCCCAGCGGGAGACTTCCACGAGAGAGGTGCCTGCCTGTTGCGCGAAGGCGGCCGGCCCTTCGTTGGCGAGAGTCACCAGCGCGCGGCCCAAGGCGTCATGTACTGCTTCCTCCGCCGTGGCGGCACCGCCACGGACCGCCTCGGCGGCCTGGGCAGCCGCTGCGGGGACCGTGCGCAGCAGCTCGGCGACGGTGTGCTGAGGCAGCAGGGAGGACAGCTGGGTGGGGAGCGGCAGCAGCTCGGCGACCCGGCGACCGGGCAGTTCCGTGACCCACGCGGCGGCCTGCGTGGCAGCCTGGGTCGTCTGGGTGCCGGCGCGTTGCGCGAAGGCCACTGGGCCTTCGTTGGCGAGAGTCACCAGTGCGCGGCTCAGGGCGCCGTGCACCGCTTCCTCCACCTGCGAGGCGTGGTCACTGGCCAGCCCGGCGACGTTGCCGAGCCCTTCTGTGACCTGGTTCAGAGCGTGGTTGAGTGTCGGCATGCGGTCCAAGCGGGACGGACCCGCCGCTTCCCGGGCTTCCGTGTCGTCACGCAGAGCCAGATCCCGGGGGCGAGTGGGCGGACGAAGGACGTCCTGGACATTCGAGCGCTGCAGCATCGTGGCGACCGCCGCATTTCCCACGGAACGTTGGAGGGTCGTGATCTGCGCCGAGCTTCCCAGAGATGGGGCACGGCTCGGGTAAGGCTGAGGGTTTGTGCGGGGCGCAGGTGCATTCCCCGCCGACTCGGCGCTGCGCCGAGCCTCAGGCTCGCTGGTCTTTCCCGCTACCCGCATCTACCACTCCCGGTCTGGCTGTTGGCACCGCGTCCCGGCATCTTCACAGGCTACGCAACGATTCGGAAGGTTAGCTGAGAGCACTCTCCAGCGAACCTCACAGCACCACGTACAGGCAGGGCACAACCGCCATCGCGGTGCCAGCAAGACCGGAGAGCCGGCAGGTGAGGCCGATGCGCTTGGTCGGCAGGCTCGCCGAGACTGCATCGCCCTGAGTCGGCCCTCACATCGCGGACCAGCACGGCGATCGTCCGAAGTCCGCCCCTGGACGAGGGAAGTGGCCGAGCGCCCACGGTACCTGTACATCCGGGGGCCATTGGACCAGACGAGGGGGCTTGCCCCAGACCGTCTCGTAAGCGGTATCGCGCACCGGGACCGGGACCGGGAGATCATCCGCGCAGGCTTTCGGCCAAAGTGCTCGTCTGCGTCCTCCGCCGGGAGCGCGCCGGCGGCGATCGACATTTCCACTTGACGCCAGGGAAAGGCAAGAGGTCCGGAGCGGGCGCCAGCTAGCAACGGCGACGTCACGAACAAGGAGCTGAGCACCGCGGCTGGCGCGTTCTGGCGTCATCCGGGCACTCGGCCCGGATGGCCTGATTTGATGGGTACTGTGACAGTGAGGGGCAGAATCGCGACCGGCCGAGGTTGTGCTGTGCGCGTCACCAGGAACAGCCACTGGCTTCCTATATCTTCGCTGCCGCATGCCGTCGGGTGTGACCGCGCCAATCGGAAGGGCCTGAGGGGCATCGTGACGAACGTCGGAGTTCGCAACGCTCCGGACTCGTACCGGATCCGTAAAGTGCCTTCAGACAGGGACACTTGACTCCAGGGCGCAGCTTCCACCGCGTCTGCAGAACAGCGAAGTCGCACATGCGAGGCGCAGTCCGGCTCGGGTCCACTGCACGCTTGGCGAAGTGGGGTGGGCGCGCTTCGTCGTCCACAGAACCGCATAGTGCCCGCGGCGTCGAGTCGCCTCCCCGGCTGCCGGGTGAGTGACCGCCGCCAAGCCTCACTGATGCACATACAACACAACCGTCCGCGCCGAACAGGTCGGCCCCACCAGCTCACTGGAGAAACCGCCCCATCATGCAGGAGAACGGATCCCGGCTGCAGACCGAGTTCACCTTTGAACTGCCGCACGGCTACATCGACGGCAACGGCACCCTGCACCGCGAAGGCACCATGCGGCTTGCCACGGCACGGGACGAGCTTTCGCCCCTGATCGACCAGCGCGTCAGGGAGAACCCGGCCTATCTGGGAGTCGTCCTGCTCAGCCTGGTGGTCACCCGGCTGGGCACGCTGACGGACATTCACGCCGGCCTCGTGGAACGCTTCTTCGCCACGGACCTCGCCTACCTCCAGGACTTCTACCGGCGCATCAACGGCCTGGACTCCGCGGGCGGCGCCGTTGCCTGCCCCTCCTGCGGTACGAGCTTTACCGCGCCGGGGCACACCGCCGGCGGTCGCCTGGGGGAAGCATGACGCACCCTGCGCGCCAACTCCGCGAGGAATCTGCCTATATCGCCTATCACTTCCACTGGGCGCATGCGGACATCCTCGCTTTGCCGCACGAGGAGCGGCGCGCATGGGTGCGTGAGATTGCCAGGATCAACACAGCTCTCGCCGAAGGCGGGCCGACACGGTGATCACGCTGCGGTGGTGGCGCCGCACGCCGCCGCCCCTTCCCGCAGGGCGCCCCGGACAACCCCATGAGGAATGGCGAACGGTACCTTCGACCGGCCTGATCCGGACTGCGACCATGCCCACCAGCGGTCTCGCTGATTTCCGGCAGGATCTGGCGGCCTGGCGGCCAGCCCCCGCCGTCACGGCCACCGGACGCTTGGTCCCGAGAGCCGTACCGCTGGCCGGCCGACCAGGAATTCTCGGATGGCCTGGCACCGTACGGCCCACTGCCCAGGCATCGGCATGGCCCTCGGCCGGCCTGCCGTTCCCTGGGAGCACGCCCCCTCCTGGTGAGGCGCCCGATGCGCACATAGCGCGTAGAGCTGCTCCGACGCTGCCCCAGGCGGTAGACCACGTCGCGGCTGACCGGAAGGGCTTAGATCCCGCCGCCGTGACAAGCGCACCTGCTTCAGTCCCGGTTGTCGCCTCGGGGACCGTCAAAAGCCGTTGGCGCAGCGCGGTTCAGAGGGTGACAAGTGTGTTGGGCGGTACTCCTGGCCGCGAGGGCGCGGCCGTACAGGGAGGCTCGAGCGAACCTGCTCGGACGACCACGTACCTCACCAGTCAGGAAGCCCGGACCGCGCCGGCGGAGTGGGCGGCTGGAACCATCTCGCCGCGCCCGGCCGACTTACCCACGGCTGCCGAGTGTTTCGTCGGTCTGCCGACGATACCCACGCGCCACGCCACAACAACTGACGGTCCGCATACGGCGGATTCGCCCCGCAGCCAGTCCTTCCCGCTGGGCAATCCGCCGACCATTCTGCCCTCCATGCCATCGAATGCAACGGCTCCTGTGGCGTTGCCGCCGTTCACAGGGCACACCGGTGGCGCGGACGGTGCGGCGATGCCCGGTACGGATGGCCTTCCCGTGCCCCATTTCCCCGGGCACGCAACAAGGGACAACACAGGGCAGGGCGGCCTGAACACCGGTGCCACGAGCGATGCGCCGCGCATGCCGTTCCCCACCACCCTCGCAATCCCCCCTACCGCGGTCGGACAACCAGGCAACCCGGTCGTGACACAAGAAG
>NZ_JBSHBP010000077.1:0-29209 GCF_053612065.1 Streptomyces sp. NPDC054765 | reverse complement strand
GCGGTCGGACAACCAGGCAACCCGGTCGTGACACAAGAAGACCCGCACCTTTCACCAACATCACCCCGATCCCTGCCCATTGGCTCAACCATGGCGCATCTCCCCGGGCACGCAACAAGGGACAACACAGGACAGGGCCGCCCGAACACCGGTGCCACGAGCGATGCGCCGCGCATGCCGTTCCCCACCACCCTCGCAATCCCCCCTACCGCGGTCGGACAACCAGGCAACCCGGTCGTGACACAAGAAGACCCGCACCTTTCACCAACATCACCCCGATCCCTGCCCATTGGCTCAACCATGGCGCATCTCCCCGGGCACGCAACAAGGGACAACACAGGACAGGGCCGCCCGAACACCGGTGTCACGAGCGATGCGCCGCGCATGCCGTTCCCCACCACCCTCGCAATCCCCCCTACCGCGGTCGGACAACCAGGCAACCCGGTCGTGACACAAGAAGACCCACACCTTTCACCAACATCACCCCGATCCCTGCCCATTGGCTCAACCATGGCACCGACGGCTGCGCCCGAAGCACCGCTGCCATTGGCACCCTCGGGGAGCACACCTGCCCAACCACCTCCCCACGGACACCACCGGCGATCCTCCAACTCCCGAGCACCAGGCACCGAACCAGGCGAGGCAGACACGGCGTCTCGCCGCGGCTTCGGACAACCCACGCGGCACGCCCCCAGTACCGCGAGACCCATCGCGGCCGCACCCGCTGCGAAGACCACGCCCGCCGGCCCGCCGGCTCCCGGCCCCCCCTTCGCGTTCAACACCGGCGCATCCGAGCCCGGCACACCACCGGGTCCCGCGTCCGGCGCAATCCCGCGGCACGGCGCAGAGCCCGGCACAGGGGCAGCGAACCCGGAGGCGGTTGCCCAGGAGATTGCCCAGCACCACGTTGACGTACTGGCCGAAGCGGTGCTCCCCGCACTGGAGCGGACACGCCACACGCGCCATGCCCCACAGCAGCCGCCACCGTCCGGTTCCGGCTGGGGAGCGCACGCCCCCCGATGACCTCCGGACGACACCGGCCGGGCCCCGCACTGCCACCGCCGCAGGGAATCGACACCACGGAGTACTCGCCATGCTGGACCAGCCGTTCGCCGTCAGCTCTCTCTTCCAGCTCTCCATCGGTATGCACGCCCTGGGCTCGTTCACGTCCTGCGAGGGCCTGGGTTGCACCATGGAAGTCGAGGAGCGCGTCGAGGGCGGAATGAACGGCCACGTCTGGCAACTGCCCACCCGGCTCCGCTACACCAACATCGTGCTCACCCGGCCGCTGACCCAGCAGACCACTCTCATCTGGGCCTGGATGCAGCAGCAGGTGCAGGAGCCGGTACGTCTCCCGGGCCAGCTCATCGCGCTCGGCCCGGACCGGCGCCCCCTGGTCCGGTGGCTGCTCGACGGCGTCCTGCCAGTCCGCTGGAACGGACCCGCCTTCGACACAGAGCAGTCCCAACCGGCCCGGGAGACGCTGGAGATCACGCATAACGGCTTCCTGGGCATCACAGTCTGACCGTCCTGCCCCGTCCGATCCATACCCCTGCGTTCACCACCGTCTGAGAGGACCGCATGCTGCCCCAGCCCTTCGGGGGCGCGCCGGTACGGGCCGCCCTCGTGATCTACGACCCCCCGGCGGGCACCGGCAACTCGCCCGGCCCCGAACGCGGGCGTGTCCGGCTGCACTTCAACCCGGATCGCATCTCGGTCGGCAAGCAGGCCCGCTGGGAGCGCAGCAAGTCCCCGTCCAGCGGAGAGGCGGCACGCCCGCAGTTCGTCGGATCACAGCCGCGCACGATGACTCTGGAAGTGTTCCTGGACGCCGGCGACCGCCGCTCGGACGTCCAGGAGCAGGTCGAGAAGCTGCTCGACTGCTGCGCCCCCACCTCGCGGAGTGCCGCGGCAAAGCCGGCCTCGGCGCCCTGGGTCCGCCTGGAGTGGGGCCGGTCCCAGACCACCGCGTTCCTCGCTCTGATGACCCAGGTGAACGCGACGTACACCCGCTTCGGGCACGACGGCGCGCCGTTGCGCGCCTCGTGCTCGATCACGTTGGAGGAGGTGGGCGGGGCAACTCCCCGGCAGAATCCGACATCGGGCGCCGACGGGCCGGTGGATACGCACCGGATGGTCGCCGGCGACTCCCTGCCTGGACTGGCCTGGCAGGCGTATGGCGACCCCACCCGCTGGCGGGCGATTGCCCGCGCCAACGACATCGACGACCCGGCCCAGATGCCGCCGGGCACGGTGCTGGTGCTGCCCGTCCTGGAAGAAGGTCCGGAGGCGGTGCCGGGTGAGTGAGAAGCCGTACGCGGCGGAGCCGGTCATCACCTTCGGCACCGCCCTGCGCGAGATCTGGACCCAGCATCTGGCCGAGGTCACCGTGGACACCGCCATCGGGGAACCCGCCCGGGCCGTCCTGCGCTTCCGTGACCCCCTCCACCGGCTCCTGGCAGACGCGAAGATCACGGTCGGAGGGCCGGTGACCGTGTCCGTGGCCGCTACCCAGCACCGGACCCAGGTCGAGGTCTTCGACGGCGAAGTCACCGCACTGGAAACCGAGGTTGACAGCCATGGCACGTTCACCACGGTCCGGGCCATGGACCGCGGGCACCGCCTCATGCGCGGCCGGCGGGTGGCCGCCTACGTCGACACCACCGTCGCCGAGGTCGCCGCAAAGGCCACGGCGCGCCACGGGCTGAAGACCGGGCGGATCGAGACGGAACGCACCCGGATCAATCACCTCGCCCAGCCCAACCTGACCGACTGGGAGCTGCTGAACCACCTCGCCGATCAGCGCGGTCTACGGCTGTCGGTGGAGGGGAGCACCCTGCACATGCGCCGTCCGGCAGCCGCGGCCGGCGCCCCCGCGCCGACCACGGGAGCCGACCGCAGCCCGTTCGTCCTCGAGTACGGAGTGAACCTGCTGTCGCTGCGCGCCGCCGTCTCCTCCGTCGGCCAGGTGACCGACGTCGAGGTCCGCGGCTGGGATCCGGCGGGCAAGACGGCAGTCTCGGCCAAGTCCTCCGCCGGTGAGAGCGAGCGGCTGAGCCTGGGCACCACGCCCGGAAAGCTCGGCAAGGCATTCGGCGGAACTGCCCCCGGTCTGCTCGTCAGCGGCCGGCCCTACACCGCCGCCCCGCAAGTGGACGCCGCGGCGCGAGCGGTGGCCGCCGAGGCCGCTGCCGCCATGGCGGACCTGGACGCGGAGATCGTGGGCACCCCCCAGCTCCGGGCAGGGGTGCCGGTCACCTTGAGCGGGGTGGGAGAACCGTTCTCCGGCAAGTACACCGCCACCGCCTGCCGGCACACGTTCGACGGCGAGCGCGGTTACCGGACCCACATACGAGTCGGCGCGCTTCCCCCGCCCGTCGCGCCGTACCCTCCGCCGCTGACCGGCCTGGGCCTGGCGGTGGGAATCGTCACCGACACCAAGGAGCCAGGGCAGGGCCAGCGCGGTGCGGTACGGCTGCGCCTGCCGTGGCTGTCGCAGGACTACGTGACCGACTGGGTCCGCACCCTCCAGTGGGGCGGGGCCGGTGGAGGAGGAGTCTTCGCCCCGGAAGCCGGAGACGAGGTCCTCGTCGGGTTCGAGCACGGGAGGCTGGACCGGCCGTACGTCCTGGGGGGCCTCTACAACGGCATCGACGCGCCCACCGACCACGGCCTGCCGCTCATCGACGCCGATACCGGGCGGGCCAACCGGCGCTCTCTCGCCTCTCGTGCGGGCGACCGGCTCGAACTGCTCAGCGCCACCGACGGCCCGCAGGGGGTGCGGCTCACGACCGGCGACGGCAAACTCGTCACCCACCTCGACCGCAAGGACACCACCATCGCCTTCACAGCAGGCGAGGGCGACAACGCGGTGCGCGTCTCGCTCGACGGCCGTGGGGACGGCAGCCTCACCATCGACGCCGGAGCGAAGGGGACCGTCATCCTCAAGGCCGGAACCGTCTCCGTCGAAGCGGTAGACGGCGGGACACTCACGCTCAAGGGAGGCACCGTCACCGTGGAAGCCGCGGGAGGCGACGAGGGGGCGCTCACGCTCAAGGGAGCCAAGGTCTCCGTGGAAGCGGTCGATGAGGGAAACCTCAGGCTTAAGGGCGGGAATGTTGCGGTGGAAAGCGACCAGGACCTCACGCTAAGTGGCAGTGACGTCGCTGCGGAAGGCAGCACGAACCTTCAGCTCAAGGGCGGGAAGACCACCATCACCGGCGACCCGGTGGACATCAACTAATCCGCTACGGACCGCCTCCTCGGAGGCGCTCTCGTCTCGTTGGGAGTGGATCGTGGACATCATCGGCGCGGGGTGGGCCTTCCCCGCCGTCATCACCAGCACCGGCCGGGTAGACCTGGCGACCGGCAGCGACGACGTGGAACAGGCCATCCGGATCATCTTGTCCACCGTCCCGGGCGAGCGGCCGATGCGCCCCGAATTCGGCTGTGGGATCCACCACCTGGTCTTCGACTCGCTCGACGCCACCACCGTCGCCCGTGCCGATCTGGAGGTGCGCCGGGCCCTCGACCGCTGGGAGCCGCGGATCGAGATAGACGACCTGCTGTTCAGTACGGACGCCGTGGACGTCGGGGTGCTCTACATCGACGTCCGTTACCGCCTGCGCGCCACCAACGAACCGCGCAACCTCGTCTTCCCCTTCTACGCTCTGCCCGAAGCCACGCCCCCGGCGCCGGCGCCTTCCCCAGGTGAGTGACTGACCATGGCCGACCTGCCCGTTCCCGATCTGGACGACCTGCGCTTCCAGCCGCTCGTCGACGCCGCCAAGCGTGCCCTGCCGCAGCGAGTACCGCAGTGGACCGACCACAACGTCTCCGACCCCGGCGTCACCCTGCTGGAAGCTTGCGCCGAGCGGGTCGACCAGCTGCTCTACCGGGTGGGCCGGATGACTGCCCGACAGAGGGCTGCTCTGCTGCGGTTGATGGGCATCGGGCCGCTGCCCGCGTCGCCCGGCCGGCTCCTCGTCGCGTTTTCCCGGACCGGCACGGCGGCGGCCGGAGACCTTCAGATCCCGGCGGGCACCGAGGTGAGCACCGAGGAGAGCGATCCCGTCGTCCTGCAGACCGCCGAACCGCTGACGATCCCCGCCGACCAGATCACCGGGACGGTGGAGGCCGTGGAGAAGCCCGTGCTCGTCAAGGAGGTGCTGGGCGTATCCGACGGTCGGCCGGGCCAGCGCTTCGCGCCGGGCCGTCGCCCGTGGCGTCCCGGCACGCCCGGGGAGAAGTCGCTCCTGTGTCCACCGGTCGCGGTGTCGGTCGGGGGCATCACGTGGGAGCCGGTCAGCACCTTCGGGCAAGCGGTGGCCGGCTCCCGCGTCCACTGGTGGGACGACGCCTCCGGCGAAGTGGTCTTCGGCCCGCTGGTGCCCGGGGCGCAGGGCGACGAGCAGCTCGGAGCTGTACCTCCCGCGGGAACGAGCATCGGCGCGGAGTATTGCGTCTACCGGGGAAGCCGGGCCGGCCTGCCGGCAGGCACCCTTCTGAGTGCGGCTTCGCCGTCCGGCCTGAGCGCCGTCGTCCACGGCGTGGTCGCCGACCCCCAGGACGCGGAGGAGTGGCAACAGGCCTTGTACCGCGCCGGACTCGGCATGGCTCCCCTGCGGCGCGCAGTGACCGCCGCCGACTACGAGCAGATCCTGGACGAGCACATCGACGGGCTGGCCCGGATACGGGTGACGGCACTGACTCGGCCCACGGATTCGCGGATGCCGGAGGCTCTCCGGACACCGCGCCGCCCGGTGGACATCCTCGCCTGCCTCCTGGCCGCGCAGCAGCCGGACCGGGTCGTTCACTACCACGTCGACGGAAGCGGAGACGTCACGGCCCTGCGCCTGCCACTCGGGCCGGTAGCGGAGGAGAGTACCGAGGAGGATGCCGTGCCCTCCTTCGTGAATCCGAAGACGCGACTGGACGCCGTCGTACGGATCGCCCAAGAAGAGCCCAGGCTCTGGTTCTTCGGCGATCAGTGCGGCTGGGACGGGGCCGACCCCCGGCCGGTCGGTGAGGAATTCCCCGGTCTGCCCGAGGAGTTCTGCGAAGACCTCGACGCGGTCACCGTACTGTCTGACTCGCCCGGCACATGTGAGCTGTTCTTTTTCAAAGGAGAGTCGTTCTACCATCGCGCCTATACCTATAGCGAGGGCTCGTTCAAACCCGCTGCGGGCGGGCGGGGCGTGAAGTCCCTGATCTCGGAGGCGTTCCCCGGCCTCACACCGCATTGCCAGGAGTCCCCCGACGCCGTGGTGGTCGTCGACGGAGTCTTCTACTTCTTGAAGGGGGCCAGGACCGAGTCCGCGCTCTGGCGCCGGGAGGACGCCCCGATCCGGGTTCTCCTGGTACCCACGCCGAGCGGGGACCCCGCGGACGCCACGACCCGCGACGCGTTCAGCATTCCAGCGGACACCCTGAGTGAAGTGGAAAGGGTTCTCGAGGAAGCACGGCCGCTCGGCGAGCGGCTGAGCATCACCCCACCCCGCTACCACTCCTTCGGCGTCAAAGCCACGGTCAGTCCCTGGAGCAGCGCGCCGGCGGGCAGCGAGCAGACCAGGGAAGCGGCGACTCGCGCCCTGCGCAGGTACTTCCATCCCACGGCCGGCGGGCCGGAGGGGCGGGGCTGGCCGTGGGGGCGCCCGGTGCACGCGGGAGACGTCTTCACCGCTTTGGAAGCCGTTCCGGATGTCCTTGGCACGACCCAGGTCACCTTGGCTGACGGCGACAGCCAAGGTGAGCTGTCGTCCATCGAGGTCTCTGACAGCGGCCTGGTCCTGCTCGAGGACGTGGAGATCACCGTTGCCATCCACGCCTGAAGCCGGAGGAGAAACCCCGATGGACCCCCGTCCCCCCGCCGCGCGTTCCCTCGCGCTGCCGGCCGTCTTCGCCCACGACAGCGTCGTACAGGCGTTCGCCGCCGCGATCGGTGAGGCCATCGCCCCCGCCGAGCACCGGCTCGACAACCTGGAGTCGCTGTTCGACCCGTGGCGCACGCCGCCCGCCTTCCTGGACTGGCTGATCCAGATCACCGGCGCCCGGGTCGAGCCGGGATGGACTGAACAGCAGCGGCGAACGGCCATCGATCTGGCGCCGAGGCTGGCCGCGATACGCGGGACACCCGCCGCGCTCAAGCTGGAAGCCCGGCTGATTCACGGCTGGAATCTCGTGGTCGACGACCCCGGTGGCGCCTTCGCCGGTCCGGACCAAGCCAGTCGGAGCCGGGACGGGCAGCGGCAGCCGCCGGCCGGCCGCATGCTCACGGTGACCCTGGCCGCCAAGCCAGGCGAGGATCAGCGGGCTCTCGAGTACCAGCTGACGCGCCTGGTACGCGCTCACTGTCCCGCCCACCTTCCCTTCAAGGCCGCGGTCACCCGCGCTTCCTGACGAGAGGCCACAGCAAGGATGAGTCTTGTGACTCCCGAGTACGACGGGCGCACCCGCGACGAGATCGTCGCCGACACCGTCGCCGCCGTACGCCAGGAGGTGGGGGCCTGGAGCGGGCAGGACCGGACGGACCCCGGCCGGGGCCTGATCGAGACCTGCACCGACATGGTCACGGCCCTGCGCGACCGCCTCAACCGGGCCCCCGACCAGCGTCGCCTGGAGATGCTGCGCCGACTGGGCGTACGGCCCTACCAGCCCGCACCGGCCCAGACCGAGGTGATCTTCCAGCTCGCCGCGCCTTCCCCGGAACCCGTGGTGATCCCCGCCGGCACCGAGGTCGCCACGCGGCCGGTCGGCGAGGAGGACCCGGTGGTCTTCAGCACCGTGGCCGAAGCGGTACTGAACCCCTGTGTCCTGGTCACCGCCGGGGACTTCACCGAGCGCAGGGTGGGCGGTGGCGTTCTGGAGGGAACCCTCACGGAACTGGATCCCTCAGCGCGCAGAGTGGTTGCACCGCGCGGGCTGTCGTTCGCCGGGCCGCAATTCCATCTCAACCTCCCCTACTTCGGCGACTTTCCGTCCCTCGCGGAGGCCCTGGAGGGCTCCGGTGCGGACGTGCCCGATGTGCCTGAGGACCCCTACACGCTGATCGTCCTCTCCCTTCCCGTACCCAGTACACGGGTGACCCTCGACCTCGGCATTGCCGACGTGCGCCCGGGGCAGGCCCGCGAGGAGACAGCGCCTGTCGGCCGCTGGGAAGCGTGGCAGGGCACGCACTGGTCCGAGTGCCGGGTGGTCACGGACACCGCAGCAGAACCTGACCGGCCGGGGCGCGTCACCCTCGACGTCCCCCCGACGCACGCACCGGCACAACTCCTCCTCCACCAGGGGCCGGAGCAGGATTCCGGCACGGCGTGGCGACTGCGGGACGTCGGTCTGATCCGCTACCGCAAGAGCCCGGACCAGCGCCCGCTGACGTCCGTCGCCCTCAGCCCCTTGCTGACTGTTGGCGTCCCCTGTGTCCAGGCACAACTGGTCCAGGACGCGGTCCTTGGCATCGCGACCGGTGCTACCGGCGAACGCTTTTGCTTCGCCCATCCACCGATGGTGCGTGCCACCGAGCCCCTCATCGTCGAGGCCTCTGCCGAAGGCCGTCGCACCGAACGGTGGACGTATGTCCCGGCACTGGCCGGATCGGGCCCTGAGGACCGGCACTTCACGTTGGACCCGCGTACGGGCGAGGCCGTCTTCGCCCTCGCCGTGCACGGAGCCCGAGGACCGCGCAGGCACGGGGCCCCGCTGCCGGCGGGAGCCGAGATTCGCGCCCGGCGCTATCTGACCGGTGGCGGTGCCCAGGGCAATGTGCCTGCTCGCACCATCACCGTGCTGCGCACTCCGCTGCCCTATATCTCCTCGGTGTCCAATCCCGCTCCCGCCGTGGGAGGAACGGAAGGCGAGAGCGCGAGGGCCTACGCGGCGCGCCTGCCGCTGGGCTCTGCGGTGCCCGAACGCGCGGTGGCTCCCCAGGACTACGAGCAGCTCGCCCTGGCCGCCTCGGCGGGCATGGCCCGGATCCACCATGTTCCTGTCGTGGCCGACAGCGACGCACTGGATCCTGCGCGCAACTACGAGCCCTGGATCGCCGCGAAGACGGACATCGCGTTCACCCTGGCGTCGGGCAAGCAGACGGTGCCCGCGGAAACACAGGTCGCGACAGCTGACGGGATGACGGTCTTCACCACTCTGGAAGAGGCCCGGCGCACACCACCGTGCACGGTGGGTGCGGCGGTGCTCCTGTCTCGTGAAACCACCGATGCCCGCGAGATGTTCAGGGCCGGTAACTATGCGAGCGACGGGGTGGTGTCGGGGACCTTCAAGGAGGGCGGCGGTCTCGTGCTGGCGTTGGTGGAGATCCCGGAGGGGCTTGATCCTTGCAACCTCAGCCTCTGGGTGGAAGCCAGCGGGGACCGGCGGACGGAAGACCGCTTGGCCGTGTCGGTCTTCGTGCCGAAAAAGGGCCGGTCCTGGTGGGATACCGGCGCCCCGTGTGCCTATGCCTCAACTCCCGTAGAGCAGGTCGGAGTGGGAGGCGGCGGAGTCGGCCGACCGAGCGCCAGCGTTTCGGCGCATCCCGTCCACCTGGGCAGCTCCCCACGTTGGCAGGCTGTTGTCGGCCGCCAGGAGCTCGCCAAGAGGGCGCAGGATGCCATCGCCGAGAAGGGCGACAACTTCCCGGCCACAGAAGCGGCGGGCTGGATCGCGGTACAGATTCGCGACCCCAAGGGGGACTCCACCACGACGTACACTTTCCACGCCGAGTCGGGAACCACCGAACCCGTGCCGGCCGAACAGTACGAGGATCGGACCGAGTCCGATCACAGGCCGCCGGAGATCTCCACAGGCCAGCCCGGCCAGAGCTTCGCCCTGTTGGACCCTGGGATTTACGGGGATCCGCCGGCGATCCGGGTCGGCACCGAGGAATGGCACGCCGTTACCTCGTTCGCCGAATCCACCAGGGACGACAAACACGTAGTGGTGAACGCGACGACGGGCCAGGTGTACTTCGGGCCCAAGGTCACTGGCGGCCCGTCGGGCACCAGCGAGCAGTACGGTGCCGTCCCCGACCAAGGTACGAGCATCGAGGCGGCGGGTGACTACAAGGTGACGCTGGGCGCGGCAGGCAATGGCGTCCCCATCGGTGGCGTCTGCCGCCTCAAGACGCCGGACAGCCACGTCCTGGCGGTGAGCAACACTTCCGCGTCACACGACGGCAGGGACGGCTACACCGACACCAGCGGTGGCAGCACCCAGGTCGGGGTGCGGCTCATGGTCATCCCCTTCGTCACGGTCGACGAGCGGGGCTGGTTCCCCTTCCACATGCTGACCCCCGGCCGCGACGCCACCGACACCCTGCGGCGCGCCCTGCGGGCCCGCCAGCCCGAGGGCGTTCCGGTGTGGCTGGAGCAGCCCGGGTATCAGGGCATCCGCATCGAGGCCGAGGTCATGCCCGCCGACTACCAGACCGCCGCGGAACGCGCGACACTCGCGGCCGCCGCGGAGCGGGCCCTGTACCGCTACTTCAGCCCGGTGGGCGGCGGCCCGGCGGGAACCGGCTGGCCCCTGGGTCGGCCCGTGCATGTGGGTGAAGCCTTCCGTGTCCTTGAGCAGGTCTCGGGTGTTGCCCGTGTGGCCACAGCGCGGCTGATAGCTGTCGATCCTCGCAGCGGCAGGGAGTTGGCCGACGTCTCGCGCCTCGACTGCAGCCCCGCAGAAACCGTCTATTCCGTTGAACACCGCGTCACCGTCTCGGAGGTGCCTTGATGAGTGAAGAAGAGTCCAAGACAAGCGGCGGCATCAGCGGGAAGCCTTACGCCCTTACCGTGGACTGGGGTTCGGACACTCTGGCCGTGGTGGATCTCAGCACGCCGGGGCAGCCGGGCCCTGTGTATCGCACGGGGGTCGGCAGTAATCCGCGTGCGGTAGCGGTGAGCGCGGACGGCACCCGGGCCTACGTCGCCAACTACGGGGACGGAACGCTCTCGGTCGTGGACCTTACGTCCGGCGAGGGGGCACCTGAGGTCCTGCGCAGCACGTTGGTCGGCGGCAGGCCGTGCGCGGTGGTCGCCGGTCTCGTGCACGACCAGGTCTGTGTGGCCGACTGGGCCGGGAACAAGGTCGTCGTGCTCGACAAGGAGGGGCAGAACCCGGTCGAGGTCGAGGTCGGTGCGGGCCCGTGTGCGGTGGCGGCTGCCCTTTCCGGGCAGCTGGTCTGCGTCGTCAACGAGACCGACGCGACGGTGTCGCTGCTCGAACTGCCCCAGGCGGGCGCACCTGGCGTGGTGGAGGCCGGGTTCGGTGTTCCTGGGGCAACGCGAGCGATCGCCGTGGCGGGCGAGTTCCTCTACGTCACGAGCAAGGGGGAAGAGGGAACAGACGGCTGGGTGACAGTGCTCCGTGTGCGCGCATCGGGCCTGACGCCTGTGGGAGAGCCCGTGCACGTCGGGTCCGATCCCCGTGCGATCGCGGTGAGTCCTGGGGGCGACCGGATGTGTGCAGCGAACTACGGCTCGGCATCGGTATCGATCGCCACGCTCGACAAGACCAGCGGAATCATGGACACCCCCGCCACGGTCCCGGTCGGCCCGCATCCGGTCGCGGTGGCCTTCGCTCCGGACGGCAGCGTCCTCCACGTCATCAGCGAGACAGCGGGCACCCATTCCGCCGTCGACCCGGACACCTTCACCCGTACAGACATCGCGGTCGCGGCCGTGCCCTCGGGGCTGTCCTTCAGGCCCGAGGGGCAGTACGCGTACGTCACCGATCAGGCCACCGGGGAGCTGATCACGGTGCGAACGGTCCCTCAGACGAGGGGCACGATGGAGGTGGGAGCGTCCTCGAACCCGGTCAACGTCGCCATGTCCCCGGACGGTCGGTGGGCGTATACCGCCGACTCCGCGGCAACCGAGGTGGCGGTACTCGATCTCACGAACTCAGCGATGGCTGGACGGGTCAGCCTCGGGGAGGAACACAAGCCGTGGGACGTGGCCATCGCGCCGAACGGAGAGTTCGCCTGCGCGACGAGCTCCGACTCGGCACACCTTCTCGTCCTCACCCCCGCCCCGGGGAAGTCACTCGGTGACACGGCGGACATACAGGTCAACGCCATCGCGCTGGTGCCGGGCGCCGAGCCGCGAGGAGTGGCCGTCACTCCAGACAACCGGTACGCACTCACTACGGATTCCGGTACAGGCACAGTGTGTGTGGTCGACCTGCATGGTGAGTACACCATCGGCTCCGAGGTTGTGACGCTGCACGTTAGTAATGCCATGAGGGCTTCCGGGGATGGCCGAACACTGTACGTTGTCGGCCGCGGCGAAAACAGCCAAGAGAGAATCGATACCCTGCACCGTACAGGCCCGGCAATGTGGGCGAGGGACGAAGACAGCATCTCGGCATCAGCGGGCCGCTTGTCCGGGGCCCAGGAGATGGAATTGTCCCCTGACGGACAGCAGCTCTACGTCGCCAACACCTTCAACAGCACGGTATCCGTCCTCGTGCGCAATCAGGCAACGCTCCAGTGGGAATTCAAATACGCCATCGGCGAGAACGACATGCCGAAGAAAATAGGCGCCCCTCACGGCTTGGCCACCTCGCCCGACGGGATGCTTCTATACATTTCCCACTATATTAGTGCTTCAAATTATATCGACGTATTTCGCATGGCCGACGGCCAAGCGGAGCCGGTGGCGTCAATCAGGGCCACTTCCGCAACGCATCGCGGTCTCAGGCTAGCCCTCTCTCCAGACGGGCTGTTTCTCTACGCACTCGCCGTCGACCAGAACCCCGGCAAGGTGTACGGAGCTCCCGTAACCGACGGGATCCCAGCTGATCCGACAACTGTCGTAGCCGGGGAAGAGCAAGGCATCGGCACAGCTAAAGGGCTCTGCTGTCGAGACAACAAGGCGCTTTGCGTCATCAGCCACACCTCATCCCCCTACCAGGGAATGGCCTCCATCATCACCCTTGACGGAACGAGGCTACGAACAGAACATCACGAACGCATCTACCAAGGCGAATTACGCCTAATCGCGCCTACGGCCTCTCTCGGCGGTACCCTTTACATTTCCGATAGTTCTCGCACGATTCTGGTGCACGGGCACACCGTGACGCCCGTACCCGTCGCACAAGACAGCACGCGCCAACTCTGGGACGTCACGACGACGACCGACGGCATCTACGCCTACGCCACCGACCGGACCGCGGGAGTCGTCCACCGCATCCGTCTCGCCGACCTGGAGGTGACATCCATTCCGGTCGGCAACGACCCCATGGGCGTGGCGAGCAGCCCGAACGGCATCCACGTCTACGTCGCCAATCACCAGGACAACAGCATTTCGGTTCTGTCCAGCGCCCCCGAGCGGGCCGGGACGCCACTGGGCATCCCCGGAGCCAAACGGCGTGGCATCGCGGCACACCCCAGCAAACCGTATGCCTACCTCGTACAGGACCAAAGCTTCGCAGTGCTCGATCTCCAGGCATGGTCAAGCGGATCGAACACAACCATCGGCAACGCTCTGCGCGGCGTCGCCACGCATCCGGCGGGAATGTACGCCTACGTGGCGGACGGCGGCTCCACACCAGCCGTTCGCGTCGTGGACGTTTCCGCCGCAGACAGGCCGACCGATACGGGGATCTCCGCAGTGCTGAGGGGAGAAGCACAGCCCACAGACATCGCCCTGCACCCTCGGCAACAGTGGGGATTCGTCAGCGGCGCCCAGGACACCGCCGGAGTGCTGTGGTTGCTGGACATGACCTCCGCCGACCGACCGTTGGCGAACACCGCTGTGAAGCAACCCTTCCCCCCTATCGAGAGCCTGGCGATCCGGGTTGGGACACCAGACCACCTCTACGTCCTCACCCGGGCCGACGACCACTGCCGTATCCGCGTCCTGGAGCTCACCGCTCCCCTCATGAGGCCCACGTACCTCTCGGACCGGGACGTCGTCTTGCCGGCGGACGCCCGGAGTGTCGCCGTCCACCCCCAGGGCGGCTACGCCTTCGTCAGCGACGACAAGGGCATCGTCCACGTGCTCGACCTCAGCGATCCCCCCCGGCCACGCCTCGTTGGCAGCACCACCGGTTTCGGCCCCTGCGCAGGGCTAATCTTCCGGCCGGACGGCCAAGCGGCCCTGTACGCCACCGAATACGGCGTCTCCCAGGTCGTGCTGAGCGAGCACGAGGTCGTCGACACATGGACGAACATCGAGAAACCACAGTCGGTGGCCGTATCGGCAGACGGCGCATGGCTGTTCGTGACGTCGGAAAACAGCGGAGATCTCCTCATGCTCGATGCATGGACAGGCAGACGCCGCTTCACCACTCCCGCCGGCACCAAGCTCGCCGGAATCGCGCCGCACCCGACCAAACCCGAGGTCCTCATTGCCGACGAGGGCGGCGCGGCCGTTTCGATCGTCGACTCCGCGACGCAGGCCAGGACAGGCAGCACCACCGTGGGCCTTGACCCTCGTCAGGTGGTCACCGGGCCGAGGACCGTCTGATGGCGGCCTCATGCTTCCCCCTCCCCCTCCCCCTCCCTGCACGGACAGAGGCACAGCGATGATCCAATTGGTCGACGAGGCCCTGGCGGCACGGGTATGTGACAACGTGCCGGGCCTGCCCAGTGAGGCCATCGATTTCCAGCCCCCCACGCATGACAGGGGCATGGGAGAGACCACCGGTGCCGAGGCGGTCGGCATCTACCTGTACGACATCCGCGAGGACTTGGACCGCCGCCAGACCGGCATGGTCCACGGATACGCCCCGGACCCTGCCGCGCCGGGAGGGGAGAAGAAGGTCGAGGCGCACGACCCGCCCCGATACGTCCGGCTCTCCTACCTGATCACCGCCTGGGCGCCGGACGCCCGCATCGTCCACCGCATGCTGGGCCAACTACTCATCGGCTTCGCCCAAAGCCGCCCGTTCCCCATCCCTCTTCCCGGGGAGCAGGAGGACAAGGCCCTTCCGGCACTCCTCGACATCGGCCACCCCCCGGCCGAGGACCGCGCGCTCACCGAACTGTGGAGCGCGGTCGGTCACACGCTCATCCCCGCTCTCAATGTGACGGTCACCCTGCCGCTGCCATCGTTCCTCGCGCAGGAGTACACCCACTGGGTGCACGACGACCAGGAGCCAGTGGCCGTCAACGTCAGGCCTTCCCGGCAGCCCGCCCCGGAGCCCGGCAAGGGATCGCGGTGACCGCCGCCCCCACGACACACTCTGCCACCAGCGGCCCCACGGCCGCGGCATCGCTCCTTGCCCGCCTGTCCGTTGTCGAAGCCAGGGTCAGGCGGGCAATCGCCATCCGCACCGGCGGCGGGGGGACGGAACCGGCCGAGAGTCCGCTGGAGTCTCTGGCTCCTGTGGACCCGTATCAAGGGCTCTACGTCTCCGACGACATGGCCTCGCTCATCCTGGACACGCCCACCGGGCTCCTGCCTTCCCACACGGCCGAGGGCACGGCGACCGCCGCCCTCCGCGCCCGTGAGGAAGCCGCCGAGGCAGCCGGTGCCGTGCTGCCGCTGCGCCGCCTCGCCGCGGAGTTCGCCCTGACTGCGCTGGAACTCGACATCCTGCTGATCGCGCTCGCCCCGGACGTGGATGCCCGGTTCGAGCGGTGCTACGGCTACCTCAATGACGACATCACCTGCCGGCACGCCACCACCGGCCTCGCCCTGGGCCTGTGCGGTATCCCCAGCACCTCCTCCACGTCCCGGCACGTCCTCGCGCCCGAGGGGCACTTGCGCTCGGGCGGACTGTTGGAGAGCGACGACGCCTCACGCCCGTACCTCACCCGGCAGCTGCGTGTACCCGACCGCGTCACCGGACATCTGCTGGGGCACGACGCCCTGCCGGCCCCCCTGCGGGCCATGGTCGCCCTTCCCCAGCCCCTCGCACCACTGGGGACCGGTTCCCTCGCCCGAACCGCCCGTCACCTCGCCGGCCTGCTGGCCTTTGGCCGCATGGTCCACCTGCGCGACACCCCCGGCGGCGCGGCCGTCGCCGTTGCCGAGACCGCGCTGGAGGCGGCGGGCCGGCCCGCTCTGCGTATCGATCTGACCGCCCTCGGTCACGCTGCGGACCCCGACGGCCTGCTCCGCGCCATTGTGCTCGAAGCGCGCTTGCGCGGCTGCGGCCTGCTCGCCGGCCCTGTCGAGTCCGCCGACGCCGCACGCATACGCGCTCTGCTGGCGCCGCTCACCAATCTGCCTGTTCCTGTCGTCCTCACGGGGCGGCAGCCGTGGGACGCTCGCTGGACGTGCACGCTTCCCGTCCTGGCCGATTGCCCACCCCTCACGCAGCCCGAACGCGCCGCCTTGTGGCGGCACGAGCTCGGCTCCCGCACCGAGCCGACGCCGGCAACGGAGCAAGCCGCGATCGCCGCCGCCCGCTACCGGTTCAGCCCCGACCAGATCCGCGTCGCAGCCGCCGCAGCCTGCCACCAAGCCGAAGCGGACGGCACTCCCGTGGACAGCGCGAGGGTCCAGTCCGCAGCCCGTACCTGGAACGGCAGCGCCCTCGGCCGTCTTGCCCGGCACATCCAACCCGACGTCACCTGGTCCGACTTGGTCCTGCCCGAGCGGCCGCGCGAGCAACTGCGCGACCTCGCGCGCCGCGTCCGCCACCGCGACCAGGTCCTCGGGCAGTGGCGGATGCGGCCCGGCGGCGGACGCGGGCGGGGCGTCACCGCACTGTTCAGCGGACCTTCCGGGACCGGCAAGACCCTCGCCGCCGAAGTCGTGGCCGCCGATCTCGGCCTCGACCTCTATGTCGTCGAACTCGCCACGGTCGTCGACAAGTACATCGGTGAGACGGAAAAGCACCTGGAACGCGTCTTCACCGAGGCAGAAGCCATCAACGCCGTCCTCCTCTTCGACGAGGCCGACGCCGTCTTCGGCAAGCGCACGGCCACCCACGACGCCCACGACCGCTACGCCAACGCCGGGACCTCCTACCTCCTCCAGCGCCTGGAAGCCTTCGGCGGCCTCGCCCTGCTCACCACCAACATGCATGCCAACATCGACACGGCGTTCCTGCGGCGCCTGGACCTCGCCGTGTACTTCCCCGCCCCTGATGAATCCCAGCGTCGTGCCCTGTGGGAACGCTGCCTGGGCGCCGCCGTGCCCCGGTCCGACGGCCTGGACCTGGACGCCCTGGCGCGCGCCTTCGACCTGCCCGGCGGCGCGATCCGGTGTTGCGTCATCACTGCCGCCTATCGGGCGGCGGACGGCGATCGTCCGCTCGCCATGGCCGACCTGCTGGCCGCCGTCCGCGAGGAGTACGCAAAGCTCGGCCGCTACGTGGACGAGGCGCGGTTCCCCGGAGTGGCACAAGGATGAAAGCCGGCCGGCTCAACGTGACAGTGCCGACTATTGATCTTCCTGAAGGAGAAGAGAATGTCAGATCGAATCGACTCGGCGCCGCCGGAGTTCGCCCCGAGCGAGAGCGACTACGTTCCAGAGCACCCGGAGGGGAGGGTTGAGCGGGTCAGTGGCGAGAAGCGGTTCTTGGTCATCCACGGGAATTGGTCGCACGGCGCCTCGAACAACGCCTCGGCCGTGGCAGTGCGCAACACGACACTGGGCGATGGCACAGGCAGGTTCCCCGACTACATCAGGCAGAGCACCGGGGGCCACTTGCGGGTGATCGGCGACTTCGTCGGTGACCTCGATCTCGGCGCCCGGCCCGCCAGCTGCGACTACTCGAATCAGCTGGCGAACGCGCGACGGCTGGCCCAGCAGGCCGGGTACGACTACCGCGACTACGACTACACCTTCTTCGCCAAGCCCTACAGTAGCGCCTGCAACTGGGGCGGACTCGCGGCGATGCCGGGGAACTGGTCCATCGCCAACGGAAACGGCGGTTCCCTGTCGGTGTGGAGCCACGAGTTCGGCCACAACCTCGGCTTCGCTCACATCCGGGAGCGGATCGACTGCCCGATGCAGGACGAGGTCGTTGATGTCGACGGGTGCACATCCAGGGGCGGTGGGGGCGATACCGGCGACACCATGGGATCCGGAGGTACGGCGCGCTATCCCACGATCTACCGTTCCTTCCACGGCTGGTGGAACGAGCAGGAATCGGTGAAGATCACCCGCACCGGCACCTACCGGCTTGGGGCGCTGGGCACCAGCGGCGTCCAGGAACTGCTCCTGCCGGTCGCTGGAGGAGACGTGAGTCTGGAGTATCGGCGGCGCGACCCCCAGTATGAGACCCGTGATCCGATTTACTTCGAAGGCATCTCGATGCGGCAGCCCCGTGTGAGCGGCCGCGTCATCACGAACGAGATCATCGATGGCTCACCCCATATCACCGGCCTGCACAAGGTGCTGCAGCTCGGCCGGGCGGCTGAGTTCCGCGCATCGGGCCTAAAGGTCAAGACCTGTGCGCTCACAGAATCACATGCCGAGGTAGCGGTCGCTTTCCACGGCGATCCATTGCCCAATTGAGGAGTACCTCCTTACGTTGTTTGTCGGGTTGATCTCGGTCACTCGTAAGATCGGGAAGCCCAGGGCCGCCGGGCGTGGATACGTATCTCGTGCCCCCGGCGGCTTGGGAGGATTGGTGGGCACTGTCACGTTGTTCTGGCTCCCTGAGATGATCTTTGGGTTGATCATCCTGGCAGGGTCGCTCGTGGACACCGCGCCATCGCACAAGGGGCACCGGTACCCGGTGGCACTCACCTCCCACTGCGTATGGCTGTACTTCCGCTTCCCGCTGTCCTACCAGGAAGTCGAGGAGCTGATGTACGAGCGCGGTGTGGTGGTCTCGTACGAGACGGCGCGGCGCTGGTGCACCAAGTTCGGCCAGGGCTACGCCAACCGGCTGCGCCGGCGCAGCCCGCGGCCGGGCGGCACATGGCACGTGGCACATGGCACATGGCACATGGCACATGGGCGAAGTCTTCATCAACATCAATGGGCGGCAGCACTCTCACAACAACCCGTCGGCCACGTTGACAACGCCCAACACAGCCCTATTGCCTGTTCCGCACGTACCTCCTCCGCCCCTCAGGGAGGTCAAAGCCTGGATACGGGACGGTTTTTGATCGGCGGCCGATGACGACCGCCGTGGTCCGTCAGGAGGCCCCTCGCGTCAACCGGCAGTGACACGCTCGCTCATCGGCATGCACAGCAGAGTTGCCTGCCCGGTGTACTTCAGGGTCGGGTCTTTCTGAACACCCGATGGCCCGGGCGGTGTCGTCGCCTCGCTCCCCGGGTCGGGGGTGAACTCGTATGTCAGCAGTGCGCCGTTGTCGATCACGACAGGTTCATCTTTGGTCTTCGTCTTGGCCGCCTTGTGCCCAGGCGCAAGCTTGAACTTGATTTTCCCCTTCCCAGGCACGGTAAATCCTGGCGGTACAGCCGGTGCGGTATACCCGGCCTCCACTTCAGGCGACATTTGCTCGATGTCTCTCGCTAGACAGACCGGTTGGCCGGCGGCCCGAAACCCTCCGGAACCGTCGAGTGTCACCTCTACCGGGCCCGCCCAGAGCGCCACTGGTGTGGTGGGGGGTGGAACCGTGATCTTGTCTCCCTTTCGAACTACGGGATGCCCCATGTGTTCAGCCTCCTCAGAGCCAGAAGAAGGGCGATTCGATGCCCCGCCTGTGACCGGTTCCGGTGCCGGATAAGCCAGTTGACCGATCAGCCCGGCTGGCCGGCCATCTGCGTGATGGTGAAGTGAACGAACTCGGCAGGCCGCACTGGAGCGATGCCGATATCACAGATGACCTGGCCTGCGTCCATCGTTGCCTCAGTGTTGTTCGTCTGATCGCAGACCACGTAGAACGCCTCATCGGGAGTGCGCCCCTGCAAAGCGCCCTGTCGCCACTGATCCGTGAGGAAGCTGGTGACGGAGTGACGCAGAGTGGCCCACAGCCGGTCATCATTCGGCTCGAAGACGGCCCACGTCGACGAGTCACGAATGGAGTCGGCAAGGAAACAGATTAGGCGCCGCACATTCAGGTAGCGCCAGTCCCGGCTGTCGGAACGCGTACGGGCACCCCACACCAGCAGCCCACGTCCCGGAAAAACGCGCAGGCAGTTGACGCCCAGCCCGTTCAACTCGCCCTGCTGGTCGTCCGTCAGGAGTGTGGGAATGTCGAGTACGCCGCGCAGGTTCTGATTGGCAGGCGCCTTGAACACGCCGCGCTCGAAATCCGTACGCGCCCACACTCCGGCGATATGCCCGGACGGCGGAACGGTACGCCGGCTACCGTCCACACCCGGTACGTTCACCCAGGGGTAGTACAGCGCCGTGAAGGCCGCATCGTCCGAATGCCGAGGTCCGAGCCCGCCGACAAATGCCTTGAGGGGTTCGGGAAGTTGGGCAGGGGGAGCATCGATCACCGCGAGCCGGTCACGCATCTTGGTGCAATGGGCAAGGACGGCATCGATCAGGGCCTTGCCCGCCGTCAGGTCATCGTTTGATGGACTTGAGACCTGTGGAGGAGAGGCCGTGTCACCAGAGACATCGGAGATCATGTCCCAGAGGCTGGGCACTGCGACCATGGCAACGTCCGGGACCGTCTCCAGCCCTCCGATGCCCGTGCGTGCCTCCGGATCGCCCTTGAGAGCCACGGCGGTGACCTTCTCCGCCGGCTTGGTGAAGCCCACGACGTAGCAGGACTGGCCTCCGTTGGCGAAGAACCCGTACACCGCCTCCGCCAGCGTGAAGCAGCGCTCGACTTCGGTGGTGTCCCGGGCGCCGGCCTTGTCATCCTTGCGGAGAGCCGCCAGCTGCTCGATGTCGTACCGGTCGGCGAACTCGCGCCAACTGCGCACCAGCTGAGGAACCTTGCGCTCCTGTTCTGAGAAGGCAGCTCCCTCGCTCCCCAGTACTTTGGTGTACCCCAGGAAGGCCGGGGTGGACGTGCCCGCCCCGGTGATCATGCGCGCGCCACTGGGCCTCTCCGTGACGAAGACACCCGGGGGTTTCTGCGCGGTCATTGCTGCTCCCTCTCGTTCTGCTGGTTTTCGGCGAGATCGTGCTGGGGCTATTCGACGGTGATGTCCTCATAGGTGATCGTCACCTGCTCCGTGGCGATCGCGGAGTTGGCGGCCCCGAGCTGCGGCCCTTCCCAGCGGGACGCCCAGGCGTTGGTGAGGTGAATGCGCCGGACGGTCTGCTTCTGCGCGTCCTTCAGGGAGATCGTGATGTTCTGCCGGGCGCTGTCGAGGTCGGCGTTGACCAGTGTGGCCTTGATCCAGTCGGTGAACGCGGTGCTCTTGTCCATGCCACGGGTGATGGTGATCTCGCCGGTCCGGCGGGAGCCGGGCTGCTTGCGCACGATGAGCTCACCGGTCGCGGAGACCTGCCGGACCTCGACCACGTCCTGCTCCAGCGTCAGCCCCGACACCTCCTGGACGGTCTCCACTTGGAACTTGCCGAGTTCGATGGCGAAGGTGCTGCTGCTGAATGTGTCACCGGTCAACACGGTGGTGCCTCCTGGGTGGGCGGGTGAGCAGATCAGTTGGACTGGCCGGGCTGGCCGGCGATCTGGGTGATGGTGAAGTGGACGAACTCGGCAGGGCGTACCGGGGCGATGCCGATGTCGCAGATGACCTGGCCTGCGTCCATCGTCGCCTCGGTGTTGTTCGTCCGGTCACAGACCACGTAGAAGGCCTCATCGGGAGTGCGTCCGAGCAGGGCTCCTTGCCGCCACTGGTCCGTGAGGAAGCTGGTGACGGAGTGGCGGAGAGTCGCCCACAGCCGATCGTCGTTCGGCTCGAACACCGCCCAAGTCGACGACTGGCGAATCGAGTCGCTCAGGAAGCAGACCAGACGCCGCACGTTCAGATATTTCCAGTCCCGGCTGCTGGAACGCGTACGAGCACCCCATACGAGAAGCCCACGCCCGGGGAAGTCCCGCAAGCAGTTGACTCCCCGGTCGTTGAGCGTTCCCTGCCGGTCGTCAGTGAGCAGGACGGGAAGCTCTTGTACGCCGCGGAGGTTCTGGTTGGCGGGTGCTTTGAACACACCACGCTCGGCGTCGGTACGGGCCCAGACGCCGGCGATATGCCCGCACGGCGGAACGGTACGCGGGCTGCCGTCCACACCGGGCACCTTCACCCAGGGGTAATACAACGCCGAGAACGCCGCATCATCCGTATCCGGTGAGGCCAGCTGGTCCAAGAACTCACCCAGCTTGCCCGGTTCGGTACCCGGCGGTGGTTCGAGGATGGCGATCCGGTTGCGCATCTTGGAGCAGTGGGCCACGACATCGCCCATCACCTCCGCACCGGCCTCGGCGCTGGTCGTTGCGGTCCAGAGATCTGGCACGGCGACCATGGTCACGTCCGGAACGGTCTCCAATCCTGCCAGGCCCGTGCGCTTGGCGGCCTCTCCGGTGATCTGCGCCTTGATATCCCCGGAGTCGTCGAGCCGCAGGATGTAGCAGGCGGCTCCTCCGTTGGCGAAGAAACCGTATACGGATTCGGCCAGTTGGAAACGCTGTGCCTCTTCAAGGATCTTTTCGAGCTCGGCACGGCGCCTCCGAGCAGCCGCGAGTTCGGATCCGGCCTCGATCCAATCCTGGTATTCCTCCAGGCCGTCGAGCTCAGCGGCGATGTCCTCGGCTTCCTGCTTGTCCGCCTCATCGACGCTCTCGTCCTTCCACTCCTTCGTTCTCACCTCAACCAGTTGTGAGAACTGCTCCGGAGTGACAAGCCTTTCTTCAACCGCTCTCTGGCCTAGAGCCTGCCGCAGCCCCTCAAGTCGGCCCTCCATCCCCTTGATGGCCAGGGATAGCTGCTCCAGCTCCCGCTGGATCTGTTCCGGACCGAATTCGGAACGGAAGTGGAAGGCTTCCACGAACTCCGCCCAACTCCGCACAAGAGTCGGTGGGGTGGACACCTGGTCCTCGGGGGTCCTGACGGTGTAACCGAGAAACGCGGGTGTGGACGTCCCTACACCACTGATTGTACGAACTCCGCCCGGAAGCTCCTTGACGAAGACTCCGGGCGCTAACTTGCCTGCAGACACGGGTGCTTTGCCCTTCTGTACGAGGGAATGCGGTGAGCCGAATGGCCAAGGACCTGTCGGCCGACTGCCCGTCATGCCGACGACACGGCGCCTGGGTCGTTACCCAACGGCAGCGGAGAGAACCCCCGTGTGCGAGCAGACTGCGCAGACTGCGCACGTACAGTAAACCAGTTGCGCCATGTTGCGCACGCGTCACTGCGAGCAATCTCGGCCATGTGGCTGGTCTTGGATGTTCAGCGTACTGACCTCGTATCCGCCCCCTCTTCCCCATGTGCCGGGACACACGCACAGCATGAAGGGAGCTGCTGCCCGACACGCCCCTACGGCACCCCCTGAAGCGCACGGCACGCTGGAGGTGCGCCACGCGATGCTGCCGTTGGGCGGAAGCCCGGCCGTCGGGTCCAACAACAACTTGGGCGGGCACCCCGACTGGTCCGTTCACGACTTGCGTGAACTTCGCAGCCAGCCATCGAAGGGCCCGGGAGTGCCCCTGGTCCCCCGCGAGCAAGACCCGGCCTGGCGGTGCTGCCCTCCAGCGGCCGGGACACCGGTCATCGCAGCGTGGACAGACGGGAGGACGACCGGCCGATGAGGTTTGGCGGTGCGCATACGGCAGTGCGGCGTATCTGGACGGTGGAACTGCGTCCGCGAGCGGGCGGAGCACGTCTCGTCTGCGCTCACGGCACGGCCCACGCCCCTTCTCTTCAGCTTGCCTCCGCGCGCTCCGCTGCCCTGGCGCATCTGGCCTGCCATGCCCGCGCCGACGCGCTGCCGGGGTATCTGCGCACCTGCCAGTGCCGGGAACGCGGTTGCTCCTGGCATCCGCGTCACCGTGGCTGCGCGGGGCCGGTCCTGCTCGCCCTCACCCGCGACCGCAGCGGCCGTACCTGGCGGCTGGCCGGCACCTGCGCGGCCTGCGCGGCGGCGACCAGCAATACCGCCGTGGTGCCGGACACCCTGCTCGGCGCTCACCGCCCGGCCGTCCCTCACCGTGTCACTCCGCCCAGCATCTGCTTCGACGAGCACCGGCGAGTGCGGGAGATGCTCACCTACTTTGCGGGCGGCCCTGCCCCGGATCACCTCCCCTGCCACCCGGCTGCTGGCCCTGCAGTGCGCCTTGCGCGCCGACACTCGTGGTCACGTCCGGCTGCCGGCAGGGCTGCTGCACAGCATGTGCCTGCGCGGACGCAGCGAACCGTGGGAGGAACTGGCTCACGCTCACTGGCTTCAACTGCCCAACCTCAGGCCGGTACACATGGAGGCACGGCTGCTCGATGCCGCGGTGCTGGACCAGGCCCCCGGTCGCAGGGCCTGTCGTCGCGCAGCACATTGGGCCCTGCGTCCCGCGCCGATGCTCCTGCCGGCCGCCGCACCGCCCGTTGTGCGACTGGCCGCCCTGGCGCTGGCCGCGCACAGCACCGCGCACGTCCACCAGCAGGCCGACATGGACATTCTTGCCCGCCTGTGCGGGCACTGCCCCCATCAGATGGGAGAGCTCCTCGACCGGCTGGTTGCCGCACGCACCCTGACGGCCTGGCACCACAACCGGGAAACCGACGAGGTGAGGTGGCAGCTGCCCCAGCAGCCCGCACGGGCCTGTCCGCGACCGGCCTCGGCGCCATCGCCGACCTGGGCTTCATCGGCCTCGACGACAACGACGACCCGGACGCCGACCCGGCCGTGATCACCGGCTACAAGGCCGCCCGCAACCGGCCCCTGCCCCCGGCCAGAAGCTGTCGAACACCGTGCCGGCCGCAGTCCGCGCCCCGGTCGAGCACAGCTTCGCCCACCTGAAGAACTGGCGCGTCCTCACCACGCTCCGCACCGACCCGAAGTCGGCGACCGCCCTGGTCAGGGCCCTGCTGGTGCTGACCAACCGCGAAATCGCCCACTGACCGATGATCTTCGCGAGAGGCATCCGCCCACGACCAGCCCGAGAACCCCGAAGACGACTCACGCCAGACCCGTGACCTGCGACTTCACGATGCACACTGCTCAGTGAAAACGCGGCGACCTGACCTTCCCCCTGCCGGAGGAATACAGATGTCCTCGCCTGGCAGACCCGGGCGTCGCAGCGCTCTACGGCGCCGGCGCGAACTGACCCTCGCGTTCCTGCAGCCCGCGGCGACCATGCGCAGGGCCTTGGTCTCGGCACGGTCAGCGGTCAGCTGCCACCACAGCTTCGCTGTGACCCAGTCGATGGCGTAGGTGCAGGTGGCGTCCTTCGCCGGCGGCATCCACTCGGCAGGCGTAGGGCAGCAGGGCGCGGGCGAGGTACTCCTGGCCTTGGAAATCGAGGCCGTTGACCGCCTCTAAGAGAGTGGTTTGAGAGCTTTTGGTGGGACATTGAACACGAAACCTCGGCCAGTGCCACGTTGTCCACCGGCAACGAGTCCGCTTGCCTCGGCGGAAGGCTGGCTGCCGGCGGCCGTTATGCGCGGCCGCGGGGCGCGAGGAGTTCGTGCAGGGCCGTGACGACGGCGAAGCCGATCGCCCGTACTGCGAAGAACAGGCCGACGGTGACCGCGGTGCCCACCCGTCAGGGGGAAAGGGGTACACGCGATCGTGCACGGCCTTGGCGGCGGTTCAGGCGGTCGAAGTGATCGCTCGGGTGACGGCCGTGATCGCCGGGGCGGGGTGGCCGGGGAGGCGTGCCACGAGCACCCTGCGGATCTCGGGGGGTGCGCCGTCGACGCGCAGCAGGCTCACCCCGGGCGGCAGCACCGGTGAGAGCCGGGACGGCACCGTCGTCACGCCGAAGCCGCCGGCGACCAGCTGGAGCTTCGTCAGCCAGTCGCGCGCGGAGTGGCTGACGCGAGGCCGTCCGGGCAGGCCGGGCCAGACGCCGAGCAGCGGCTCAGAGCTCGATGTCGGGGTGGCGATCCACGCGGCGTCGACCAGCTCGTCGACGTGCACCGTGGTGCGTCCGGCGAACTCTCCGGTCGAGGGCACTGCCACGACCAGTTCGGTGTTTGCGACGGTCTCGATGTGCAAGCGCGGCGAGTCGCCGTCGAAGGGTCGGTGGGGTGGGCGGGACGTCAGCACGGCGAGGTCGAGCGAGCCCGCGCGCAGCGCCCGGATCAGGGTGGGCGTGGTGCCCTCGCTGGTGGTAACCGTGATCTGCGGGTCGGCCGCCGCGAGGTGTGCGAGTGCGGCGGGCAGGATCGCCGCGCCCGCGCTCGGGACTACCCCGAGCCGCACCAGTTCGGTCCGCGGGACGGTGCCAGTGAGCTCACGCTCGGCCGCTGCGAGCGAGGCCAGAACTGTGTGGGCGTGCCGCAGCAGGGTCAAGCCGGAGGGGGTGAGCCGTACCCCGTCTGGGCGGCGTTCGAACAGGGTGGTGTCGGCGCTGCGTTCGAGGGCGGCGGCCTGGCGTGAGACGGCCGACTGCGTGTAGCCGAGTCGGGCAGCTGCCGCGGTGAAGCTGCCGGACTCAGCGATCTGCCGCAGGACCCGCAGTCCCGCGCTGGAGATGTCCATGCGACATACGCATACCACAAATGCTAGATCATCGCTTCCCGCATGCTCACCCAGCTCCTAGTGTCGATCCCACGAGCACGGACGAACACGGAGGTCATCACGTGCGAGCAGCAGTTCTGACGCAGTTCGGCGCCCCGCTCACGGTGCGGGAGGTGCCCGACCCCAAGGCCGGGGGCGGTGAGGTGGTGGTCGAGGTCCTCGCCGCCGGCGTGGCGCCCTACGCGGCCGAAGTCTTCGGTGGCAAGCGGAACTACCCCCTTGCCCCTCCCGTCGTGCCCGGAGTCGGCGGCGTGGGGCGGATCATCCACGTCGGCCCGGACGCCACCCGGCTGCGCATCGGCGACCTGGTGTGGTGCGACTCGACGGTGCGCTCGCGGGACGACGCCCTGACGCCCGACATCACGCTCCAGGGCTGGAGCTCGCGCGGCGAGGGCGGCGCGCGGCTCGCCCGGTACCTGCACGACGGTTCGTTCGCCGAGCTCATGCGGGTCCCGACGGAGAACGTCTTCCCGCTGCCCACCGTGGCAGGGGACGATCCGGCCCGCTGGGCCGCACTCACCGTGCACGCCATCTCCTACGGCGGGCTGCTGGCAGGCGGGCTCGCAGCCGGCGAGACGCTGCTCGTCAGCGGGGCCACCGGCAACCTCGGCAGCAGCGCGGTCGCGGTCGCGCTCGCGATGGGAGCGGGCCGTGTGGTCGCCCCGGGCCGCAACCAGGCCGCGCTCGACCTCCTCGCCGACCGGTTCGGTCCGCGTCTGCGCCCGATCCCGCTGACCGGAGACGAGGCCACCGACCGCGCGGCGATGTCCGCGGCGGCCGACGGCCCGATCGACATGGTGATCGACTTGCTCCCGCCGAGCGCACCCAGCTCGGCGTCGCGAGCGGCGGCCATGACCGTCCGCGAGTACGGCCGCGTCGTCCTCATGGGCGGCGTCGGCATGCTCGGTGGCGACGACCTCGCACTCCCGTACCCATGGATCATGCGCAACTCGATCACCGTGCGCGGGCAGTGGATGTACCCGCGCACAGCCAATGTCGGCATCATCCGGCTCCTCGCCTCGGGCACTCTGGATCTCGCCCCCGAACGAGTCCGGTCGTTCGGCCTCGATGCTGTCAACGACGCCATCGCGTACGCCGCCGCGCACGGTGGCCCGTTCGACCGCACCAGCCTCACCCCATCGGCTGACTGACACGGCCCGCTGATCCCCACCACCCGCACGACCGCCGTTCTTACGAGCACAGGCGGCCATACGGCTGCTGTTTGACGTGAACGAAGCCAATCGGGGCTCGGCCGGTTACTGCCTCCTGGCGAAGCTGCCAGTGTCGACCTCGGTGAGGATGCCGAGTTTGACCAGGCGTTTCAACTTGGCTCGGGTGCCTTCAATGCTCTTCGGCAGCAGGTTGTGGTCGAGGGCTTCGCAGATGTCCTTGGCCCGCAGCGCTCCGGTCGCCTCGTTGAAGACGGCGAGGATGCGAGGGTAGTCAGGGTGCTCGGGCAGGTCCGGGGGACGGCCGGAAGTCGGTCGGTATGGCCCGTGACGGTCTTCCGGGGCATCGCGAGGTGCTCGAGGTGCGACTCGGCCTCCCGCAGCCGGGTCTGCAGATCGCCGCTCTGTGTGCGGAGGTCGTTGGCCTGGGGCCGGGCGGCGTCCTCCTGGAGGTCCAGCGCGTCGAGCAGGGGCTGGATGTTCATGCGGTCACCGCCTGCGGTTCGCGCCAGGTGGGAGCGTTCGCGCCGGTGAGGCGGCGGATGCTGCTGGGTGACCGCGGCTACGACCACGACAAGTACCGCCGGCGGGTTTGGGACCTGGGCGTGAAGCCGCTGATCGCCCGGCGCGGCACCGAGCACGGTTCCGGACTCGGCACTCAACGCCGGTTCGTGGAGCCTACGTTCGGCCATCTGCACTGGTTCCGTCGCCTGCGGATCCGCTGGGAGATCCGCGACGGCATCCATGAAGCCTTCCTCACCCTCGCATGCGCGCTCATCTGCTGGAGGCGCTTGAAGCCCTCGCAATAGGAGTTCTTGGAACTTCAACAAAGTGACAGGCTCGTCACCCGGCTGACCCGAGCAAGCCCAAGAATCAGGCTCCGGCGATGGTCCGGCCCGGCATCGGCTCCGCGAGCGCGGCCCGCCAGGCCGGCACGCCGAAGGGGTCGGCGAAGTACTGCGTCTCGTGCACCACGTGCTGGTCAGCGAATTCCATGATGCTCACCGAGTACGACGGCACACCGTCGTAGGTGATGAGGCATTCACTCACCCACAGATTCGCATGGCCGGTGATCCGCTGGACGGCGAAGTGTCGGTCGGCCGGGTGCCCGCCGCGTTGCGCCGAGATCGCCGCTCGGCCCCGGAACCGCTCGCCTGACTGCGGGTAATCCAGGATCGCGTCCGTGGCGTAGATGACGTGCTCGGCTTCGGTGTCCCCGCGCTCCGAGGCCCGCCAATGCTCCTCGACCGCAGCCCTGGTCCGGGAGTCAGCATCCATGGCACCGCCCTTCCGTAACGGTGACAGCCTAGGCGCTCCGGGCCACAGCCGACCCGGGGCCAGCCGGGCCTGGGCAGCCACATCCTCCCTTTGGCCGGATCGGAGGGCGGCAACCGTCCACCGTGGCAACGGCGTCGAGTGACCGCCACCCGGCTCACCCCATCTTCAAACCATTCTGTTTAGGAGCTCTTAGGGCCTGTGTGTGGTTGTGATCAACCTTCGGGTTCCGTCCCCGCATGGGGCCGGAACCCGGTAGGAAGCTGGGTGTGACGCGCAGGCAACTCACCGACAGTCAGTGGAAG
>NZ_JBSHBP010000076.1:0-37366 GCF_053612065.1 Streptomyces sp. NPDC054765 | reverse complement strand
GCGCGAGCGACGGGCCGAGGCGGTCGATGATGCGGTCGGCCGCGGACTTCGAGATACCGAAGAGTGGAGCGAGTTGCCGCATCGTCAAGTTCGTGCGCCAGTAGGCCGCCACGAGCAGCACCCGGTCCTCCAGCGGAAGGGCCCACGGACGGCCCTTGCGGACCGGATCTGCACCTTCACGGCGCAGCGCGGTCACCAGCTTGCCGAAGGAACGCGGGCTCAACCCGGTGAACGGGGCTATCCAGGACGGCTCCGACGCCGTGATCACACCAGACACCGCAAGATCATCTCACCTGTGACCAGCAGTTACGGGACAGGTCTTAACCTCGCGCTTTCACGAGGCGGGCTGTCCGGCTACTGATCAAGGACGCAGAAAGTTCCTCCGCCGCCCAGCTCATCAACACCGGCTGCCGCCGCTACCTCCGCCTGGCCAAGCGCTGGCCCTGGACCGACGTGATCACCGATGCCCTGGACCGGCCCCGCGCCTTCCCGAACCCCGGCTGACCAGTACGTTCCCGTCCCTGCGAGCCGCACCAGACCACCGGAGCCGTGGAACCCGGCGCCCACCCGACGCGACAACCGGGCCGTCAGCCTGCCCAGACTCCGAAAACCCCCACCAACACTCACCGCAAAGGGTTCGTAGGCAAGCTGACGAACCCTCATGAATGATCGAGGTTAAGCGTTTGTCGCACCGCACTTGAGTCGCGGTTGAGCCGTCTCTACCGATCCCGTGCCACACTCGGCCCATGCTCCACAGGTGTGCTGATCAATCTCTGATCGAACGGGTAAGGCAAATTCGCAGGGGCCTCATGGGAACCCCGCTGATTCCCCTGGCGGACGAGCAGTGTGACATCGTTGCCAAGCTGGAATTCTGCAATCCCACGGGAAGTAGCAAAGATCGTTCGGCGCTGTGGATTCTGGAACAGGCGATCGGTCGCGGGGAGATAGTGCACGGCACCACGGTGGTCGAGTCGTCGTCCGGCAACTTCGCGCTGGCCCTGGCTTTCTACTGCCGGATGCTCGGCATCTCGTTCGTCCCGGTCATCGATCCGAACTGCAACGAGGCCACCGAAGCCCAACTCCGGCTGCTGTGCGACCGGGTGGATAAAGTTTCCGTCCGTGATGTGACGGGCAACTACCTGGAGAATCGGCTGTCCCGGGTGCGGGAACTGCTGGTTGAACTCGACTGGGCCTATTGGCCCAACCAGTACGCCAATCCAGATGCCCGCGACGCGCATTACCTCTTCACCGCGGGCGAGTTGATCGCGCAGGCCGGCCCGCTCGACTATCTCTTCGTCGGCGTGGGCACGGGCGGTACGATCACCGGGCTCTCCCACCGGATCAAGGAAGAGTATCCGGACTGCGTGGTCGTCGCCGTCGACGCCGAAGGCTCGGTGATCTTCGGAGGTCCGCCGAAGAAGCGGCGGATCCCCGGCATCGGCTCCAGCATTGTGCCGCCGCTGTGCGGTCAGGCGCTGATCGACCAGGTCGAGATCGTCTCCGAGGCGCGCGCTGTTGAGGCCTGCAGCGCCCTGGCCGCCAAGTACGCCTTGTATGCGGGCGGTTCGACCGGCAGCACCTATGCCGCCGTCCAGGACTACTTCGCTCGTTACCGTCCCGGCGCGCACCGTCCCCGGGTCGCCTTCATCGCCGCCGACCGCGGCCATGCCTACGCCCAGACCGTCTACGACCCCATGTGGGTCCAGCAACTGCGCGCGGAAACGGTACAGCCCCCCGGCGTCGAAGCCCTGGCTGTCAACTGAAGGAGAACCACCCCGTGTCCACCCTGGCCCCGCCGCCCATGACCGTGATCGGCGCGGGCGACATCGCCGCCGAGACGGATCGTCACCGTCCGGAGCTCGTCGAGGTCGTCCGTGCCGCCTACCTCGCGCACGACGCCGGACAGAGCTCGAACCCGCACAGCTCGTTCCTGCGTTTCCCCCACCAGAGCCGGTCGCGCATCATCTCCCTGCCCGCCTATCTGGGCGGCGAGTTCGAGGTCGCCGGCAACAAGTGGATTGCCAGCTTCCCGGACAACACGCAGCGGGGAATCCCCCGCGCCTCGGCCACACTGATCCTCAACGACTGCGTCACCGGCTATCCGTTCGCCTGTATGGAGTCCTCCATCGTCTCGGCGACGCGGACCGCGGCCTCTGCGGTACTGGGCGCGCAGACGCTGCTCGGCGCGCGCCGCGCCCGCCGAGTCGGCATCGTGGGCACGGGTCTGATCGCCCAGCACGTATGGATGTTCCTGCGTGATCTCGACTGGGAGATCGACGGCTTCCGGCTCTTCGACCTCGACCGGGCGGCGGCGGTCCGCTTCGCCGCCGTCATGGCCGAGCACACCGAGGCCGAGATCGTGGTCGCCGACACGGTGGAGGACGCGTTCACCGACTGCGACCTGGTGGTGCTGGCCACGGTGGCCGGCGAACCGCACCTGCACGACCCCCGGCTGCTGGCCCACAACCCGGTGGTCCTGCACCTGTCCCTGCGCGACCTCGCCCCCGAGATGATCCTCGCCGCCCAGAACTTCACCGACGACGTCGACCACGCCGTACGCGAGCGCACCTCGCTGCACCTGACCGAACAGCGTACCGGTAACCGGGGCTTCGTCGACGGCACCCTCGCCGACCTGCTGCGCGGGCGGTTGCACCGGCAGCACGGACGCCCGGCGATCTTCTCGCCGTTCGGACTCGGCGTACTCGACCTCGCCGTCGGCAAGTGGGTGCACGACCGGGTCGTCGCCGCGGGCCGGGGCCACCGCGAGAGGGACTTCTTCACCGGGGTGGGGGGCTGACGCATGAGCGCCTCACCCGCCCTGCGCCCCGCCGGGGACCGGTACGTCGTCGTGGTGAACCACGAGGAGCAGTACTCGGTCTGGTTCGCCGACCGTGAGCTGCCCGCCGGCTGGACCGCCACCGGCGCGCAGGGCACCCGCCAGGAGTGCCTGGACCACATCGAGCAGGTGTGGACCGACCTGACCCCGCGCTCCATACGAGCCTCACGATGACGGCCGGTGGCCTCGCATCGGCCTGGCTGCGCGGGCTCGGCAGCCGTGAACTCACCTCGCGGTGGCGCCTGTTCGTGTTCCCGCACGCCGGGGCAGGCGCCTCCGCCTACCGGCTGGCGGCGTACCTGCCGGACACCGTCGAAGTCTGCACGGTCCAGTTGCCCGGCCGGGAGAACCGGTTCGCCGAACCGGCCCTGACGTCCCTGGACGACGCCGTGACCGCGCTCGCGCCGCTCATCGCGGACCATACGGACCTGCCGTACGCCTTCTTCGGGCACAGCATGGGCTCCCTGATCGCCTTCGAGACGGCCCGGCGGCTGCGTGCACTCGGCACGCGCCTGCCCGACCGCCTGTTCCTGTCGGGCATGCGCGCCCCCGGCCTGCCGGACCGCGACCCGCGGCACACGCTGCCGGACGACAAGCTGCTCGCCACATCCGAATTCGACGGTGTTGATACCGAGTTGCGGGAGCTGCTGCTGCCGCTGCTGCGCGCGGACCTGACGCTGTGCGAGACGTACACGCACCGGGCCGAGGCACCCCTGCCCTGTGCCTTGACCGTTCTGGCCGGCTCGGACGACGACAGCGTCGACAGGACGGAGCTCGCCGGCTGGCGCGAGCACACCTCGGCCGACTTCGAACTGCATCTGGTCCCGGGCGCCCCCCACCTTTATGTGCGCGGCGCGGAACGACAGCTGGCAGAGACGATCACGCGTACCTTCCCCGCACGGGGCTGAGAAGGGATTCGTTCATGGCGCCGACCACCCTGGTCGCACTGTGGGAGCAGCAGGCAGCCGCGACACCCGACGCGGTCGCCGTCGTCGCGGGAGCACACCGCGCCACCTACGCCGACGTGGACCGCCGGGCCACGGTACTCGCCGCCGAGCTGCAGGCGCGCGGCATCGGACCGGAGAACCTGGTCGGCGTCTGTCTCGGCCGCTCGGTCGAGATGGTCGTGGCCCTGCTCGGCGTCCTGAAGTCGGGCGCCGCGTACCTTCCCCTCGACCCGAGCTACCCGGCCGACCGGCTGCGGCACATGACCACCGACTCGCGGGCCGGGCTGTGGCTGTGCGACGTGGACCACCGCGCGCAGGCCCTGGCGTCCGGCGCGGCCGACGTCCTGCTGGTCGAGGACCTCCCCGCGGAACCTGCCGCCCCGGTGGCCCCGGTGGCCCCGGTGGCCCCGGTGGCCCCGGTGGTACACCCACACCACCTGGCTTACGTCATCTACACCTCCGGTTCGACCGGCCTGCCCAAGGGCGTGGCCGTCGACCACGCGGCGGTCGCCTCGTTCCTGCGAAGTGTGGCCGAACGACCCGGCCTCGGGGCGGACGACCGGGTCCTCGCGCTGACCCCGCTGTCGTTCGACATCTCGGCACTGGAGCTGTTCCTGCCGCTGATCCGGGGAGCGACGGTGGTGATGGCCCCGCCCGCCGCCAACACCGACCCCGAGCTGCTGGCCGCCACCATCGCCGAGGGGGGTGTAAGCGTTGTCCAGGCGACCCCCACCACCTGGCGGATTCTGTTGGCGTCCGGCTGGACGGACGGGCACGGCCGGGTACTGCTGTCGGGCGGTGAGCCGCTCGATCCGCAGCTCGCCCGCGACCTGCTCGCCACCGGCGGCACCCTGTGGAACCTGTACGGGCCGACCGAGGCGACGGTGTGGGCCACCGCCGCCCGCGTCGACGCCGTGGCCGACCGGGTCACGGTCGGCACGGCCCTGTCCAACACCCGGCTGCACGTCGTCGACGAGACCGGGCGGGAGGCCGGCCCAGGAGTCACCGGCGAGCTGTGGATCGGCGGCGCGGGCGTAGCGCGCGGCTACCTCACCCGGCCCGCGCTGACCGCCGACCGGTTCGTGCCCGATCCGTTCGGGGACGCCTCCGGGCGCCTGTACCGGACCGGCGACCTCGCCCGGTGGTCCGCCGACGGCACCCTGGAGGTGCTGGGGCGCGACGACCACCAGGTCAAGGTGCGCGGCTTCCGCATCGAGCTCGGCGAGATCGAGGCCTGTATACGCAGCCACCCCCTCGTCACGGACGCGGTGGTGGTCGTCGACCGCGAGGCAGCCGGTGGCGACCAGTTGGTGGCGTACCTCGTGCCCGCGCCCGACGCGCGGAACGTATCCGAGGACCTGCCCCGCCAGGTCCGTGACCACCTCGCGCAGCGGCTGCCCGCCCACATGGTGGCCCAGGGCTACGCGGTGCTCGACGCCCTGCCCCGCACCTCCGCGGGCAAGGCCGACCGCGGCGCCGTGCGGCGGATCCCGCACAGCCCGGTCCGGGCGAGCGGGCCGATGCCCGACGACGCACCGCTGCCGCCGCACACCGCGGCGGTGCGCCGCGTGTGGGCCGAGGTCCTCGGGCTCGACGACGTGTCCCCGTACGACGACTTCTTCGGCCTGGGCGGCCAGTCTCTCACCGCGGTACGGGCCGTGGCCCGGCTGCGTACGGAGCTCGGCGTGCCGGTCGACGCCCAGTCGGTCTTCGCGCATCCGACACCCGCCACGCTCGCCGCCGCCCTGGACGGCGTGGCGCCCTCGGACGACGAGCCGATCCCCGCGGCCGGGACCGCCGAACTCTCCTTCGGCCAGGAACGGATCTGGTTCTTTGAGCAGCTGAACGACGCGGTGCCCGCCTACCACCTGCCGGTCGCCCTGGGCCTGCCCGGCGGGCGCGTCGACCTGGCGCTGCTGGAGGATTGCCTGTCCGCGCTGGTGCACCGGCACCCGGCGCTGCGCACCGCCCTGGTCGCCGTCGACGGCCGGGTCCGCCCCGAACTGCGCGAGGCGACCTCGGTGCCGCTGCGCTGCATCGAGGTCGCCGAGGAGGACCTGGACGCGCTGATGACCGAGCGGATCCGCGTCCCCTTCGCCCTCGACCGCCCACCGCTGCTGCGCGCGGACGTGCTGCGCACCCCGAGCCGTGACATCGCCTTGCTGACGATTCATCACATAGCGAGCGACGGCGCATCGGTGGACCTGATGGTGCGGGAATTGGGCGAGCTCTACACGGAGCTCGCCGCCGGCCGCCGCCCCGCCCCGGCACCGCTGCCCGTGACGTACGCCGACTACGCGGCCTGGCAGCGCGACCGACTCACCGGCGCCGAGCTGGAGCGGCTGCTCGACCACTGGCGCACCCGGCTGTCCGGCGTGCCCGTCCTGGAGCTGCCGACCAGCCGACCCCGGCCGGCCGTCGCGAGCCACCGCGGCCGCCGCGAACTGATTCGCATCCCTGCCGACTTGGCGCACCGGCTGCGCACGCTGTGCCGGGCCGAGGGCGTCACCCTGTTCATGGGCCTGCTGGCCCCTTTGCAGGTGCTGCTCGGCCGGTACGCCGACGAGAGCGATGTCGCCATCGGCACCTTGGCAGGCGGCCGGCCGCGCCCCGAACTGGACGATGTGGTCGGCTACTTCGTGAACACCGTCGTCCTGCGCACCGACCTGTCCGGCGACCCGACCTGGCGTGAGCTGCTGGGCCGCGTCCGCGAGGTCGCGCGGCAGGCGTACGCGCACCAGGAGCTGCCCTTCGAGAAGCTGGTGGCGCAGCTGAGCCCGGAGCGCGACCTGAGCCGCAACCCGCTCTTCCAGGTGCTGCTCGCACTGCACGAGGAGCCGAGGGCCGGTCACCTCACCGAGCTGTATGACCGCAAGGAGCTGGAGGGACGGCTTGGCACCGCCCGCTTCGACCTCGCCCTCGACGTGACGGACCACGCCGCCGGGGCCGGTGACCTCAGCATCTCCATCGAGTACGCCACCGACCTGTTCGACGCGGACTTCGTCCGGGGCCTCGGCCGGCACTTCCTGCGGGTGATCGAGCAGATGGTGTCCGACGCCACGGCCCGACTGTCCGAGCTGGAGATCGTCTCGGCCGATGAGCTGCGCGCCCTCTCCGTCGGGAACCGGGCCGAGCCGCTGCCCGAGCCGACCACCCTGGTCCGCCTGTGGGACCGCCAGGTGCGGACCACCCCGGACGCGATCTGCGTCGTGGGCGACGGCCGGTCGCTGACGTTCGCCGAGACCGACGCGCGGGCCTCGGCCCTGGCCCGGGAGCTGCGGGCCGGGGGCGTGCGCCCCGAAAGCCTGGTCGGCGTCTGCCTGGAACGCTCGGTGGAACTGGTGGTCGCCCTGCTGGGAGTGGAGAAGGCGGGCGGCGCCTACGTCCCGCTCGACCCCGGCTACCCGCCGGAGCGGCTGCGGTACCTGCTGGCCGACTCGGGCGTACGTCTGGTCGTCGCGGACCCGGGGCACCCCACCTCCGCCCTGTTCGGCGACGGCGTGCGGCTCGTGGCGGTGGACCAGGAACCCGGGGCGGACCCCGGGCCGGCCGAGGAGGCACAACCGCACCACCTCGCCTACGTGATCTACACGTCCGGCTCGACCGGCAACCCCAAGGGCGTCGCGATCACCCACGCCAACATCACCGGGTTCCTGGAGTGGAACCAGCGGCTGTGCCGGCTCACCGGGCGGGACCGGGCCCTGCTCAACCATTCGGTGGCGTTCGACAACTCGGTCTGGGAGATCTTCCAGTGCCTGGTGTCCGGCGCCGAACTGCACCTGGCGAGCCCCACCGCCGCCTACGACCCCGAGGAGTTCCTGAGAGAGGTCGCCCAGCGCGGCATCACCACGCTCAACGCGACGCCCTCGCAGATGCGGATCCTGCTGGAGTCCGGTACGGATCCAGCTCCCCGACTCGCGTCCGTACGCCTGGTGTTCACCGGCGCCGAGGCCGTGCCGCACGATGTGGCCCGCCGCATCCTGTCCTCCACCGCGCCGGGATGCCAGGTCTTCAACGAGTACGGGCCCACCGAAGCGACCATCACCTCGGCATTCTGCCCGATCACCGAGGAGCTGCTCGACCGGCACAGCCACCGCCCGAGCGTCCCGTTCGGCCGGGCGACCGACAACGCACACCTCTACGTGCTGGACCCGCGGCTGCGCCCGGTCGCCCCGGGCTGTCGCGGCGAGCTGTACGTCGGCGGCAGCGCCGTCGGCCGCGGCTATCTCGGCAGGCCGGCCCGCACGGCCGGGGCGTACCTGCCCGACCCCTACGCCGCGGAGCCCGGCGCTCGTATGTACGCCACGGGCGATGTGGTCCGGCTGTTGCCCGACGGAAATCTGGTCTTCCTCGGCCGCAACGACCACCAGGTCAAGGTGCGCGGTTTCCGCATCGAGCTCGGCGAGATCGAGTCCGCGCTCCAGAGCCACCCGGCCTGCGCCGACTGCGTGGTGGCCGTGCGCCGCACCAGCACCGGTGCGGACCAGCTGGCGGCCTACCTGATCCCCGAGCACCCCGACCGACCCTCCCCGGACCCGGCGGAACTGCGCGCCCACTTGGCGGGCCAACTGCCGCTGTACATGCTGCCGCAGAGCTACACCGTGATCGACGAGATCCCACTCACCCCGAACGGCAAGGTCGACCGGGACGCACTGCCTGACCCACGCCCGGTACCCGCCCCGGCCCCCGCCACCCGCTGGGCCGTCACCGAGCAGCAACTCCTCGTCGCCGACGTGTGGCGGGAGTGCCTGGGCGTCGAGGAGGCCTTCGGGCCACAGGACGATTTCTTCGACGCCGGCGGCACCTCGTTGACCATCACCACGGTCGCGGGCCGGCTCAGCGAGCGACTTGGGCGCCGGGTCTCGCCGGTCCTGGTCTTCAGGAACCCCACCGTCGAGGGCCTTGCCGAGGCGCTTGGGGAGGACTCACAGCGATGAGCAGCCCGCCCGGAGAAGCACCCCCGCCGGGAGTGGCCGCAGGGGCGTTCGGCTCCGGCGACCGCCCCGGCTTCCGTCGTGTCTGTGCCCAGGCGCGGCAAGCCGGCTCAAGGGCGGGGAACGGACGCGGTGTTGCCCGGCGGGCCGGGGGCGGTGGCCGGGGTGGTTTCCGGCATATCGGGTTCGTGCAGGGTGCGCAGCAGCAGCCACCCCACGGCGGGCAGCGCGATGAGCGGGCTGAGCGCGGTCTGCAAGGAGGTGGCGTCGGCGGCGGCGCCGATGAGCGGGCCGGCCAGGCCGCCGACGCTGACGGTCAGGCCCAGGGTGACGCCGGCGGCGGTGCCGGCGCGGCGGGGCAGATAGTCCTGGCCGAGGGTGACGTGCAGGGAGAAGGGCACGTACAGGCCGGCCGAGGTCAGGGCGATGAACGGATACAGAAGCGGGCCGGGGACCAGGACGGTGCCCGCGACGGCGGGGACGGTCAGGAGGTAGGACCAGCGCACCACCGCGATCCGGCCGTAGCGGGTGGCGAGCCGCCCTCCGGTGACGGTGCCGATCGCGCCACCGAGGTAGAGCACGAACAGGGCTGCGGTGCCCGCCACCTCCCCGCCCCCGGTGTGCATTCGTGCGTACAGGGAGAGGAAGGTGCTCAGGCCTACGAAGACGACCGAGCGGCACACGATGGCCCCGGACATCGTAAGAAAGGACCGCCAGTCGTCCTTGCCGGCCGGGCCGGCCGCAGCGGATGCGGCGGTTGCCGCCGTGACGGCGTCCTTGAGGGTCCGCAGCGCGGCCGCGCACAGGGCGGCACCGGCCAGGGCCGGGACGACCAGCAGCGGGGAGGCGTGCAGACCGCCGGTGGCGATGACGGCGGAGACCATGAGCGGGGCCGCCGCGAAGCCGATGTTGCCGCCGAGGGAGAACAGGCCCATCGTGGTGTGGCTGCCGCGGCTCGCGATCCGGGCGGTCCGGGCGGCCTCGGGATGGTAGGCGGCCACCCCGATCCCGGAGACGGCGACGACGGCCAGGGTCAGCGGGTAGGAACCGCTGATGCCGCTGAGCGCGACGCCGACACCTCCTGCCAGGGTGCTCACCGGCAGCAGCCAGGGCATCGCCCATCTGTCGGTCAGCGCGCCGAACAGCGGTTGCGCCACCGAGGAGAGCACGGAGGCGGCCAGGACGATGCCGGAGGCCGCGGCGTAGGAGTAGGCCCGCTCGGAGAGGAAGTACGGTACGAGCGCCGCCACGGCGCCCTGGTAGATGTCCACGCAGGCGTGCCCCAGGGACAGCAGCCTGATGGATTTTCTGGCGGACAAGGCGGGGGAATGGTGGGTTGACACCTCTCGATCGTCACTGCCGCCCAGGTGTCACGCTTCCGATAAAGTGCCAAGGTATGCCGAACATCCGCCACACGCCCGCCGCGCCGACCCACACGCTGGCCCTGGCGGCCGGTGAACGTATCGACCCCCACCGCCACGACAACCACCAGATCGTCTACGCGGGTTCCGGCGTCCTGGCCGTCACCACCGACGCCGGAACATGGTTCGCGCCCGGCACTCGCGCCATCTGGGTCCCCGCCGGAACCGTCCACGCCCACCGCGCCCACGGCCATCTCGACCTGCACACCCTCGGACTGCCGGTCGGCGACAACCCGCTGCGCCTGGACGCGCCCACCGTGCTGGCCGTCAGCCCCCTCCTGCGCGAGCTGATCCTCGCCTACACCCGCGATCCGGCCGAGACCGGCCCCGAGCGCCGCCGGCTGCGCGCCGTCCTCCTCGACCAGCTCCGCGCCTCACCCCAGCAGCCCGTACAGCTGCCCGCACCCACCGATCCGCGGCTGGCTGCCGCCTGCGCCCTCCTGCACCACCACCCCGCCGACCCCCGCACCCTCGCCGAACTCGGCGCCCACACGCACACCGGGGAGCGCACCCTCAGCCGCCTCTTCCGCTCCGAACTCGGGATGACCTTCCCCCAGTGGCGCACCCAACTGCGCCTCTACCACGCCCTGAAGATGCTGGCCGACGACCTCCCCGTCACCACCGTCGCCCACCGCTGCGGCTGGTCCTCCACCAGCGCCTTCATCGACGTGTTCCGCCGCGCGTACGGCTACACCCCGGGCACCCACAACCGCCGTGGGGCGCACCCCGCGGCCGTCCGGGGTACGTGCCGGGCCCCGGGGAAGCGTCGCTCAACTCCGGGTTAAGCCCGGCGATCCCTACTGTCCGTAAGTGGACTGGTGCACCGCGTTCCCTCCGTGACAGGATGAGGTGACGGTTCCGGTGCCTTAACTGCTCGTTGGGGTCGATCGAGGGGGACGGTAGGCATGGGCGAGGGGGGCGAAGGCCGGTCCGAGGGGGCGGGCAGCACGCTCGCGGAGCGGCTCAACCACCTCTTCGCGAACATGCATCCGCCCGGGGCCCCGTACACCAATGCCTTTGTGGCCGAGGAGATCAGCACCGGGGACGAGGAGTACGGCGGGGTCAAGGTCACCGAGCAGTATCTGTCGATGCTGCGCAACGGCAGGCGTACGAACCCGAGCCCGGAACTGCTGCGCGGGCTGGCCAAGTTCTTTGCCGTACCGGTCGGTTATCTGCTGGGGGATCTCTCGCAGCCGCAGGCCGCGCGGGTGGAGGAAGAGGTGCGCTTCCTGGCCGCCATGCGGGACCAGCGGGTGCGCGCCATCGCGCTGCGCTCCGTCGGGCTGCCGCCGGAGGTGCAGGACAGCCTGACGACGATCATCTCCCAGTTCCGGCAGCAGATGAATCTGCCGGCCGACCCGCCGGAGCGGGGCGGTGACCGGCGCGGTGAGTGACCTGACGCGGGCCGCCGAGCGCGGCCGGATTTTCGCTTCCTGGCAGCGGGCCGGACACGAGGACGGGACGAGCATGCGAGTGGGGCAGATACGCAGGCGGTGCAAGCGGCTCATCAAGGAGCTGGCACTGCCCGCCACGATCGATCTGCGCGGGATGTGTGACATCGTCGCCGCCCGGGTGGGGCGGCCCGTCCATCTGGTGCCGATGAGCCTGGGCGGGGTGGTCTCGGGGATGACGGCCGTCACCGACGACGACTACTGGGTCTTCTACGAACTCAAGACCTCACCCTGGCACCAGGCTCACATCGTGCTGCACGAACTGAGTCATCTCCTGCTGGGGCACGGCCAGGATCCGGCGGTCACCGAGGACGCGCTGAAGCTGTGGACGCCTTCGGTCGATGTCGCGACGGCCATGCGCCGCATGGGCCTGACTGTGGGATTCGCCCGGCACCACGGCTATGACAACCTCGCCGAGCGGGAGACCGAAGTGCTCGGCACCCTGCTGATGGAGCGGTTGGCGCCGTCCGTGGCCGAGCGGGAACTCCCCCTGGAGGGGCAGGCGGCCGAGCTGGCGGCGGCGCTCGGGCCCGCGCTGCAGCACCTCCGGCGCCGGGAGGAGACGCCGTCCGACGGCGGGGGTTCCCACGGCGTCGGCGCGGGCGCCGCGGGGGACGGGGGGCCGCGTGTTTGACGTCATCTATCTGTCGTTCGGCGTGGCCGCCTGGGCGATCGTCGGATACAAGTCCGTCGCCTGGTTCCGCGACCGCAGCAATGCGGACCTGGGACTGGCTTGCGTGATGACCGGTGGTGTGGCCACGGTCTTCCTCTTCTCCGCGCCGAGCATCTACCGCGCCTTCGACCGGCTGGCCGGCGTGGCCAACCTCGCCATGGTCTTCCTCTACTCCTCCGTCGTGGTGTTCGCCGCGGGGGCGCTGGTGTTGATGCTGCGCTGGACGGCGGGCGAGGGCGCGGCGGCGCGGGCCCGTGCGCGGACCAGGGCGCGCGCCGCCGTCGGGGCGGTGGCCGCGCTGTGGGCGGTGGCCATCACCGGGTTCGTGGCCGGCCGGCCGGACGCCGTGGAGCACCCCCGCGACTTCAGCACCGCCTACACCGACTCGCCCGGCGTCATGCTCTTCCTGGTGCTGTATCTGGCCATCTTCGGAATGAGCTCGGCGGCCCTGGGGACGCTGTGCCCGCGGCTCGCCGCCCGGCTCGGCAGGACCTGTCTGGCGCGCGGTCTGCGGCTGCTGGCCGCCGGCTGCTGGCTGGGTCTGGGCTACTGCGCCTGCAAGGTCATCGGCTTCGTTCTGTCCTGGACGGGTCACCCGGCGCTGTGGCTCTCCAACGGTGTGGCCCCGCTGAGCGCCTCGGTCGCGGCGCTCATGGTCCTGGCCGGATTCGCGCTGCCGGCGGCCGGCCCCCGGGTCGCCGCCTGGCGCCGGCTGCGCCGTCTCTCCCCGCTCTGGCGGACCGTCACCGCTCGCTCCCCGGAGGTCACGATGGAGGCCTCGCCCTGGTCCGCACGCTGGCCGTTCGCCGATCTGGAGTGGCGGGCCAACCGGCAGATGGCCGAGATCCGGGACGTACAGCGCGGCATCCGGCGCCATGTGGAGTCCGACGCCGTCGACATCGCCCGTGAGCGGGCCCGTGCGGTCGCCCTCGACGACCGCCAGCTGGCCGCTGTCGCGGAGGCCGCGGCGCTGCGCCGAGGCCTGGAGAACCGCGCGGTGGGCCATGTCCCCGTCCACGGTGCCGACAGCGTGGTGGTCTCCAGCGGCACGGAACCGGCCGAACTCACCGCCGAGTACGAGCACTTGGCACTGGTGGCGGATGTCTACCACTCGCCGTTGATCGACACCGTGCTCACCGAGCTGCGTCAGCGAAGCTCGATGGCGCGCAGCTGAGAACAACCACCGAGACGGGGTGGCCCGGCACGGGGGTCCGGGCCACCCGAACCACCTGTACGGCACCGGTCCGATAGGACTGGTGCCGCTGTCGTCGGATGACCTGTGGCAGACGGGAGGTGGCAGACGGGTCCTAGAGTCGGGATCATGCAGAACACCGCCGATACCGGCTCCGACGCCCCGCTCGACGTGACGCCGCTCCTCGACGATCCGTACGCCGCCTACGCCGCGCTGCGCGAGGCCGGCCCGGTGCACCGGATCACCGGCGCCGACGGGCACCCCGCCTGGCTGGTCACCCGGTACGACGACGTCCGCCGTGCCCTGACCGATCCCCGGCTGTCCCTGGACAAGAAGCATGCCGCGCCGGGCGGCTACCGCGGCTTCTCGCTGCCACCCGCGCTGGACGCCAACCTGGGGAACATGGATCCCCCGGACCACACCCGGGTCCGTCGCCTGGTGGTCAAGGCCTTCACACCGGGCCGGGTCGAAGCGCTGCGGGCGCCGGTACGGAAGATCGCGGACGAACTGCTGGACGCGATGGCGGAGCGCGGCCGGGCGGATCTGATCGCCGACTACGCGGGGCCGCTGCCGATCACCGTGATCTGTGATCTGCTCGGCATCCCGCACCGCGACCGCCGCGACTTCCTGGCCTGGTCGGACGCGCTCATCACCCCGGATCCGAGCCGGCCGGAGCTGATGAAGGAGGCGATCGGGGCGATGCTGGAGTTCTACACCGGCCTGATCGCCGCCAAGCGCGCGGAGCCGGGCGACGATCTGCTGTCGGACCTGATCGCGGTGCGCGACGGCCCGGCCGGCGGCGAGGGCGACGGCGAAGGCGGGGAGCGGCTCACCGAGGACGAACTGACCTCGCTCGCCTTCCTCCTCCTCTTCGCCGGATACGAGAACACCGTCCATCTCATCGGCAACGCGGTGCTCACCCTGCTCGACCGTCCGGACCAGCTCCGCCAGTTGCAGCGGAATCCGGCCGAACTGCCGGATGCAGTGGAAGAGTTCCTGCGTTACGACGGTCCTTCCCCCGTGGCGATCCGCCGCTTCCCGAAGGAGGACCTGGAGATCGGCGGCGTACGGATCGCGGCCGGGGAGAGCGTGCTGCTGTCGATAGCGTCCGCGAACCGCGACCCGGCGCGCTTCCCCGATCCGGACACCTTCGAACGTGGCCGGGACGTCTCGGGGCACCTCGCGCTGGGCCAGGGCATCCACTACTGCCTCGGTGCCGCGCTGGCCCGGATGGAGACCGTCATTGCGCTCGATGCGCTCCTCGGCCGCTTCCCGGAGCTGCGACTGGACGTCCCGCGTGCTGAATTGCGACACCGTCGGGCGCTGCGGACGCGTGGCCTGATTTCGCTCCCCGTCGCCTGGTAAACGACAAACGAACAAGTTTTTGAGGCATAACCGTTCGCTCATGCGGTAAAAAGGTTCTTGAGCCCGCCCGGTGTGCATCCCCCGTCGCACCGGGCGGGTCCTTCTTTGCACCCGTTGCAGTTGCGACACGCCGGACGGGCGGCAGCCCGCCTGGTCCGTCTGGCTCAACTGCGCTGCGGGCCGCGGCGCCGCTTCTTAGCGTGACGGCATGGCAACTCACGCACGTGTGTCCAAGGCAGCGGTGATGGCGCTGGTCGCCGTCGCCGGTGTGTCGCTGACGCCCATACCGGCCGCGGCCCACGGTTCCACGGACCGTCAGCCCGCCGCAGCGCCGGCCGCTGCCGGGGTGCGGACCGTCACCGCCCCCGGCACACCGAGGCTGCCCAGCGGTCTGAGCGCCCTGTCCTGGATGGTGGCCGACGCGGACACCGGCAGCGTGCTGGCCGCGAAGAGCCCGCACCGCAAGCTCGCCCCGGCCAGCACCCTCAAGACGCTGTTCGCGGTCACCGTCCTGCCGAAATTCCCGTCCGGCACCGTACGCCGGGTCAGCCCGGCGGATCTCGAGGGCGTCGGCTCCGGCAGCAGCGTCGTCGGCGTCCAGCAGGGCCGCCGCTACACCGTCGCCGACCTGTGGCGCGGGGTCTTCCTCCGCTCCGGCAACGACGCGGTGCATGTGCTGGCCGCGATGAACGGCGGATGGCGGACCACCGCGCAGGAGATGCAGGAGACCGCCCGCAAACTCGGCGCCCGCGACACCACCGTCAAGTCCCCGGACGGTTACGACGCGCCCGGCCAGGTGTCCTCCGCGTACGACCTGACCGTCTTCGCCCGCGCCGGACTCGCCAACGAGGACTTCGCCCGCTACTGCTCCACCTCCCGCGCGGCGTTCCCCGGCGCCACCGGCACCACCTCGATCGAGAACACCAACCGCCTGCTGGTGGGCTCGCACGGGCTGACCCGCTACCCCGGCATCATCGGCGTCAAGAACGGCTACACCACCCAGGCCGGCAACACCCTGATCGTGGCCGCCCGCCGGGACGGCCGCACCCTGCTGGTCACCGTGCTGAACCCGCAGTCGGCGAAGTACAACGCCGTCTACAAGGAAGCCGCATCACTGCTGGACTGGGGCTTCGGTACCACCGGCAACGCCCAGCCGGTGGGCACCCTGCACGCCGTGAGCACCGCCTACGAGGGCGGCGGCCCGCTCCGCCCGGTGGCCGCCCACGTCGCCGGGGCCCAAGCACCCGGCGGTTCCCCCTGGCGCGCCCCCCTCGTCCTGGGGGCGGGCGGCGCCGGCGTCGCGGCAATCGGGCTGGGCGCCCTGCTCGCCCGGTGGCGGCAGGCGCGCGGGCGCGGTGGGCAGAGGGGCGGCGCGGCGTAGGCCCCGGGCGAGGGTCCCGGTCGTCCCCGTGCCACGAGGCGGACGGGCTTTGCAGACCAGCTCCCGAGGAGAGAGGCGGCGGCCCCGCTCGTCCCGGCGGAGCCCGGCGTCATCCGCCGGCCGTGGGGCGGTTCCCGGGCCCGGTGCCGTCGGTGCGGTTCCCGGGCCCGGTGCCGTCGGTGCGGTTCCCGCTCGCGTCCCCGGCGGCCCGCAGCCGGGGTGCGGTCTTCGCCGCCGGTACCGCCCCGGCGCCGGGCAGACGCCCGGTCAGCTCGCCGGCCCAGGCCCTGAGTCCCGCGCTGTCGATCCCGTAGGGGGCGGCGTCCGCATACGGCGCGAGGGCCGCCGCACCCCGGCCGAGCAGCGCCGTAGCGCCCGCCGCATTGCCACGGGCCGCATGGGTGAGCCCCACGGCGAGCTGGGCGAGCCCCCGCCACAGCTCCCGCTCCGCCTCGGGCGCCGCCTTCCAGGCATCCTCCAGCACCTCATGGGCGTGGAACGGCATCCCGTCGTCGAGCAGCCGCTGCGCCTCGGCCAGCGACTGCGCGGGCGTACGCGACACCCCTTCCGGCTGCCGTGCCACGCCCGGGGAGCCGTAGGGCAGCGGCCGGCCGAGGCCGTCGCGTGGACGGGCGTTGCGGGCCCGGCCCTCCTCGTCGCGGTCCCGGCGCGGGGCGCGAGGCGCGGCGGCGGGTGAGCGGGCCCCGCCGGGCTCTTCTCCGGCCGTGCCCGGTCCTTCCCCGGCCGTGCCCGGCTCGGCCCCCGCCGCCGGCTCTCCCGGCCCTGCCCCGCAGTGCTCGCAGACCGCGCTGCGGGGCCGTTCGCGGATCCGGCCGCAGGCCGCACACACCTGGTCCAGCCAGCAGGCCGGGTCGCCGCCCTCGTCGTGGGCGGGCGGGACACCGGGCTCATCGTGGGGTCGCTCCGCGTCGTTCACCCTTCGATTGTGCGCCGCGTGGACGTGCCGCGTCGTGGGCGGGGTGCGCGCTCCGCCCGCCTGCCCGTGCTTTAGCCGGCCCGCCCGTGCCCCCACCGGCCGGCCGCTCCGGGGGACGGGGGCGGCAGGTGCTCCGCGGTCAGGCCGGGTCGACCTCGTAGAAGCAGAAGTGATCCTTGATCCGTGCCACCTCGGGACGCGGTTCGGGATAGGCCCACACGAGGTCCTCCGGCCCCCCGGGCAGCGACCAGTAGGAGGCGGTGCCCTTGAAGGGGCAGACGGTGTGCGTTGTGGACGGGGTGAGCAGGTCGGTGCGTACGTCCTCGGGCGGGAGGTAGTAGCGCACGGGGTAGCCGGTCTCCTGGAGGAGGAGCGGGCGGTGGGTGTCGGCCAGCAGCTGTCCGCCGACCGTGACACGGATGTGGTCGGTGCCCTGCTTGACCTCGATGTGGTGGCCCTTGGTGGCGGTCATGGCGGCTTCCCCTCGGTGAGTGATGAAGACCCTCGCTCCTTTCAGGATGGCACTGGATCGCTTCCAGGATGGCACCGGATCGACGCGGCGGGCCCGTCCGGCAGGAGGCACGGCCGGGACGTCGTGCGACGGCCCGGCCGTGCCGGTGCCCCCTACGGTGCGGCTACACCGCGCGGATGCCCTGGCCGGCCCACTGCGGCGCCGGAGCGAGGTGCGCCGCGAAGTACTCCCGGCTCGCGTCGGGCAAGGGCGCCGCGCGCCCGGCCGACCGGTCGACGTGCAGGGCGAACAACTCCTCGGTGGCGACCGGGGAGCCGGACGGTGCGCCGGCGAACATCTCATGGAGGAGCCGCAACTTCTTGCCATCGACGCCCAACACAGTGGTACGGACGGTGAGTTCGCTGCCGCGGGCGACCTCGTGGAGATAGCGGACGTGGGCCTCGACCGTGTAGAGGGAGCATCCGGTGCGGTTCCGGTAGGCGGCGTCGAGACCGGCCGCGTCCATCAGTGCATCGGTGGCGAAGCCGAAGACCAGGACGTAGTAGGCCTCGCTGAGGTGGCCGTTGTAGTCGATCCAGTCGTCCTGGACGGTCCGGCGGAAGAGCGGGAGACCACCGGGCGGGTGAACGGTCATGGGCGGGTGCCCCCCAGCCGGCCGGTGGCACGCAGGACGTCGATGACGCCCTGGTCGCGTGCGGCGACCAGATCCGCGTACGTACGGCCGCCCGCGGCTTCCGCGCAGCCGTTGACCATGGCGTCGCGCAGCTCGCGGTCGAGTTCGGGTGCCGCCAGCCGGGTCCACGGCGATTTCAGGGACGGGCCGAAGTGATCGAGCATATGGGCCATACCGCCCTCGCCGCCGGCCAGCGCGAAGGTCAGGCAGGGGCCCATGAAAGCCCAGCGCAGCCCGGGGCCTTCGGTGATCGAGGCGTCGATGTCCTCGACCGTTGCCTCGCCGTTGGCGACCATGTGCAACGCCTCGCGCCACAGGGCCTCCTGGAGGCGGTTGGCGATGAAGCCGGGCAGCTCGCGGTCCATGGTGATGACGGACTTGCCCGCCACGTCGTAGAAGCGCGAGGCCCACTGCACGGCCTCACGGTCCGTCTTCTCGCCGCCGACGACCTCGACCAGCGGGATGAGGTAGGGCGGGTTGAAGGGGTGGCCGACGACCAGCCGGCCGGCGTCCTCGGCCGCCGTCTGCAGATCGGTCATGGGATAGCCGGAGGTGGAGGAGGCGATGACGACACCCGGGCGGGTCGCGGCGGCCAGCTCGGCGAGCAGGGTGCGCTTCAACTCCAGCTTCTCGGGGGCGCTTTCCTGGACGAAGTCGGCGTCGGCAACCGCCTCGGCGAGGGTGGGGGCGAGCGTCAGCCGGTCCTGCGAGGCGCCGTCGGCAAGGCCTATCCGTTCCAGCGCGGGCCAGGCCGAGGCCACCAGGCGGCGGAGCCTGTCCTCGGCGTCGGCGGCCGGGTCCCAGGCGGTGACGTCGTAGCCGCGGGCGAGGAAGTGGGCGGCCCAGCCGCCGCCGATCACTCCGGCGCCGATACAGGCGACACGGCGTACGTCCTCGGGGGCACAGGGGGCAGGGGTGGTTTCAGGCATGGGGGAGCGGCTCCTGGTGGCGGGAAGGGACGGCGGGGCGGGGCTCAGGCGCGCGGTGTCAGACCCAGCCGGGCACGCGCCTGCCGGGGCGTGGCGACCGTGGCCCCGAGCAACTCGGTGATCTGCACGGCGCGTTCGACGAGCTGTCCGTTGGTGGCCCGGACGCCCTTGCCGAGGTAGAGGTTGTCCTCCAGGCCGACCCGCACATTGCCGCCGAGGAGGATCGACTGCGCGACCCACGGCATCTGCATCCGGCCGAGTGCGAAGCTCGCCCACCGGGCGCCCTCGGGCAGCAGGTTCACCATCGACTGCAGGACGCCCGGGTCGGCCGGTGCGCCCCACGGGATGCCCATGCACAGCTGGAAGACCGTCGGGTCGTCCAGCAGCCCTTCGGCCAGCAGCTGCTTGGCGAACCACAGCTGGCCGGTGTCGAAGATCTCCAGCTCGGGCCGCACCCCGAGCTCCTGGATGCGCTTGGCCCCCGCCCGCAGCATGTCGGGGGTGGAGACGTAAAGGCTGGAACCGTCACCGAAGTTGAGGGAGCCGCAATCCAGGGTGCAGATGTCGGGGAGGAGCTCCTCGACGTGCGGGAGCCGCTCCAGGCCGCTGACCAGGTCCGTGCCCGGCAGGTGCCGTAGCGGCTCGCCGGGGTCGATCACCAGGTCACCGCCCATGCCGGCGGTGAGGTTGATGACGACGTCCGTGCCGGTCTGCCTGATGCGGTCCACGACCTCGGCGTACAGCCGCGGGTCACGCGACGGGTCACCGGTCTCGGGGTCGCGTACATGGATGTGCACCACCGCGGCGCCCGCGGAGGCCGCCTCGACGGCCGACGCGGCGATCTGCTCGGGCGTCACGGGGACGTGCGGGGAGCGGCGGACGGTGTCGCCTGCGCCGGTGAGCGCACAGGTGATGATGACCTCGTTGTTCACGGGGATCCCTTCGGTGGGTGTGGTGCCTCGGGGCTCGGTGTGCGGCAGCGGCGGGGGAGCGGCGGTCTCAGCCGGCGGGGGCGGCGGTGAGTTCGCTCTCCACGAAGGCCAGCAGCGCGGACTGCATCGTGTCGGGGCCGGTGCTGTCCGGGGCGGTGGCGAGCACCTGGGTGGCCAGGCCGTCGATCAGGGCGGTCAGCCGCAGCGCGGCGAACTCCGGATCGACGGTGCGGAAGACGCCCTGGCCGACGCCGCGCCGTACGACATCGGCGACGGTGGTGCGCCACTGCCGGTAGTAGTGCTCGTGCAGCCGTCCCACGGCGGTGGAACGGGCGGCCTGGGCCCACAGATCGAGCCAGACCAGCCACTGGCGGCGCTGCTGCGCGGTGCGCGGGGTCTGCAGCGCGATCAGATGCAGCAGCTCGGCGCGGGCGTCGGGAGCCGCGGCCAGGCCCGCGGCGCGGCGTTCGGTGTCCTCGTCCATGCACCAGCGCACGGCCGCTTCCAGCAGTTCGTCGCGGCCGGGGAAGTGGTAGTGCACGGCGGCGGGGCTGGTACCGCAGGCGGCCGCGATATCGGCGACCCGTACGCCGTGGAAGCCGTGCTCGGCGATGAGCCGGACGGTCTCCCGCACGATCTGCAGCGGCCGGCCGCCCTCGGGGACGGCCACCGGTTCGCGACCGGCCGGCATCGTGGGCCGCTCGGGGGCGCCGAGCAGCCAGCCCGTGCCGACCTCGCCGATATCGGCGATACGGACGATCTCGGCCAGGGTGAAACGCCGGGTTCCGCCCAGCGATCTGGACAGTTTCGAGGGGTCCATCACGATCCGGCGGGCGAACTCGCGGTGGCTGCAGCCGAGCCGCTCGATCACCTCACGGACACGGTCCGTGACCTCTGCGGCGTCGTCGGTGACCCGGGCTCCGGGGGCGTCCTCCATGGTCCGGGACCGTAACAGCGTGTTGAGAACATCGCAATGGATGGGAGAGAGGGAAGTGGGGTGGATGCCTTTCGTTGTGGGGCTCAGAGGGCGGTGTTGAGGGAGAGCTGATGGTTGAGTCAGTGGTGCGGCGAGGGTGGCCCGCGGCTGGGCGAAGGAATCAGCTGGACACGCCGCAATCCGGGTGAATGTGGCAAAGTGACGACATGGCTGACCGGGGAGCGCAACGGCCCACCGTGTCGGTGCCGGACGACTGGCCCGCCCACCCGGACCTGACCCTGGCCCTCAACGGCATGGGCGGCTTCGACTGGGACCTCGACAGCGGGCTGATGCACATGGACCCGCCCGCCCTCGAGGTGTTCGACATGCTTCCGGCGGAGTACGACGACCGTCCGGGCACGCTCGGCTGCCGCGTCCCGGCCCATGAGGCGGCCCGGCTGGACTCCCTGGTCGCGCGGGCGCTCAAGAACGGCAGCGACTCCTACGGCGCCTACTTCCGGGTCCGGCTGCGCGACGGCGAGCTGCGCTGGACCCACAGCCAGGGCAGCATCCGCCGGGACAGCACCGGCACGCCCCGCCGCATCATCGGCGTGGTCCGCGACGCCGGCCACGAGTACACCCACGCGGCGGAGCGGCTCGCCGTCGACGAGGAGCGCCGCCGGCACACCAGCGTCGTCGAGCGCACCACCGCCGCCCTGGCACACGCCAGAACGGTCGGCGAAGTGATCGCCGTGCTCGCCGATGAGCAGGGGCTGAGCAGGCTGGGTGCGGAGAACGTGATCCTCGGACTGGTCGAGGCCGGACGCATCCGGCTGGTCTCCGAGGGCAAGGCGGGTAGTTTTGAACCCGATCTCGAATACACGCGGGTGGGGGACGAATTCCCGATGAGTGAGGTGGTCCGCACCCTCACTCCGCGGTATGTGGGCAGCCGCGCGGAATTCAAGCACAGCTACCCCCGGCTGTGGCCGGCCGTCGAGCCGCTGAACGTCCACTCCGCCGCCTATCTGCCGCTGATCGCGCAGGGCCGCCCGATCGGAGTGATCGGCCTCTTCTTCGAGCGGGAGAGCGATTTCCGCGACCAGGAGCGCAATGTCCTGCTGGCGCTCGGCAGCAGCATCGCGCAGAGCCTGGCCCGCGCCATGCTCTACGACCAGGAACACGACCTCGCCGCGGGCCTCCAGCAAGCCATGCTGCCGCGCCGGATCCCCGGCGTCGCCGGTGCGCAGATCGCCGTCCGCTACCGCTCCGCCCGGATGGGCCGGGACATCGGCGGCGACTGGTACGACGTGATTCCGCTGCCCGACGGCCGGGTCGCCGCCGTCATCGGCGACGTCCAGGGCCGATGTCTGGGGTGTGGAACCGCGCGGCAGCGGAAAGTGCGTATGGTGCGAGTTCAACTGCTCCTGACCGGGAGGCGTCGAGCCCACCGGCAAGGGCGATCAGCGGGAACGGGCGCCGAGGCATCGGCACGGTCAGTGAGGACGGCTCTATGGGATCGCGGGCTGCGGAACAGCGCCAGGAAGCCCGCCAGTTGGCGGCACGCCTGTCGGCGGAAGGCGTCCGTAATGTGGCGCTGACCTGGGTGGACAATGCGGGTATCGCCCGTGTCAAGACCGTCCCGGCCGAACGGCTCGCCGCCGCGGCCGAACGCGGGGTCGGGATGTCGCCCGTCTTCGACGTGTTCACCTCCGACGACGCCATTACCGCGTCCGGACACCTCGGCGGGCCCGACGGCGACCTGCGGCTCTTCCCCGACCTGGACCGCGTCACCACGCTCGCCGCACAGCCCGGCTGGGCCTGGGCCCCGGCCGACCGCTACGACCAGCTCGGCCGGCCGCACCCCGCCTGCCAGCGGCAGTTCGCCCGGCGGATGACGGAGCGGGCCGCCGCGGCCGGCCTGGAGCTGCGGATGGGCTTCGAAACCGAGTGGGTCGTCGCCCGCGCCCCGGCGGGGCACCCGGCCGCCGCCGACGCGGACGAGGTGCTCGACTATCCCTGCGCAGGCCCCGCGTACGGCATGACGCGTGTCGTCGAACTCTCCGACTACCTCCGCGATGTCACCGAGGCGCTGAGCGTCCAGGGCATCGACGTCCTCCAGCTCCACCCCGAATACGCCCCGGGCCAGTTCGAGGTCACCACCGCCCCGGGCGACCCGGTCCGGGCCGCCGACGACGTGGTGCTGGTCCGCGAGACCATCCGTGCCGTCTCCGTCCGGCACGGACTGCGCGCCTCCTTCGCCCCGTCGGTCGTCGCCGGGCAGGTCGGCAACGGCTGCCACCTCCATCTCGGCCTGTACCGCGAGGGCACGAGCCTGCACCGCACCCCCGACGCCTCATGGGGCCTGGCACCGGACGCGGCGGCCTTCCTCGGCGGCATCCTCGGCGCCCTGCCCGCGCTGCTCGCCATCGGCTGTCCCTCACCCGCCAGCTATCTGCGGCTGCAGCCCTCCCACTGGGCCGGCGTCTACCAGTGCTGGGGCGTGGAGAACCGGGAGGCGGCGCTGCGTCTGATCACCGGCGCCCCCGACGACCCGGACGGCGGCCATGCCGAGGTCAAGACCTTCGACGCCGCCGCCAACCCGTACCTCGCGGTCGGCGCGGTCATCGCCGCCGGACTGCACGGCATCGAGTCCGTCACACAGCTGCCGGAACCACAGGCCGGCGACCCGGGCGTGCTCGGCGTCCGCGAGCGCGCCCGGCGCGGCATCGTCCGGCTGCCTGCCACCCTCGGCGAGGCGGCCGACCGGCTGGAGAAGTCGGCCCCGCTGTACGACGCGATGGGCGAGGTGCTGCACGGCGCGGTGCTCGCCGTCCGGCGCGCGGAGGAGGCCCACTTCGCCGAGAGCGAGGACGACGCGCTCGCCGCCGCCACCCGCTGGCGCTGGTGAAGCCCGCGGACGTCCCAGGAAGCGGCCCCGGGGCACGCCCTTGGGCAGACTCCTTTTCTCCACCGACGCCTATGGCCCTTTCTCCACCGATGCCTCTGGCCTTCCGGAGCTGTACGTCGTCGGCGGCGCGTTGTTCCGGACCGCGCCGGCGGCCGTCCCCGGCGACCGGACGACGTCCGGGGCCTGGTCGGCCGAGGACGCCCGGCGGGTCGGCGCGTTGATCGCCGCGGACAACGCCCGCCGGGTGTACCGCCTTTCGGGCAACTGAACCCGTCTGCGGGCAACGGGCGGGCCCGCCGTGGCCGGACGCGCCGAGCGGACCGAAGCCTCCCCCGCGGGTAAGGGGCGACCACCGGGAGCGCCTCTTCCCGCCCTGCCGCCCGCCGCGCCCCCGCAGCATGCTTTACTGCGCCGCGTGGCCCCTACAACGACCTCTGAGAAGAGCGGAATACCCCCGCGTTCCCGGATATTCGCCGATCTGACCCCGCTGCGCGTCTCCCCGGACTACCGTCGTCTGTGGTGCGGCAACACCATCTCCTGGATGGGCCAGCAGATGACCGCCCTCGCGGTCTCCCTGCAGGTCTACGCCCTGACCCGCTCCACCTTCGCGGTCGGCCTGGTGGGCCTGTGCTCACTGGTCCCGCTGGTCGTCTTCGGGCTGTACGGCGGTGCCATCGCCGACACCGTCGACCGCCGCAAACTGGGCCTTGGCAGCGCCGTGGGCGCGACCGCGATGTCCGTCACGCTGGCCACCGCCGCGCTCGCCGGATACCACGAGGTCTGGCTCCTCTACACCGTCGTCGCCTGCCAGGCCGTCTGCTTCGCCATGAACTCACCGGCCCGTACGTCGATGATCCCGCGGCTGCTGCCCACCGAACAGCTGCCTGCCGCCAACGCCCTCAACTCCCTGACCAGCAACCTCGGTCTGATGGGCGGCCCGATGCTGGGCGGTGTCATCGTCGGCCTGTGGGGCTACCAGGCCGCGTATCTGATCGATGTGCTCGCCTTCAGCGGCTCGTTGTACGCGATGTGGCGGCTGCCGTCCATGCGGCCCGAGCAGGGGGAGGGGCCGCGGCGCCGGGCCTCCGTACTGGACGGCCTGCGCTTTCTCGCCACCCGCCCGAATCTGCGGATGACGTTCTTCTCGGACCTGGCGGCGATGGTGCTCGCCCAGCCGCGCGCACTGTTCCCCGCGGTGGCGGTGCTCTGGTTCGCCGGGGACGCCAAGACCGTGGGCCTGCTGGTCGCCGCGCCCGCCGTGGGCGCCGTACTGGGCGGGCTGTTCTCCGGCTGGCTCGGTGGGATCCGCCGGCACGGCCTGGCGATCCTGATCGCGGTGGCCGCCTGGGGCGCCGCCATCGCCTGCTTCGGACTCTCCCGGCAGCTGTGGCTGGGTCTGTTCTTCCTGGCCGTGGCCGGCTGCGCGGACACCGTCTCGATGGTGTTCCGCAGCACCATGCTGCAGGCCGCGACGCCGGACGCGATGCGCGGCCGCCTCCAGGGCGTCTTCATCGTGGTGGTCGCCGGCGGGCCGCGGCTGGGCGACTTCCTCGCCGGATCGGTGGCCGATCTGACCTCCCCGGCCACCGCGGTGACCGGCGGCGGCCTGGCCTGCGTCCTGGTGGTGGCCGGCCTGGCCATCGGCCGCCGCGCCTTCGCCCGCTACGACGCGCGGGACCCGCAGGCTTAGGGCGGTATGAGGGACCCGCAGGCTCAGGGCGGTAAGAGGTGAGCGGCCTCAGGGGTAACAGGAAGCGCAACGCTGTCGAACGTCCGGCCCCGGTCGTGACCGGAACCGGATTCCGGTCGTGACCGGAGCGCCAGGAGCTGTCTGATCAGATCCGCCGGCTGACCTCAGGAGGCCGTGCAACCTCTCCGCGACCCCGGTGGGACAGCGCGAGTGCGCCGCCCCTGCCCGGGGCGTGATCGTCGTCGTGGGTTTGCGGCTCGGGCTCAGACCAGGGTGGAGAGGCAGAACGGGTGGCCGGCGGGGTCCAGCAGGACCCGCCACCGCTCGGGGTCCGGCTGGAATTCGGGCTCGGCGGCCCCCAGCGCGAGCAGCCGGGCCTGGGCGGCATCCAGGTCATCGACGCCCAGTTCGATGTGCGCCTGCTTTTCCTGGGACGGGTCCGGCCAGCTGGGACGGCGGTAGTCGGCCAACCGGTTGAATCCCAGTCCGGCCGAGCCCTCCTGGCCGAGCAGGACGAAATGGTCGGTGGCGAAGACGACGGGCAGGCCGAGGACCTCTCCGTAGAAGCGGGCCAGTTCGGCGGGGTCCGGGCAGTCGAAGGTGACGGCCGAGTAGCGGAAGGCGGGTGCGGAGATGTTTTCCGTGTTCATGGCCCGGACGCTAGGACATGACCAGGACAGATCCGGTCCTGGTCATGGGGAGCACTTCAGCAGTGTGATCACCGCATCCGCCCGCCTGCTGCGACGGGCAGTCTCTTACGCCGCCCCGCGACCGTGCGCAACACGTCCGCGGCAATCCGCCTCGCGCCGGGGCCATGGACGGGCGAAACTCGGGTACGGGGGCTCATGTGCCACTAGCCGTCTCAGTCTGGAGGCCAGCAGTGCAGCGGCAACCGCATACGCGCAGTGAGCGCTCGCCCGACCGCGATCCGCAGCCCACGCCCCCGGATCCGGGAGGCCCCCCGCCTGTCCCGGACCCGCTTCCCGGCCCCCCGGGCCCGCCTGGGCAACCGGACCCCATCCCGCCGGAACCGTCGCCGATACCCCGTCCGCCCGGACCCGATCCCGACCCGGTCCCGGAGCCGTCCCCGGCTCCGTCGCCGCTCTCCTAGGAGCCGCCCGGACCCTTCGCCCGTATACCGCGGGTACCCGCCCCGCACCACCAAGGAGGTGCTGATCATGGCGATCGCCACGGTCAACCCGGCCACCGGCGAGACCCTGAAGACCTTCGACGCGCTCAACGCGGGCGAGATCGAAGACCACCTGGTCCGGGCGGACCAGGCCTTCCAGGAGCACCGCAGCACCAGCTTCGGCCACCGCAGGGAACGGATGCTCGCGGCCGCCGATCTGCTCGATGCCGACCAGGACGGCGTCGCCCGCACCATGACCACCGAGATGGGAAAACCGCTGGCCCAGGCCCGCGCGGAGGCCGCGAAGTGTGCCAAGACCATGCGCTGGTACGCGCATCACGCGGAGGCGCTGCTCGCCGACGAGCACCCCGACCCCGCGGACGTCAGCGACTCCGGCGCGATCCGCGCCGTGGTGCGCTACCGCCCCCTCGGCACCGTCCTCGCGGTGATGCCCTGGAACTTCCCGCTCTGGCAGGTCGTACGGTTCGCCGCGCCCGCGCTGATGGCCGGTAACACCGGGCTGCTCAAGCACGCCTCGAACGTGCCGCAGACCGCGCTGTACCTGGAGGAGCTCTTCCGCCGGGCCGGTTTCTCCGAGGGCTGTTTCCAGACCCTGCTGATCGGGTCCGGGGCCGTCGAGGACGTCCTGCGCGACCCGCGGGTCGCCGCCGCCACGCTCACCGGCAGCGAGCCGGCCGGCCGCGCGGTGGCGTCCGTGGCCGGCGACGAGATCAAGAAGACCATCCTCGAACTCGGCGGCAGCGACCCGTTCATCGTCCTGCCCTCCGCCGACCTCGACAAGGCGGTCCGCGTCGGGGTCACCGCGCGCGTCCAGAACAACGGACAGTCGTGCATCGCGGCCAAGCGGTTCCTGGTGCACCAGGACATCTACGACGCCTTCGCCGAGCGGTTCACCGACCGCATGGCCGGGCTGACCGTCGGCGACCCGATGGACGAACACACCGACGTCGGGCCGCTCTCCAGCGAACAGGGCCGCTCCGACCTGGAGGAACTCGTCGATGACGCGGTCCACCAGGGCGCCACCGCGCTGTGCGGCGGCCGGCGACCGCCCCGGCAGGCCGCGGGCTGGTACTACGAGCCGACGGTGCTGGCCGGCATCACCCCCGGGATGCGTATCCACCGTGAGGAGGCGTTCGGCCCGGTTGCCACGCTCTACCGTGTCGCCGACCTCGATGAGGCGGTGCAGCTCGCCAACGACACGCCGTTCGGGCTCAGTTCCAACGCCTGGACCCGGGACCTGGGAGAACAGGAGCGCCTCGCCCGCGATGTGCAGGCCGGCGGGGTCTTCTTCAACGGGATGACCGCCTCCCATCCGGGCCTCCCCTTCGGCGGGGTCAGGCGTTCCGGATACGGACGGGAGCTCTCCGGGCACGGCATCCGCGAGTTCTGCAATATGACGACGCTCTGGTACGGACCGGAGGACTGAACCGGGCGCCGGACGAGCCCCCTGCGGGCGCATGCGCCGGAGCGGTTTCCGTCGTGGACACGAGGGTGTACGTTCCGGTCAGGTCGAGCCGGCCAACGGCCAGGTTGGTCGGCTCGGCCACTTGCCGCCGCGGCGCGACATGCATTTCCCGTGCCCTGCGCCGAGTTGACGCTTCCTCATCATCGTGACGGCGACGGGGAGTTCAGCGCCCCGTGTGCCGTCATGGCAACGACGGAGAGTTCAGTGCACGACGGAGAGTTCAGTGCACGGTGTGCTGCCCGTCCGGTACCGCGAACTCACACCACAGTGCCTTGCCCGCCCCGCGCGGTTCGGCGCCCCATTCGTCCGCCAGCGCCTCGACCAGCATCAGCCCGCGGCCGGAGGTGGCGGTCTCGCCGGGGCTGCGGCGCCGCGGCCACCGGCTGGAGCGGTCCTCGACCTCCAGCCGGATCCGGCGCGGGGTACCGGGCAGCAGCTCCATGGAGACCAGGGCACCGCTCTCGGTGTGGGTCAGCGCGTTGGCGATCAGCTCGGAGGCGGCGACCTCGATGTGGTGCATGACGGCGCCCGCCCGCCACTGGTCCAGTGTGCGGCGCAGCGCGGAGCGGACCTCCGCGGTGCCCGACGGGTCGGCCTGATGGACGTGCAGCCGCAGCCGCGGGGTGGTGGCGGCCCCGGACCCGGGCAGCCGTTGCAGCAGCAGGAGGGCCATATCGTCCTCCGAACCGGGGTCCGCCCACAGATGGTCCGAGAGCCGGTCGGCGAGCGCCTCCAGCTCCGTGGGCCCGGTACGGACCGCCGAGGACAGTGCGTCGATGCCCGACGCGATGTCCTGGCCGGGCTGCTCGACCAGGCCGTCGGTGCACAGCAGCAGGGTCGACCCGGGCTCCAGGAACAGCTGGGTCTCCGGGAAGTGGTCGTGCCCGAAGAGCGTGGCCAGACCGAGCGGCAGCCCACCGCGGACCTCGGGCCAGTCGATGTGCCGGGAGCTGTCGCTGATCAGCGGGCCGAGATGGCCCGCCCGTGCGAGGTGCAGCGCCCCGGATTCCAAATCGGCCTGGATGTAGGTACAGGTCGCGAACCGCTCGGTGTCCAGCTCCGCCAGAAAGCGCGAGGCCCGTACCAGCACGGTCTCCGGTGAGTGCCCCTCGCCGGCGTAGGCGCGCAGCGCGATGCGCAGCTGGCCCATCACGGCGGCCGCATGGGTGTCATGGCCCTGTACATCGCCCACCACCAGCCCGGTCCGTCCCTGGGGCAGCGCGATCACGTCGTACCAGTCGCCCCCGATGTCCCGCCCGACGCTCGCCGGGTGGTAGCGGACGGTGATCGCGCCGCCCTCGATGGACGGCAGCCGGCGCGGCAGCATCGTGGCCTGCAGCCCCGTCGCGAACTCCCGCTCCTGGTCGAAGAGGGTCGCCCGCTGCACGGACTGCGCGACGACACCGGCCAGCGCCAGCGCCAGGTTCCTGGCCTCCGGCGACTGCACCGCCGGCTCGGTGTTGAACAGCCCCAGTGCCCCGATGACGGTGTCCTGCGCGATCAGCGGCAGGAATGCGGCACTGCCGGTCGGCATCACCTCGGTATACGGGCGCAGCCGCGGATAGCGGGCGATCAGCTCACCGCGGGTGCTGAGGAAGACGGGCCGCCGCGAGCGCGCCGCGTCGGCCAGCGGCAGGGTGTCGTCCAGCCGTGAGGTCCTCATGTCGTCGGGCACCTCGCCCGCCAGCCCGGCGGTGGCGATGATCTCGAAGCGGTCGTTCTCGACCAGGCCGAGGACCAGTCCGTCCGCGCCGAAGCGCCGGGCGCCGCCGGCTCCCGTGAGCACCCGGGTCACGTCCTTGACGGACAGTGCGCGGGCCAGCGCGGCGGTGGTCTGCTGCACCATCACGGTCTGCCGCTGCCGCTCCTGCTGCAGCGAGCGCAGCAGGGCGGAGTCCGCCAGCTCGCTGGTCGCCTCCCGGACGATGCCGATGATCCGGTACGGCACCCCGTCCGCGGTGTGCAGAATCCGCCCCTGGGCGTGCGTCCAGCGCTGGGTGCCGTCGCGGCACTGGACCCGGAAGTAGGCGCCGTAGGACGAGTGGCCGTCCAGCAGGGCCTGGGAGAGGGCCTGGTCCAGCCGTCGGCCCTCCTCCCGCGGCACCCGGGTGACCAGGGACGTCGGCGCGCCGTCGTACTCGTCCGGGCACAGGTCGAAGACGTCCATGGCGCCGGGGTCCAGGTGCATGAAGCCGCGGTCCAGATCCCAGTCGAAGGTGCCCATCCGGTTGAGCGAGAGCCGCTCGCGCAGTCCGATGGGCTCATGGTGCGACACCCCGGGAGTGTCCTCCTCGACGAGGCGCCGGTCCCGGTCGGCCCAGGGGCCGTAGTCCTCGTCGAAGGGGCCGACGGGCGCATCGGTCATGGCGCGCCACGCCTCGCGGCCCGGGGGCACGGGGGATGCGCCGGTGTACGCCGACGGCGGCGGCGCAGCGGGGCGGCGGCCGGCGGCGCCGGGCCGAGCCTGCCTCGTGCCCACGGTCGCGGGCCGTTGACCGGGGCCGATATCCACCGGAACGCGGCCATGCGATCACCCTAGGCGCGGGCCGGAAAACCCGCATTTCCGGTGCGCCGGATGCCGTCCGGGGGTGCGGAGGACGGGTGAAGGAGCCGACGGAGGCACCGTGCTGCCCGTCCTGCGCACCCCCGGCGGAGGGTGCGCGGCCGGACGGGGAACACGGGCCGGGAGTTGCGTCGTCCCGGTAACTCCCCCGCCGTCAGGCGTGCGCCCGCGCCGGCGCCGCGACCGGCCGGGTCTGCTGGGCGCGGTGCCGCAGGGTGGCCTTCCGCGTTGCCACATCGACGGTGTACGCATCGATGGTCAGCCGTGCGCCGGACACCTTCAGCACCATGAACCCGTGGTCGGAGAAGTTCTGCCAGGCCGCCGGATTGCCGAAGTGCGCCTTGCCGTCCTCTGTCTTGGCCGACGCACCGCACACCACCTGCCGGGTGCCGCCCGTACGGGCCGTCGGCTCCAGGATCTGCAGGGTGTGGTCGTGACCGGACAGGATCAGATCGGCCCGTCCGCACACCACCTTCTCGTACATGTCCTTCAGATGGACGCCACTGGTGTAGTTCCCGATCTCGAAACCGTCATAGGAACCGGCGCTGCCGTGCTTGCCGTTGTTGAGATACGGGTGGTGTCCGATCACCACCTTCCAGCGGGCCCGCGAGGCGCGCAGCGCACCGTCCAGCCAGCTCCGCTGCTCGCGCATGTACGGCCCGTCCCACCGGAAGTACGGGTCGAGCTGGGCGACGTACGACGACCAGGGAATGGTGTCGATCGCGAAGAACTCCACCAGCGGATCAGCGGCCGGCAGCGGCACGCTGTAGTAGCGGCTCGGCATGTACCAGCGTCGCGAGGTGGTCGCATAGGCGACCTCGCGGTCACCGCGCGACGGGTCGCTGCCGCTGCCGGGGATCAGCCCCGAGCAGTCGTGATTGCCCAGCACCATCAGCCATGGCACATCGATACCGCTGTTCGGCTTCTCGAACTTGTCCTGGAACTCCGAGTCATGGGCGGACTCCGGCCCGTTCTCGTAGATGTTGTCGCCGAGCCCCACGGCAAGGCCGACGCCCTCGGCCGCGCAGATATCGCGCGCGGCGGCCGCCACCGCATACTGCGCCTCGTCGCCCGTCCCCGCATCGCCGGTGACCAGGACGGCGAACTCGCCCCTGCCGTCGGGGTGTTCGGGGAACGGGAAGGCTCCCGGGGCCCCGGGACGGGGCGCGGCGGAGGCGGGCGACTGGGCCGGCGAGGGCAGCACCGCGAGCGCCGCGCCGGCCATCGCGCCACCGAGCAGCGTCCGCCGGTTCACCCACTGCGGAACCCGCCCCGTCGTACGCATCGACGGCCCCCCGGCCGTCGCCGCCGATCCGGCCCGCAGCCACTCCTGCTCGGTCATGTCCGCCTGCGGCGGGATCAGTTCTTCTTCACACATGCCTGGTTTTCTTTCACGATCAGCAGAGGTGATGGTGACGAAATGATGAAGCCGGGGTGGACATATGGCGGTCGTGAGCCGCATTGCTACGCGTCGGTAACAAAGCGTGTTTCAGGGGTCATCAGGGGGTGAGCGGATCGCCGGACCACGCGGTGAGAGCCTGTCTCGGGCAGCCCCGCTGCCGCCCCGCCCCGGGATCCGGGGCGGACCGTTCTTCCGGCGCAAATTATCGGAGGTGTGTGAGGCGGCGGAGCGTCCGGCCGAGATGGCGGACGTACTGACGCTGGAAGACGGGGACCAGCGGTCCGGCGAGGCGGGTGACCGTATGGGCGGGACGGCTGAAGGCGGTCACGGTGAACCACACCGAGCCATCGGCGCGCAGCTCGGCGACGAACGCCTCCTCGCCGCACTCGGGATGTCCCTTCCGGGCCCCGTATCCGAAGCCGATGCGGTCCTCCTCGGCCACTGTCCACACCACGGTGCACGGCGCCCGCAGCCGCAGCGGGCCGAGGCCCAGCGACACCTCGACGCCCACACCCGGCGCGGCGCGCGGGGCGTCGGCCCGGACCCGGGTGCCTGCCGCGCGGTGCATCCGGAAGGTGGTGATCGCCTCGCCCGCCGCGGTCAGCACCGCCCGCCCGTGGCCGATCGGCAGCTCCTCGTGGAGATGGTGATAGCCGGGCGGCAGCGGGGTGCGCCGAGTGCCGCCCTGCTCGGGGTAGTTGAGATCGCTCATGGGGGGCGGCTCCTTGGGGCCGGGCGGGCCGGGCGGATGGCCCGGGGGAGAGGGACGGTACGCGTGGATCCGCAGGTGATCAATGAAGCTCACCAACGAAACGATCGTCCGCGCGTGGTGTTCCCACCGGATGCCCCGGCCCTCGCCGAGGCCGGGCGGCGGCCTCCCGGGTTCCGGTCCGGCACCTACGGGCTGCCGTCCGGCGCCCCGTGCCGCCCCGCCCCCGCGGCAAACCGTGCCGCACCCTCCCCCGATTCGGCCAGCACCGACTGCCCGTAGCGGAACTCCTCCGCCATCGCCGACGCTTCGTCCCGGCCCTCCTGGTCCAGCAGACAGGCGCGGTCGCTGCGCAGACACGCCTGCGGGAAACGGGCGATCTCCGCCGCCAGCAGCTCCGCCTCCGCACGCGCCGTCCCGGTCGGCACCACGCGATGGACGAGACCGATGTCCAGCGCCTCCGCGGCCGGGACCGGACGCCCCGTCAGCACCAGGTCCATCGCCCGGCCCGCGCCGATCAGCCGCGGCAGCCGGACCGTACCCCCGTCGATCAGCGGCACGCCCCAGCGCCGGCAGAACACCCCGAAGACAGCGTCCTCCTCCGCCACCCGGAGGTCGCACCACAGCGCCAGCTCCAGACCGCCGGCCACCGCATGACCGGCGACCGCCGCGATCACCGGCTTGCCGAGCCGCATCCGCGTCGGCCCCATCGGCCCGTCCCCGTCCGGCGCCACCCGGTTGCCGCGCTCGGTGCCGATCGCCTTGAGGTCGGCGCCCGAGCAGAACGTCCCGCCCTCGCCCCACAACACCGCCACCCGTGCGCCGTCGTCCTCGTCGAACTCCCGGAAGGCGGCGGCCAGTTGTCCGGCCGTCGCACCGTCCACGGCATTGCGGGACGCCGGCCGGGACAGCACCACCGTCGTCACCGGCCCGGCGCGCTCCACCCGTACGGACATCAGACCCCGCCCCCGGCCGCACCCACGTCGGCCGTCCCCGGCCGGGCGCGCTCCAGGATCGAGGCCAGGTCGGCGCCGGCCGGCAGGGTGCCGAAGGCGTTGCCCCACTCCCCGTCGAGCCGCGAGGCGCAGAACGCGTCGGCCAGGGCCGGGTGGCTGTACCGCACCAGCAGGGAGCCCTGCAGCACCAGCGCCATCCGCTCCGCCAGCGACCGCGCCATCAGCTGCGCCCGCTCCGGGTCGGCGAGCCCGCCGAGCAACTTGCGGATCCCGGCCACCGCCGCGTCCAGCCGGCGGTCGGCACCCGCCGCGGTCTCCACCTCCGCGAAGAACGCGTCCAGGGCGGCCGGCTCCTTGCCCAGTGCCCGCAGCACATCGAGCGCGGCGACATTGCCCGAGCCCTCCCAGATGGACAGCAGCGGCGCCTCCCGGTAGAGCCGCGGCATACCGGAATCCTCGACGTAGCCGTTGCCGCCCAGGCACTCCAGCGCCTCCGCCGCATGGGTGCTGCCCCGCTTGCACACCCAGTACTTTCCCGCCGCCAGTGCCAGCCGGCGCAGTGCCGCCTCGCCGGCGTCCCCGGCCTGCGACCGGTCCACCGCCGTCGCCAGCCGCATCCCCAGGAGCGTCGCCGCCTCGGACTCGACCGCCAGATCGGCGAGCACCGAGCGCATCAGCGGCTGGCGGTCCAACTCCCGTCCGAAGGCCTGCCGGTGCGCGGTGTGGTGCAGCGCCTGCCGCAGTCCCGCCCGCATCCCGGCCGCCGACCCCAGCACACAGTCCAGCCGGGTCATGTTCACCATCTCGACGATGGTCCGCACCCCCCGGCCCGGCTCGCCGACCGGCCAGCCCACCGCCTCGTCGTACTCGATCTCGGAGGAGGCGTTGGAGCGGTTGCCCAGCTTGTCCTTGAGCCGCATCAGCCGCATGCCGTTGCGTGTGCCGTCCGGCAGCACCCTCGGCACCAGGAAACAGCCGAGCCCCTCCGCGGTCTGCGCCAGCGCCAGGAACACATCGCTCATCGGCGCCGAGGTGAACCACTTGTGGCCGGTGAGGCGGTAGGTGCCGTCGCCGGCCGGGACCGCGGTGGTGGTGTTGGCCCGTACGTCGGAGCCGCCCTGCTTCTCCGTCATCGACATGCCCGCGATCAGGCCCGACTTGGTCAGCGGCGCCCGCAGCCCGAAGTCGTAGCTGCGGGCGGTGAGCAGCGGCTCGTACTGCGCGGCGAGTTCCGGTGCGGCGCGCAGCGCGGGGACGGCGGCGTACGTCATCGAGACCGGGCAGCCGTGCCCGGCCTCGGCCTGCGACCAGACGTAGAACTTCGCGGCACGCACCAGATGCGCCCCGGCGCGGTCGTCCGCCCAGGGCGCGGCGTGCAGTCCGTGCTCCACCGCGACGGTCATCAGCTGATGCCACGCCGGGTGGAAGTCGACCTCGTCGATGCGGTGTCCGAAGCGGTCGTGGGTGTGCAGCCGGGGCGGCTGTTCCTCCGCCCGGCGCGCCTGTTCCTGCACCGCCGCGGAACCGGCCAGCGCGCCGAGCTCGGACACTTCCCGGGTGCCCCACTCGGCGCCGTCCCGGCGCAGCGCCTCCAGCAGGGCCGGCTCGTCCGCCGTACTGAACCCGGTCAGCGGCGGTGCCTGATTCACGACTTCATGGGTGACGGTCATACATCGACGTTACAGAACTGGAACAGCCGTGGGAAGGCTGTAATGCCCCACGTCGGCATCGCTAGAATTTCGTGCACATATGAACGACGACGTCACCGGCACCTCCGACGAGACCGAAGCCGCCGCCCTCGTGCCACGGCCGCTCACCGCCCGCTCCATCGTGCTGAGCACTCTGCTCGGCCATCACCCGCCGCGGCTGCCGGCGCGTGCCCTGGTGCGGGTCGGTGAGCTGTTCGGTATCGCCGAGGGCACCGTCCGGGCCGCGCTCTCCCGCATGGTGGCCGCCGACGACCTGCGGCAGACCGACGGCTCGTACGCCCTCACCGCCCGTCTGCTGGCGCGCCAGGCCCGGCAGGACGAAAGCCGCTCACCCAGGACCCGGCCCTGGAGCGGAGACTGGGAGATCGCCGTCGTCGCCACCGCGGAACGCCGTCCCGCCGCCGAGCGCACCGCGTTGCGCCAGGCCATGGCGGCGCTGCGGCTGGCCGAACTCCGCGAGGGCAGCTGGCTGCGCCCCGCCAACCTCGACCGGGTCCGGCCCGCCGTCGTCACCGCGCAGTGCACCTGGCTCACCGGCTCCCCGGACGGCGACCCGGCCGCCCTCGCCGCCCGGCTGTGGGACCTGTCCGGCTGGGCATGCCGAGCCCGCGCCCTGACGTCCGCGCTGGCCCGCGCCACCACCCCCGCCGACCGCTTCACGGTCGCGGCCGCGGCCCTGCGCCACCTCCTCTCCGACCCGCTGCTGCCCGCCGAACTGCTCCCCGAGGACTGGCCCGGCAGCCAACTCCGCCGGGACTACGCCGCATTCGAGACCGAGCTACGAGATCTGCTGCGGCAGTACCTGGCCGGGTAGGGAGGGCGGGTCAGTTGGATCCGCTACCCGGACAGGGCTGCGTAGCCGATTGCGATGGAAAGGCTCACACCTGCAGTCCGGGAGGAAATCCGGTCCAGCGCAATTCGGCAGGCAGATGCCGCATGTCGTTGTAGAAGAGGACCGATGACGGCCTGCCGGGCGCATAGCGGATGACTGTCAGGGCGGCGTTGCCCTGGTTGAGGCCGAGCCAGCGCCACTTGGGGGCGTCCGTGGCATGGCGCACCAGCCAGCCGACCAGGAAATTGTGCGTGACGACGAGCTCGTGTCGTTCTTTCTCGCCGCTCACCGGGCCGGTGAACTGATCCAGGGCCTGACGCGCCAGTACCGGACCGCGTTCGCGTTCCTCGGCGGTGAACTGGTCGAGGAAACGCAGGAGGAAGTCGGCGCAGTCAGGTGGCAGTTCGTCCCGTTCCGGCAGGTGCGGAACATAGTCCCCGGCGATATCGGAGACCTGCAGGGGGACTTCGGTCAATTGCTCGCCGATCAGGCCTGCAGTCTGCGCTGCCCTGGGGAGCGGGCCATGGTGCACGACCGAGATAGGGCTGTCGCGTAAGCGTTGGCCGAGCAGGGCTGCCTGCCGACGGCCATTCTCCGAAAGCCCGCTTTCGTCCGGAACCGCCTCGCCATGCCGGACGAGGTAGAGGTACCGGGTGGCTATTCCCGTCATCTGCCGGACTCCTTTGAAGCTCATCACGATCTTGCGTAGTCCCGGGATGACGTCATCTTCTCGGGGCCTGGTTCCCCACGCCGCTGCGGTCGATGATCGGTGAGGGTGACACGCAACGGAGCCGAGGCCGATTACAAGGTCAACTATCCGAGCCGAGCCACTAGGGCCTGTGTGTGGTTGTGATCAACCTTCGGGTTCCGTCCCCGCATGGGGACGGAACCCGGTAGGAAGCTGGGTGTGACGCGCAGGCAAC